>JANPIL010000374.1:0-19369 GCA_031424975.1 Sphingobacteriales bacterium
AGTCTCATAAAAATCGCCCACGCGAAACAGCAGTAAAGCCCCCGGATGTTTGGTTTTGAACTGGTTGTACTGCTTCATCAAAGGCGTTTCGTCGGCTTTCATTCTATTGGTTCAAAGTGGTTATCTGTCATTTATTGTCATCTGTCGCGTTGTCGTCTGTCGCGCGTTTTTAACGCGCGACGGTTGCCCGCCTGCCGGACGGACAGGGTTCCGAGTCTGCGACTCGCTTGGCCGAACGGCCAAAAAATCGCGCCGCAAAATAGTATCCCCGCTAAAGACGGGGCTTTCAGCTTTCAAAAAGGCCAAACCCGCCTGTTCATCCGGAAGCCGATGCCGGTTACCGGTCTGACACATAGTGTCTGACCTGCGTTGCGGCTTTTCGAAACAGTACGCCGCGCAATCCGGGCGGGTAGGTTTGGGCTTTTAAAAAGATACTATTTTTGCGGGCGGATATTCATTCATTTCATACTTGGCCTCACATTCAACCTTATTTCCATGCACAAACTTTCCATGGAAGACCTCAACCGTGTTTCGGTGGCGGACTTCAAAAATACGAAAAAAAATCCCTTCGTCATTCTTCTGGACAATGTGCGGAGTGCGCATAATGTAGGCTCGGCGTTCCGCACGGGCGATGCGTTTGCCGTGGAAAAAATAGTCTTGTGCGGCATAACCGCCACGCCGCCCAACCGCGAAATAGCCAAGACCGCGCTGGGCGCAACCGAATCCGTGGTGTGGGAATACGCGGAAAACAGCCTGGATGCGCTGCAAAAACTCAAGGCCGAAGGCTACCGGATTGTGCTGATGGAACAGGCGGCGGGCAGCGTGGCGTTGCAGGATTTCCGGGTGTCGGCCGGTGAAAAACACTGTTTCGTATTCGGAAATGAGGTTTTTGGCGTGGACGAAAAACTGTTTGCCCATTCGGATGTGTGCGTGGAGATTCCCCAGTTCGGCACCAAACACTCACTCAATGTGTCGGTGAGCATTGGTATAATCCTTTGGGAATGCTGGCGTAAGCAAACCGCCGAAGCGATTTAAAACGTAGGCTGCGAATCGAAGCCAAGGTTGAATTTGTTAACATTTGCGTAACATTAGCATAATATACGCGTAATGCGTACCTTTGTGCGGAAAACAAATCACCCTGAGTTTAAACACCAATCAAAAAGCGAAAAGAAATGGAAACCGAAAAGACCACCAGAAAACAATTGGCAGTAAAACTGTCGGAAACAATTCAAGCACTTGTAAACGGCATCCACCCCGAAGCCGCGAAAAGCGTACACAAGTCGGTAATAAAAGATTCCGAGAAGGTAGCCCGGAAATTCAGCAAGGCACTGAAGAAAACACAGAAAACACAGGCGGTATCCAAAGGTAAAAACAAGGCAGGCATGAAAGCGAAACCAGCCGCCAAACCAAAATCCTCCGTTGCCACCCACTGACACGGGCCACGGAAAAGCCGGAAAACACTGTACCAAAAGCCCGTTTACAGCGGGCTTTTTCTATTTGCGGCGGTGCGGGTGTTTGTTTTCGCAAAAAAAATGCGTGAAAATGCCAGTAAAATATACGTAACATTTTGATAATCTATCATAATCCAGTAGGTTTGTGCAGCAACGCTATAAAAATCCAATTAAAATCAGTTCTTCTCAATTAAAAAACCGTTTTTTATGAAAGCCAAAAAAATCAGCAGGGATCAGTTGACCAAAAAAATCCTCCTCAAAATCCGGGAAGTCGTCAAGGAAATAGACCCCAGAACCGCAAGGGAAATAGAGGACACCATTGAAATAAGCGCGGGCAAAGTGGCCAAGAAATTCAGCAAGGCATTGAGCAAGGCGTTGAAGTCGGCAGAGAAATTGGCGGAGACAGCCAAACCGAAAAAACAGTACAAATTGAAGGCAAAAGCGGTTTCGCCAAAAGCTGAAACAACAAAGCCGGCGAGCAAAAAAACAGTGGAAGCTACCGAAACGCCAGTGACAAAAAGAAGGGGAAGGCCGGCAAAAATAGTCGCCGCAGAACCCGTGGAAAACGCCGCCGCGAAAAAGACTGTAACAAAACCCGCAGTGCAGGCAAAAGCAGAAAAGGCAACCAAATCTCCCGAGCCGGTAGCCGAAAAGCCGGTTGTTGCCAAGCCTATTGTTAAGAGAGCACCCGCTTCTGCCGAAACAAACCTCAAACGCGCGGCAGCATTGGCCAAAGCCAGAGCCGCCAAGGCCGCCAAAGCCTCGGGCACTGCGGAGCCGGTAACCGCAGAGCCGGCAACCGTTTGACGGGTTGTTTGCGCACTGCCAAGTTACCTTACCATGTTTAAAAGCCCGCCAAAAGCGGGCTTTTTCAATTCCCGTCCGGCTGTTTGCCGGAATATCTTTACTTTCGCATTCAACAGTGTTTGTGCGGTACAACACGCCGTCCGAAAGCTTATAACTCATCCATTCGGTCTATCCTTCCAAAATCCACCATGATTCAGCGTCCCTTTAACCTGCAACAATGGATCGGCGAAAACCGCCATCTGCTCAAGCCGCCCGTGGGCAACCAGCAAGTATACAGACAAAACGATGATTTCATTGTGATGGTGGTGGGCGGCCCCAACGCCCGCAAGGATTTCCACTATGATGAGGGCGAGGAATTGTTTTACCAACTGGAAGGCGAAATCACGCTGAAAATAGTGGAGAACGGCGAACTGACAGACATTGTGCTCAAGGCGGGCGATATGTTCCTGTTGCCGCCGCGCGTGCCGCATTCGCCGCGCCGCACGGCTGGCTCCATCGGCTTGGTTATTGAACGGTACCGCAAGCCCGGTGAGAAAGACGGTTTTTTGTGGTTCTGCGAAAACTGCGGCAATAAACTGCACGAAGAATTTGTCCCCGTTTCGGATATTGTCGGCCAGTTGCCCGTGGTCATGGAGCGGTTCTGGAACTCAATGTCGCTGCGCACCTGCCAACGCTGCGGCACGGTCATGGAGAAACCGGACGGCATCTGATTGCCGCCTCTGTATGGCGGGCGGGTTTGCGGTTTTCCGACGATACTATTTTGCAAAACATTTTCCGCCACATTATTGTCCTGTGTAGAATGCAATGGGCGGGTTTCGCCTTTCCGAAAGATACTATTTCCGCCCATGACCGACAGCCCCGCAAAAGCCCGCGAAAACACCCTTGCCGCCGCCCGCCAGATGGATGCGGCCGATGCGCTGCGACACTTCCGGCAGCGGTTCCATATTCCGGTCATCAACGGGCAGGAAACGATTTATTTCTGCGGCAACTCACTGGGATTGCAGCCCAAAGCTGCCCGCGAAATTATTGAAAACGAGATGCGGCACTGGGAAACGCTGGCCGTGGAAGGCCATTTTACGGGCAAGCAGCCGTGGCTCACGTATCACAAGCAGTTTCGCGCGCCGCTGGCCAAGCTGACCGGCGCACTGCCGCACGAGGTGGTGGCAATGAACAACCTAACCACCAACCTGCACCTGCTGATGGTGTCTTTTTACCGGCCCGTGCCCGGCCGGTACCGCATCGTGATGGAAGCCGGAGCCTTTCCATCCGACCAATACGCCATAGAATCGCAGGTGCGGCTGCACGGCTACGACCCGGCCGATGCGATTATTGAAGTGCGGCCGCGCCAAGGCGAACACACCTTGCGCACCGAAGATATCTTGGAAATAGTATCCGCCGAGAACACCAAACCCGCCCTCGTCCTGTTTGGCGGCATCAATTACTACACCGGCCAAGTATTCGATATGCAGGCCATTGCCAAAGCCGCCCGCCAAGTCGGAGCCTGCGTGGGTTTTGATTTGGCCCACGCCATCGGCAACGTTCCGCTGCACCTGCACGACTGGCAAGCCGACTTTGCGGTGTGGTGCAGCTACAAATACCTCAATTCCAGTCCGGGCGGCGTGGCCGGGGCTTTTGTACATGAAAGGCACGCCGACAGCCCCAACCTGCCGCGTCTGGCGGGCTGGTGGGGCCACGACGAAGCCACGCGATTCCAGATGAAAAAGGGCTTTGTGCCGCAGCACGGTGCCGATGGCTGGCAACTCGCCAACGGCCCGGTCTTGCTCATGGCCGCCCACCGCGCCGCGCTGGATATTTTTGATGAGGCCGGTATTGAAAAATTGCGCCAAAAAAGCATCCGGCTGACGGGTTTTCTGGAATCCATCATCCAAAACGACCCGTTGCTGCGCGAAAACCTGACCATCATCACGCCCGAAAACCCGTTGGAACGCGGCTGCCAACTGTCCATGTTGGTGCGGCGAGGTGGCCGGGCGGTATTCGAGAAACTCCACGCCGCCGGTATCATCGGCGACTGGCGCGAACCGGACGTGATACGCCTTTCGCCAGTGCCGCTTTATAATTCGTTCGAAGATGTGTACCACTGCGGCCAGGTTTTGGCTGCAAGTGTGCGGGAGGTTTCGGCTTTCTGAAACGTACTGTTTTCTGCGGTGCGCCGTGCAGAGGTTTTCGCGACAACCGCACTGCATTACGCTGGCCATCAGGGAAATCACTTGCAAAACATTCCATGAACGCTTCAGAAGAAAGGTGGAAAAGATTACTGATTTATGGTATAATGGCCTTTTTTTGGGCAGGTTCCTGCGTCATCACTATCGTGTCCTCTTTTAAAGATTATGCTTTTGCGAAATATGTTGATGAAAACTACACAAACACAACAACCGGTATCATAAAAGAAATAAGAGTGAGTGGAAGCGGAAGAACAACTTTCTATTATTATTACACCTCGTTTGAAGACAGCAGGAAAAACAAATATGTCACCGTCAATCAAAATCGCATATACGGCCCTTACAAAATCGGAGATGCATTGATAGTCTATTACAATCCTGCAAATCCAAAGGAATCCTTGGCGGAAACCAATTTTGATGTCTACAAATATTTTATACAGTCTTTGTGGGCCAGCGTCCTGACTTTTTGCGCTGCTGTAATAGTAACCTTTCGATGGTTTTTGTTATATGGGCGTGATCCATCGGATGAAATATTTACCCGAAGAGATGCATTCATCGGCAGATGAGTGTCTTGACTTTCAACAGATATTGATTGGCTCAGGAAATAATGGTCGAATGAAATAGTATCTTTTAAAAACACCAAACCTGCCACTGTTAAATCTGTTTCATAAGAGCGATTTGACCGGTTAATGAGATCAAATCAAGCTGCAGAACCATTCAGCCATTAATTTTCACTCGATAAACCATTGAAAAACATTTCCATTCTCGGTGCGGGCCTTGTCGGTTCGTTGCTGGCTGCTTTGTTGGCGCGGCGCGGCCACCAAGTGCAGGTCATTGAAAAACGCCCCGATTTGCGCGCCAGCGACTGGGACGACGGGCGCAGCATAAACCTGGCCATGAGCGAAAGGGGCTGGCGGGCCATGCGCACCATCGGGCTGGAAGCGGAAGTCAAGAAATTTGCCATCCCCATGCCCGGCCGCATGATGCACGACCCGCAGGGCAAGCTCACCTACCAGCCGTACGGCAACGAAGGACAGGCCATTTATTCGGTTTCGCGCAGTTTGCTGAACCAAACGCTGATGGATGCCGCCGAACGCGCCGGAGCCAAATTCCTGTTTGAGCATAAATGCACGGCGGTTGATTTGCAAAATAGCCTGCCTGCCGGACAGGCAGGTATCCTGGAAATTGCCCAAACCGCTCCCGACGGCACGAAATCCGAAATCCGGCCCGACCTCATCTTTGGTTCTGATGGCGCGTTTTCCGCCATCCGGCAGGCCATGATGAAGCGTCCGCTTTTCGACTATTCACAGAATTATATTGAACACGGCTACAAGGAACTGACCATTCCGCCCGCACCCGATGGCGGCTGGGCCATCGAGCCGCACGCCCTGCACATCTGGCCGCGCGGCCATTTCATGCTCATTGCTTTGCCCAACCCCGACAAGAGTTTTACCTGCACGCTGTTTTTCCCGTGGGAAGGCAATCCGTCGTTCGGGCAAATCCAGACTCCGGCACAGGTGAACGACTTTTTCGCGCAGACTTTCCCCGACATCCTGCCACTCATGCCCGGCCTGCAAACCGAATATTTTGCCAACCCGACCTCGGCCCTGCTCACCGTGCGCTGCTACCCGTGGACGTACCGTGACAAAGTGGCACTGATCGGCGATGCGGCGCACGCCATTGTGCCGTTTTACGGGCAGGGCATGAATTGCGGCTTCGAGGATTGCGTGGTGCTGGATGAAATCATCGGGCGGCACGGTGATGACGATTGGGCGGCCATTTTCAGTGAGTACCAGCAGTCGCGCAAGCCGGATGCCGATGCCATTGCCGAACTGGCTTTGCAGAATTTCGTGGAAATGCGCGACAAGGTGGGCCAGCCTGAATTCCTGCTTCGCAAAAAAATCGAGGCGCACATCCACCACCAGCACCCTGACCGCTGGACTCCGCTCTACACCATGATTTCGTTCAGCAACACGCCATATTCCGAGGCGTTGGCGGTGGGCAAACGCCAGGATGCGGTGCTGGATGAGATTATGCGCATGGAAGACATTGAAAACCGTTGGCAGGAACTCGATTACGGGGATATGGTTCCAGAGGCCTCCCCCAACCCCCTCCGAAGGAGGGGGCTTAAAAAAACGGCAAAATAGTATCCCCGCTAAAGCTAAAAGTTCCGCCAGAGGCAGAAACGGGGCTTTCAGCTTTCAAAAAGCCCAAACCCGCCCTGGTTAAAAGTCCCCTCTTTCGGAGGGGATTTAGGGGAGGCCGCTCCGCCTTCGGGAGCTGGGGGCTATTCAGGCCAAAAAAAATAGGCTGCCCGAATCAGGCAACCCATTCCCCTAACCAAACAAAAGTGTATGAAGAAAACTTACTTTCCGCAAAGGTATTGTTTTACTGTTTCACGGATGTTACCGTAAGTTTAAGGTTTTGTGACTTGTAATGTTTTTTCGCAAAAAATCTTCCGTTGCCCCGGCCACTGTGCGGATGACGCTTTCCGTCCGGGTTTTTCCGAACCGCTGTTTCCGTAATCCAGCGTAATCGGCGCAATCAAGACCGGCGGGTTTGTGGGGTTTCCGCCCCAAGCCACCGGTTTGCCACGCCCGCGCGGAACCGGAAAATATGACCGCGAACCGCTGGCTGCGGATGGCAAACAGTATCTTTGCAAAACCCGAAACCTCCCGGCAAACCCGAAACCTTACTGCCGCCCATGTTTCTTTTGCTGGACAATTTCGATTCATTCACCTACAACCTGGCCGATTATCTGGCGCAGTGCGGCGTGGAGTTTCGGGTGGTGCGCAACGATGTGCCGCTCCCGGAAATCAGGCGGGAAACTTACCGGGGCATCATCCTTTCGCCCGGCCCCGGCACACCCCGGCAGGCAGGCAGCCTGATGCAAGTGGTTGAGCATTACGCCGGTACGCTGCCGATGCTGGGGATATGTCTGGGTCACCAGGCATTGGGCGAGCATTTCGGAGCCAGGCTGGAACGCGCCGACAAGCCCATGCACGGCAAACTGTCGCGCATTGATTGCCTGCCCGATGCGATTTTTGCCGGCCTGCCCGCCACCCTTGACGTGGTGCGCTACCATTCGCTGGTGCTGCAAAGCCTGCCCGCCGCACTGGAAACCGTGGCCCGCACACTGGATGGCGAAATCATGGCGTTCCGTCACAAAAGCCTGCCCATCCGGGGCGTGCAGTTCCACCCGGAAGCCGCTTTGACGCAGGGCGGTTTGAAAATGATGGATAATTGGTTGAACTTCGCCCTCAGACATTGATGTTATGCCGTTTCAAATCGTGCGGCTTGTGCAGGCAACGGAGATTGGGCCGCCATCCGGTTCGCCTTTTTGCGGCACACGGCCACTCGCCTTTTGACCTAACCTACTGTATATATGGATTTGCAAATCAAGGAATCGGGAGAATACAAATACGTGGATGAAGGCGAAGGTGAAGTACTGCTGCTGCTGCACGGGCTTTTCGGCGCGCTGAGCAACTGGGAGGCGGTGGTGCGCGGTTTTTCGCCCCGTTACCGGGTGGTCATCCCACTGATGCCCATCTACGAAATGCCCTACAAGGAGGCCAGCGTGGACGGCCTGTCGGAGTTCATCGAGGGCTTCATCGCCCACAAAAACCTGCGCGACCTGACCTTGCTGGGCAACTCGCTGGGCGGCCACATCGGGCTGATATACACGCTCAACAACCCGCACAATGTGCGGCGGCTGGTGCTGACGGGCAGTTCGGGACTCTTTGAAAACTCGCTGGGCGGCTCGTTCCCGAAGCGCGGCAGCTACGATTATATCCGTGAACGGGTGGAATACACGTTTTACAACCCCAAAACCGCCACCAAGGAACTCGTGGACGAGGTGTTTGACATTACGAGCAGCATATCCAAGTGCATGAACATTGTAGCCATTGCCAAGTCGGCGCAGCGGCACAACATGGCCGAGGAAGTGACGCGCATCCAAGTGCCGACGCTGCTGGTCTGGGGGCTGAACGACACCATTACGCCGCCGCACGTGGCGCACGAGTTCCACCGGCTGATGCCCCATTCCGAAGTGCGCTTCATTGACCATTGCTGCCACGCCCCGATGATGGAGCAGGCCGAAAAATTCAACCGGATTGTTACGGAATGGATTGGCAATGAGCAGCTTGCAGAAAAAGCAGCGGGCTGACCGCCACCGTGCGGATAAGCGCACCGGCGGGTTTGGGCTTTGCAAAAGATACTATTTTGCCGGGGGTGTTTTGGCTCCGAAAACCGGCTCCTGCCCAAGCGCAAGCAGGCAAATACAACCGGGCAGGATTTTTGAGGGGATTGCCGAAAAGCACTTTCCGCAAACAACCAATGCGGTTGGCGGGTTTCGGTCTTGTTGGCTGCCAGCCCACCTTTGCGCCCGCCACACCAAGGCCCGAATCAAATTTAAAAGCCCAAAACTATGATAGCCGAAGAGTTCATCAACCAAATGATTCCGTCGCTCCGCACTGCCGACACCGCCGCCAACGCCTTGAGCTGGATGCAGGAACTGCACGTGCGGCAACTGCCCGTGGTCAGGGAAGGCGAATACTTGGGCCTGGTGAACCGCGAAGCCCTGATGGAAGAGCCGACCTCGCTGCTGGTGGACATGGAAATGTTTGCGCCGACGGTTCATGCTTTCCGCCACGAATCGTACACGGATGTGCTGAAAACCGCCCAGTTGCACCAATTGCAGGTGGTGGCGGTGCTGGACATGGACCAGACGTACGTAGGCTCGATCGTGGTTGATGAGACGATGGCGTTTTTCTCGCTGTCGCAGGGCAATGATCCGGGCAGCACCTTGGTGTTGTCCATGCCCGAACGCAATTATTCGCTGAGCGAAATCAGCCGCTTGGTGGAGTCGAACGATGCCAAAATCCTGAGCAGCCACGTGAGTGCGTACCCGTACGACAAAAGCCAGATTCAACTGACCATCAAAATCAACCGCCCCGACATTTCGCGCATCATCGCCACTTTCGAGCGGTTTGAATACGAAGTGGTGGCCAAATACCAACAGGAAACCACCCGCGACGAAGACAAGGAACGGCTGGATATGCTGCTCAAATACCTGAGTATCTGAGTTTAAGGCCATCCTTGCCGGAAACGCCAAACCCGAGGCCTCCCCCAACCCCCTCCGAAAGAGGGGACTTTTTTCTCTCTCTCCTTCGGGGAGGGCCGGGGTGGGGCTTTTGCGGGCTGAAAATAGTATCTTTTAAAAAGGCCAAACCCCCGAATGAAAATCACCATCCACGGACGCAGCTTCAAGGAGGAGACCACGCCTTACATTCAGGAAATGTTCGACGACTTGCACGACCGGGGCGTTACTGTCCAAGTATCCGAGCCATTTGAATTGTTCCTGCAAAAAGCCAAAATCCGCAAGCCGGAAAACGAGACGTACAGCAGCCGCAGCCAGATTTTCGATGCCGATTTCATGTTCAGCATCGGTGGCGACGGCACACTGCTCGAAACCGTGACGCACGTGGGGGCGCGGCAAATCCCGATTCTGGGTATCAATACGGGTCGGCTGGGTTTTCTGGCGACTACGGCTCCCGAAAAAGTGTCCGAAGCCATCGGGCACTTGTTTAACAATGCCTACACCTTCGACGACCGGACACTGATTCGCCTGGAATCGGATCGCGACTTGTTTGAGGGAATGCCTTTCGGGCTGAACGAATTCACGATTACGCGCCGCGACACCTCGTCCATGATTACTGTACACACGTACATTGACGGCGAATATTTGAACTCGTACTGGGCCGACGGCCTTATCGTGGCCACGCCAACCGGCTCCACAGCCTACTCGCTCAGTTGCGGCGGGCCGGTGGTGCTGGCGCAATCGGGCAATTTCATCATCACGCCCGTCAGCCCGCACAACCTGAACGTGCGGCCGCTCATAGTATCAGACAACAGCGTGATTTCGTTTGAAATCGAGGGGCGAAGCCGCCACTACCTCGCCTCGCTCGATTCTCGCGCCCGGGCCGTGGATTCGGCCGTGCAACTGGCCGTGCGCAAGGAGGATTTCAAGGCCCGGCTCGTGAAAACCACCGGCGACAACTTCCTGCACACCCTGCGCCATAAACTCAATTGGGGCTACGATGTAAGAAATTGACGGTTTTTTTGGAAAACTCAAGAATTATCTTTGTACTTTGCGCATTAGAACAACCCCATTCAAACACAAGCGAACCCAGTGCCCGCCAGCACATTCACCGCCCTACCCGTATGCACAAGAAAATTTTACTCTGCTGCCTTATTTTTTGCGGCATCGCCATTACCAATGCATCGGCGCAGCGCTTCGGACGCAACAAACGCTACACCAGCATTGGCGTGAGCGTGAATGCGATGAACTATTTCGGCGATATCACCCCCGCCGAAACCTTCGTCAGCACCGACCTCAAATTCACGCGTTACAATATCGGCGTACACCTTACGCGCCGCTACACGCCCCGTTTCAGTGGCCGGGCATCGTTCAACTACGGCCGCTTGGCTGCTGACGACTACAAAGTGCAGAACCCTACCGAAGACAATGCGCGTTTCCGTTACATCCGCAACGCCTCGTTCCGCACCAGCATTTTTGAACTTTCGGCCATTGGCATATTCGACTTGGTGGAAAACCGCCAGACATACCTGCGCCGCCCCGACTTTGTGCCGTACCTGTTTGGTGGCGTAGCCGGATTCTATTACAGCCCGAAAGCCAAAGCCCCCGAGCAGTTTGGCGGTGCCTGGACGGCCCTGCAGCCGCTGCGCACCGAAGGCATTTCGTATTCGCTGATCCAGGTTGCCATTCCGTTTGGCGTGGGTTTCCGATACAAGGCCAGCCCGCGCTTGGATATCGCCTTTGAAATTGGCTACCGCTACCTGTTTACCGACTATCTGGACGATGTGAGCGGCAACTACCCAGCCGCGTCCCAGTTGTCAAGCGACTTGGCGGGAGCCTTTTCCAACCGCACCGCCGACCCGAATTCCGCCAGCGGGGCCAGCCGCGACTTGCCGCGCGTATTGTCTGACATTGGCTATGACAAGATAAATAATCCCTACGGTTACCAAAACCAAACCGTGCAAGGCTACGCCCCCGGCGAAAAGCGCGGCAGCCCCAACGAAAAAGACTGGTATCTGATTACGGGTTTCCACGTCAATTACATATTGGTGAAGGGTGTGCGCTGCCCCAAATTCAGGTAGCGCAAAGGCGGGTTTGGGCTTTCCGTGATTCAAGACAATCAGGTTTGGCGGTTTCAAAAGATACTATTTTTCCAAGCCATTTCGAAACAACCCGTTGATTTCAAAGAGTCATTAACGGAATGAAAGATAATAAAAATACGAAAGCCCCGTTTGATTTCGATTGAACGGGGCTTTTGTTTGCCGTTGCTGCATCGGCTTGCCAATCTGTGAATCCCATCCGAGACAACACCATCACAGCACCAATCGAAAGCAACGAACAGTATTTTGAAGTGGCGGATTCAATTGAGCGGTTTTTGAAAAAAGCCACTTCACAAGGCGGTTTTGATACGCTTACGGATGAAGAGAACACCGAATTGCACCGCCTTTCGGTGCTGGCCAGCCAATACGAGAAAAAAATAAAGTTGATGCCGGTAAGGCAGCCATTAACTTTGCCGGAAGCCATCCAGTTGAAAATGTTCCAGATGCATCTTTCGCAAAAGGAATTGGCAAAGCTGCTGGAAGTGCCGGAAAGCCGCATATCGGAAGTGATGAACGGCAAAAGGAAAATAAATATCGAGTTGGCCAGAAGACTCCACACACGCTTGAAAATGGATGCCGATTTCATTCTGATGAGTGCCTGATTCAATGAGCCGTCAATGAGGACCAGTGGCTTTCCAAATTTCCAAACGCACCTATCCGTGAAACCAAATACCGCGATTTTCTGGCTGCTCATGTACGCATCCACGCTTTTGCCGGCCACCGCCCAACGCCTCGAGGTCGGGGCGGGCGGCGGGGTGAACCTGTACCGGGGCGACATCCTGCCCGGCATTGACCCCAGCTATGCCAAACCGGCCGGGCAGATTTTCGTGCGCCACAATCCGGGCCGGGCCGTGAGCATAAAGTACGCGCTGCTGGCGGGCAGTTTTGCCGGTTCGGACGAAAAGAAGACCACTGACCCGTTTGCGCAAGCCCGGATGCGCACTTTCCGCACCCGCTTGCAAGAAGCCTCGGTCTGCCTGGAATACAATTTTCTCGATTACCGCAGCGATGCCAAACGGATGCCGTTTTCGCCGTACCTGTTTGGCGGCGCGGCCTTGTTCAGGTTTGAGCCGGTGGAAAACACCAAGCCCGCCTACAACCTTTCGGGCATCAGCATACCGTTTGGGCTGGGCCTGAAATACGCCTTTTACCGCAACTGGAACCTGAACCTGGAGTTCGGGGCGCGCAAGACCTTCACCGACTACCTCGACGACCTGAGCGGGATTGACATCAACAACCAGTTCCAGAACGGCAACCCCAAAGACAAGGATATGTACATGTACGTGGGTGTGGCGGTGAGTTACACGTTTTACAAAATCCGCTGCCCGGAATTTTACTGATGCGCCAACATTTCTCCGGCATCCTGAAAATAGTATCTTTCAAAAGGCCCAAACCCAAGGCCTCCCCTAAATCCCCTCCGAGAGAGGGGACTTTTAAACGGGTGGGTTTGGTGTTTTGAAAAGATACTGTTTTTTTCTCCCTCTCCCACGCCAAGTCGTGGCTTTCAGCTTCGGGGAGGGTCGGGGTGGGGCTTTTGGTGGTAACCGCCATGCCTTGCCCCGTCCATTTCCAAGCGCGTAAGGTTTGCGCTGCAAGTGTTAAAAATTCTTAATTTCCTGACAATTCGGATGATTTCCGTAAATTGCGTGGAAGTTTACCGTCGTGGATGCGCAAGCCCGCACTGCGAGCGATTCACAGTTTCACACAGCCCGTGGAAGAACAAGCAAGCAAGGAACAGATAAACAAGCAGAACCTGCCCGCGCACATTGCCATAATCATGGATGGCAACGGACGCTGGGCAAAAAAGCAGGGTGCGATGCGGGTGTTCGGCCACCGGAATGCCATCAAGGCCGTGCGTGAGACGACTGAAACCGCCGCCGAACTGGGCGTGAAATACCTGACGCTTTACGCATTCTCGACCGAAAACTGGCTGCGGCCCAAGGCCGAAGTAAACGCGCTGATGCAGTTGCTGGTGTCCACGATCCGCTCGGAAACCGAAACCCTGATTAAAAACAATGTGCGGCTGCAAGCCATCGGCGATTTGGAAAACCTGCCCAAAAACTGCCAGAAAGAATTGCGCGAAGCCATTGAGCTGACGCAGCACCACACCGGCCTGACACTGGTGTTGGCACTGAGTTACAGCGGGCGGTGGGAGATTGTGGAGGCAGTGAAAAAAATAGCGGCGGAGGTGGCAAGCGGCAGCCTGAAAATGCCGGACATCACGGACGATTTGGTGTCCAAGTACCTGAATACCAGCGGAATGCCCGACCCAGACTTGCTGATCCGCACGGGCGGCGACCACCGCATCAGCAATTTTATGCTTTGGCAGTTGGCTTACGCGGAAATTTACATATTCGATGACATTTACTGGCCCGATTTCCGGCGCGGACACTTGTACCAGGCCATACTTTCGTACCAGCAGCGCGAACGGCGTTTCGGAAAAATAAGCGAACAAGTGAATGCCGAACCATAGGAGCCGCCCTTGCGGCTGTCCGGTTAGGTGTTTTGCCGCCGAGTTTTCCATATATCCGTGAAACATCAAGCCTAAAACCCGAAACCTCCTCCCAACCTTAAAAGACCAACAAAAGCCAACAAAGATTTGCGAGAAACCATGCGCCAGATTTTCACCTTGATAATTTTTTGCTGTGCCGCAGCCATAGCCCACGCGCAGGTCACACCACCGTCGGGCGGCACCACGTCGGGCAGCGACATTAGTGTGGATTACAACCGGCCCAAACAATACGAAATTGGCGGAATCACCGTAAGCGGCGTGCAGTTTCTGGATGCCAACTCCATGATTTCCGTTTCGGGCTTGCGCGTCGGCGACAAGATAACCGTGCCGGGCGACGATATCAGTTCGGCAGTGCGCAAAATCTGGGCCTTAAGTCTGGTAGGCGATGTGGATATCCAAGCGACCAAGATTGAAGGTGAGAAAATATACCTCGACATCCACCTGACTGAACGCGCACGGCTGGCGCGATTCTCGTTCCGGGGTATCCGCAAAGGCGAAAGCGACGCGCTGACCGAAAAAATCAAGCTCATCAAGGGCAAGATCGTGACCGACGCACTGGTAAAAAACACCCAGTTGGCCGTGCGCAAGTATTTCGTGGACAAGGGCTTCATGAACACCGTGGTGAAAGTGAACCAAGTGCGCGACACCACTATTGCGGGCAATGCCACTGCGTTGATTTTCAACGTGGACAAGCGGCGCAAAGTGAAAGTGTATGAGGTGAAAATAGACGGTAACACGGCTTTTACCGATTACAAGCTGCGCAAGAAACTGAAAAAAACCAAGCAGCGCGAGGTTTACCGGTTCTTCACGCCATCCAAGTTCATCAGTTCCAAATACATTGAGGACAAGGAAAAACTCATTGCGTTTTACAACACCAAGGGCTACCGCGATGCGCGGCTCGTGGAGGATACCGTTTTCCGGCACGACGACAAGACAGTGAGTGTGCATTTGAAAATAGAGGAAGGCAAACAGTACCATTACCGCAACATTGACTGGGAAGGCAACTACCTGTACACCGATGCGCAATTGGCAGCCATCCTGAAACTCAAGAAAGGCGACATTTACAACGTGGAGGAGTTGCAGAAACGCATCACTTTCAACCCGACGGGCGAGGACATCACTTCGCTTTACATGGATTACGGCTACCTGTTTTTCAATGTACAGCCCGAGGAAGTGGCCGTGGTGGGCGACTCGGTGGATGTTGTGATGCGCATCAGCGAAGGCGAGCAGGCCACCATCAATAAAGTGACGCTTTCGGGCAACACCCAAACCAGCGACCACGTGGTGCTGCGCGAGTTGCGCACCATTCCGGGCCAGAAATTCAGCCGCCGCAACATTTTGCGCACCCAGCAGGAATTGGGCGCATTGCAGTTTTTTGACCCGCAGAAAATAAACCCCAATATCCAGCCCAACCCCGCCGACGGCACGGTGGACATTGACTGGGAAGTGGAGGAAAAACCCAGCGACCAGATCCAGTTGTCGGGCGGCTGGGGCGGTTTTACGGGCTTCATTGGCACGGTGGGCCTGACGTTCAACAACTTCGCCGCCAAGAAACTGCTCGATCGCAGCGCGTGGCGGCCCGTACCCAAAGGCGATGGCCAGCGGCTCTCGCTGCAAGTACAGTCCAATGGCACTTACAGCCAGAACTACGCGGTTTCGTTCAGCGAGCCGTGGTTTGGCGGCAAGAAACCGCACACCTTCAGCGTGAGCTTCAACCACTCGATCAACAGCAACAACTTCGGCCCGAACAGCCAGTTTGCCCGTCAGGGACTTGTGGGCGGTGGAGAATACAGTGCCCTGAAAATCACTTCCTTCTCCTTGGGGTTAGCCCGGCGGCTCAAGGTTCCTGACGATTTCTTCTCCCTGAGCAATGCGCTGTCCTACTTGATTTACAACAACGTGAACCAGTACAGCGAAAGATATTACGGGTCAAGCTTTCCCGATGGAATCTCGCACAATATCACGTTTAACACCACCCTTTCGCGCAGCAGCATCAGCGATTTCCAGTATCCGCGCAGCGGCTCCTCGTTTTCACTCGGCCTTACCTTGACACCACCTTGGAAAACGTTGGGCGTGGCCACCGAAAACAGCCGTTTGGTGGAATACCACAAATGGATGTTCGATTCGCAATGGAATGTGAGTCTGATTGGCAAACTGGTGCTGCATACCCGCGCCCACATGGGTTTCTTGGGGCGTTACAGCCGCAACACGCCTTTCTCGCCGTATGAGCGTTTTGTGGTGGGCGGCTCCGGAATGTCGGGAATGCAGGGTGGCGGGTTCCTGTTAGGTCGCGACATTATACCCTTGCGCGGTTATGGCGAACAACTGGTGGGCCCGGTAGTGAATGGCCGGGGCACGGGTGGCATCGTGTACAACAAGTTTGTGGCTGAGGTACGCTACCCAGTCACCACCAGCCAGACCGCCACGATTTACCTGCTCGGCTTCATGGAGGCGGGCAACAACTGGGGTAGCTACAAGGAATTCAATCCGTTCAATTTGCGGCGGGCGGTGGGAGTGGGGGCGCGGATTTTCATGCCCGCCTTCGGCTTGATTGGCATTGACTACGGCAAGGGGCTTGATCCGATTCCGGGCCTGCCCGACCGGGGGTTGAAAACGTTCATTTTCTCCATCGGCCAGCAGATCAGGTAGGGGAGAAGGTGCCGCAATTGAACCCGTAAAATAGTATCTTCTGGAAAGCCCAAACCCGCTTGGTGGAAGAAACAGAATAAAAGCACGCCGCCAACGTTAGCGATTCATGAGTTGTAGAACACACCAACCGTTTGGACGTATGTTGCGGAAATTATTTGGTCTTATATTTGCTATCATTGCCTTGCAGACCGTGCGGGCGCAGAAGTTCGGGTACATTGACACTGACTATATCCTGACCAAGATGCCCGACGCGCAAAAGGTGCAGGGCGACATGGATGCCGCCTCGACCAAGTGGGAAAAGGAAATCCAAGGGCGGCAGTTGGAAATTGACAAGTTGGAACAAGACTACCGCGCCGAAGAAGTGCTGCTGACCGATGCCATGCGGCAGGAACGCAAGCAGGCCATTGAAGCCAAACGCCGGGAGGCTATGGATTTCAACAAGAAAGTTTACGGCCCGGAAGGCTTGCTGTACCTGAAGCGGAAGGAGTTGATGAATCCGCTGCGCGACAAGATTTTTGAGGCGGCGACCAAAGTGGTCAAAACCCGCAAACTGGAATTCATGTTTGACAAGGCCGCCGACTTGGTGATGATTTACGCCGATCCGCGCCACGACTACTCGGATTATGTGCTTGAGGAACTGGGATTGGGCGAAAAAGACGACAATCCGAACCCGAGGAAAAAATGACAACCCGAAAAATAGTATAGTTTCAGAAAGCCAAACCCGCTGTGTTACGCTTACCGCTTACTGTTGGCAACCACTGTTTTTTGTGCCTGCAACAGTTTTTAAATCAAAATCAAACCGTTAATCAATTACCCTTTCACTCAATCAAATTTATCACAATGAAAAAATCGTTTGTTTGTATTGCTTCCTTATTGTTGGCATTGGCAGGAAATTTTGCGCAGGCACAAAGCCTGAAGCTCGGTTTTGTGGATTCACAGGCCGTGCTTGAAAAACTGGACGAGGTGAAAGCCGCCAACAACACCCTGCAAGGATTTGCCACGGTCAAGGAAAAGGAATTGCAAAAGGATGCCGAAGACCTGCGCCGGCGGATTGGCGTTTATCAGGAAGGCCAGAAGGATATGTCGGAACAGATGCGTGGAGCCACTGAAAAAGAACTACAGGCCGCCCAAGAAAAACTGCAGATAAAGCAGCAGGGTATGCAGACCGAAATCGCGACCAAGGAAAAGCAGCTTTTCGAGCCGATCCAGAAGCGCATCCAGGAAACAATCAAACAAGTGGCAGCCGAAGGCACTTACACGTACGTGTTTGACAAGCAGGTGCTTTTCCACTATCCGGCCGGCGATGACTTGTCGGAAACGGTGGTGAAAAAACTGCAGGCAAGCAAGCCGGCAGCGGCAACCACGCCCAAACCAGCCACGCCTAACACGCAAGCACCGGCACCCAAAAAGAAGTAAACGGGTTTGGGCTTTCGGAAACATACTATTTCCGTGACCCGCAACGCTTGGCTTTTTTCCTGAACCTGAAAGATGAAATTACGTTAGTAATACTCTTTCAGGTTCTTTATTTTTACGCTGGCTTGTCTTGCAACGGTTCAAAACATTCGCTTCGCGGGTCATGTTTTGAATGGAAGCAGGTTTAAGGATTCCCGGACATACTATTTTTTCCGGGTTTGTCTGTCTTCATCCGCAAACCAATGCCCACCGCTCCTGTCACGGGTGCGAAACGCGGCTTGGCGAAACCGAACACTTGCGAAACCGAAACCAAATATTTACGCGTATGGCTTACAAACCAGACCGGAAATCGGAAACCCAAGCCCCGCTGCCCGAATTCCTGACCCGCCGCCGTGAACCCTACCAGTTCATGCTGTATCTGGGTTTGGGCGGTAGCGGGTTGCTTTTCCTGATGTTCGCCGTCCTGTACACGATGCGCAAAGGTACGCCGGGCTGGGTGGGCTTCAATTTGCCCGGCATATTCTGGATAAGCACCGCATTGATCGCCGCCAGCAGTGTTGCGCTGCACTTTGCCAACCAAGCTTTCAAACGCGACAAATTC
The DNA here is from genome assembly GCA_031424975.1 of Sphingobacteriales bacterium. Lineage (GTDB taxonomy): Bacteria > Bacteroidota > Bacteroidia > Cytophagales > 172606-1 > Xanthocytophaga. The sequence goes on from JANPIL010000374.1 coordinate 18,811, forward strand.
AAAGCCTACCGTTGGCTACTGGCTCTGACGCTTGCTTTGGGCATTCTGTTTGCCATAACGCAGTTCATGGGCTGGCGCACAATGATGAACCAGGGAATTGTGCTGAATAGAAGCATAGCCGGGGCTTTTGTGTACATTGTTTCGGGGCTGCACCTACTCCACGTGACGGGCGGCATCTGCTTTTTGGCATTGCTGCTGGTGCAGGCATTCAGGCGTACTGCTTACGTGGACAGTTTCATTTACAGCGTGAACCCGCCCAACCAACTGCGTCTGCGCCTCGTGACCCAGTATTGGCACTACGTGGATGCGCTGTGGATATTTTTGTTCTTGTTTTTTCTGCTGCACCAATATTGGTGAGTTGGCTGTGGTTGAACCATAGCTGTTGATGTTGCTGCGTTTCATACGTACGCACTTTTACAATGGACTTGTTTAGTTGAATTTCAGCTATATTTGTCCAAACCCACAGATATGAACAAGCTGCCAGTTTACATTTCAGATAGTGATTTTACTGAATATGTTTTGCCTCATTTGAGCCACAAACTGAATCATAACCGCTCGA
>JANPIL010000375.1:0-1768 GCA_031424975.1 Sphingobacteriales bacterium
ATTTCAATCAGTTTTTTTTCTTTATCTTCGCCGGGCATAAGGGTTCAAGGTTTAGCATCGGTGGTTTGATCACTACAAAGTTGCTAAAACTTTGGCCCTTTTGCTCTTTTTAGGCCATACCCCATAGCTCACGTTATTTTAATGATACAGCGGGTTTGTTTTTCCCGGCGTGTTGGCCGCACCGGTATTGCTGCAATCTGTCCGGTTTTATTACACGCGGCAACCTGGTGCGGCCCGATTGTTGGCGGCATCGGGTTTTTCTGCGTAGCTTTACCAAGCCGGTGACTGACAGGCGATTGGTGGACCGGGCGGATTGCGGCGGCGGGGAAAATAGTATCCCCCAAAAAGGCCAAACCCGCCGGGTGTCGCCACTCCGTTTTGTGGTTTCCAGCCGTTTCAACGGCTTTTGCACGTCCGGGTTTGCACGGGGGTTTCCCGTTTTTGAAACATACTATTTTGCCGGAAATATTTGCCGCCAATGAAATACATCCACTCACTTTTGCTGGCTATTTGCTCATTGGCGGCTCACGGTCAAGTGCTTGCGCCCAAGTACAGCAACGAATTCCTGGCTATCGGCGTGGGGGCGCGGGCGTTGGGCATGGCCCGCACCCAAACCGCCGTGGCTGCCGACGTGACGGCGGGCTACTGGAATCCGGCGGGTTTGCTCGGCATCAAAGCTAAATACGAAGTGTCGCTTATGCACGCCGAATATTTTGCGGGCATTGCCAAATACGACTATCTCGCTTTTGCCACGCCCATTGATTCGGTCAGTCACTTGGGTGTTTCGGTCATCCGTTTCGGCGTGGACGACATTCCCGACACCCGCTTTCTGTTCGATGCCAACGGAGCCATCAACTACAACAACATTACGTTTTTCTCGGCGGCCGATTACGCTTTTTTGTTTTCCTACGCCCGCAGGTTTCCCAAACTCAGCGGCCTGAAATTCGGGGCCAACGCCAAAATCATCCACCGCACCGTGGGGCCGTTTGCCAATGCCTGGGGCTTCGGCTTTGATGTGGGCCTGCTCATGGATCGCAAAAACTGGCGTTTCGGGGCCATGCTGCGCGATGTGACCAGCACCTTCAACACGTGGTCGGTGAATACGGCTTTGCTGGAAGAAGTGTATGCCAAAACCAATAACACCCTGCGCGGCAACTACACCGAACTCACGCTGCCGCGTTTGTCAGTCGGTTTGGCCTACCGCTGGCGCATCCGCGAAAACTTTGGCGCGCTGCTGGCCGCCGATGCCGATTTCTCGTTTGATGGCAAGCGGAATGTATTAGTCAAGTCAAAAGCGGTTTCCGTTGATCCGCGCGTGGGCTTTGAACTGGACTACAAGCAAATCGTTTTCGTGCGTGGCGGCGCGGGCGATGTGCAGCAAATCAAGGACTACAACCCCTCCACCAAACTGTATGACCGCACGGCCACGGTTTTCCAGCCGAACATGGGCGTGGGCATCCGGCTTAACAAATTCCAGATAGACTACGCCCTGACCGACATCGGTGACCGTTCGGAATCGCTGTATTCCAACGTGTTCTCGCTGAAAGTGGGCTTTTAAAAAGACCTCACCCCCGGCCCCTCTCCTTCAGAGAGGGGAGCAAAAAAGCCCTGAAAGGGCGCGATACACCATGGACTTGTTTAGTTGAATTTCAGCTATATTTGTCCAAACCCACAGATATGAACAAGCTGCCAGTTTACATTTCAGATAGTGATTTTACTGAATATGTTTTGCCTCATTTGAGCCACAAACTGAATCATAACCGCTCGA
>JANPIL010000376.1:0-2508 GCA_031424975.1 Sphingobacteriales bacterium
GAACCTCGCGCCAGTTTCAATTTATCAGAACCTCGCGCCAGTCAGGGTTTTTTCCGGGCGGGTTTCGCCTTTTCGAAAGATACTATTTTGCAATCCAGCCATTTAACCATTAATCCCATGTCTTACCAAAAAATAACCGAATACCTGGGCGGTGACGCGCCGCATTTGCTGGAACACGTCAGCAAAACCATACCCAAGGAAACACTGCACCTGCCCGGCCCTGATTTTCTGGACCGGATATTCGTTAACTCCAACCGCAACCCGCAAGTGTTGCGCAGTTTGGCCGCGCTGTACGGACACGGACGGCTGGCAAACACGGGCTACTTGAGCATCTTGCCCATAGACCAAGGCATAGAACACAGTGCCGGAGCCTCGTTTGCCAAGAATCCGCTGTATTTTGATCCGGAAAACATTGTCCGGCTGGCCATGGAAGGCGGTTGCAATGCGGTGGCCACCACCTTTGGCGCGTTGGCCATGATGTCGCGCCGGTATGCGCACAAGATTCCGTTCATTGTCAAGATCAACCACAACGAACTGCTGACCTACCCCAACAAGGCCGAACAAATCATGTTCGGCAGCGTCAGGGATGCTTGGAACTTGGGCGCGGTGGCCGTGGGAGCCACGGTTTATTTCGGTTCGGACGATGCCACGCGCGAAATCATCGAGGTGGCGCAAGCCTTTGAAACGGCGCATTCGCTGGGCATGGCCACCATTTTGTGGTGCTACACGCGCAATGCCGCTTTTAAAAAGGACGGCGTGGACTACCACGTTTCCGCCGACCTGACCGGCCAAGCCAACCACATCGGCACCACCATGCAAGCCGACATTATCAAGCAGAAACTGCCCGAAAACAACGGCGGCTTCAAGGCGTTGAACACGGGCGGCAGCAGCTACGGCAAACTCGACGAACGGATTTATTCGCAACTCACCTCCGACCACCCGATTGACTTGTGCCGCTACCAAGTGGCCAACTGCTACATGGGCCGCGCCGGACTGATCAATTCGGGTGGTGCATCGGGCGATTCGGATTTTGCGGATGCCGTCAAAACCGCCGTCATCAATAAACGCGCCGGTGGCACGGGCCTGATTTCGGGCCGCAAAGCCTTCCAGCGTCCCATGGCCGAGGGCATCGCTTTGCTGCAAACCATCCAAGATGTATATTTGACAAACGAAATTACAATCGCTTAATAGAAATGAGTGAATGGGTAAGTGAGCTAATGAGTGAATAATCTCGGCTCCACTTGCTCATTTATTCATTTGCTCACTTACTCATCAACTATATGTCTTGGTTTACCCGCAAAGAAAAAGGTATCAGCACGCCAACCGAACTGAAGAAAGAGGCTCCCGACGGCATCTGGCACAAATGCCCCAACTGCAAGAAAGTAATGCACACGCGGGAATTGAAAAACAACGCTTTCACGTGCATCCACTGCGGATACCACGAAAAAATAGGTTCGGAGGAGTATTTCGAGTTGCTATTTGACGACAATGTGTTCATTGAAATGGACACGAAAATGCAATCCGCCGACCCGCTGCAATTCACCGACACCAAGAAATATCCCGAACGGGTGGTGGCCTCGCAGAAAAAAACCGGCCTGCGCGATGCCGTGCGCACCGCCCACGGCAAACTCAACGGCGCGGAAATCGTGATTGCGTGCATGGATTTTCAGTTTATTGGCGGCTCGATGGGTTCAGTGGTGGGCGAAAAAATAGCCCGTGCCATCGGCTACGCGCTGCAACACAAACTGCCTTTTTTGATGGTGTCGCGTTCGGGTGGCGCACGGATGATGGAAGCGGGCATTTCGCTGATGCAGATGGCCAAAACCTCGGCCAAACTGGCCCTGCTGCACGAAGCGGGCATACCGTACATTTCGCTGCTCACCGACCCGACCACGGGTGGCGTGACGGCCTCGTTTGCCATGCTCGGCGACTTCAACATTGCCGAGCCCGGCGCAATGATCGGCTTTGCTGGCCCGCGCGTAATCCGCGAAACAATTGGCAAGGACTTGCCCAAGGACTTCCAAAGTGCCGAATTCGTGCTTGAACACGGCTTTCTGGATTTTATTGTGCCGCGCAAGGAACTCAAAACCCGTCTGACACTGCTGCTGGAAATGGTGCGGTAGAAGGGGAGGTTTGGGCTTTTTGGGAGATACTATTTTGGTCAATTAAATTCTGCCAGTAATTTCATGAGGCCAAAACAAAATGAAAACCTGCGAACACACTTATAGTGTGTAATTGAAGTTTACAACTCGTCCCTCTGCCGCTCTTGTTGAACGATAAAATTCTATCGCGTGTGCGTCAGCTTCGTCTGCCAACACAAACATTTCCTCATATCCGTTGTCTCTACAATGGCGTGTCAGGGTTGACATTGGACTTGTTTAGTTGAATTTCAGCTATATTTGTCCAAACCCACAGATATGAACAAGCTGCCAGTTTACATTTCAGATAGTGATTTTACTGAATATGTTTTGCCTCATTTGAGCCACAAACTGAATCATAACCGCTCGA
>JANPIL010000377.1:0-3061 GCA_031424975.1 Sphingobacteriales bacterium
TGCTGCTCGCTCCTGACGCGTACATGGCCTATATGCGGCGCAAACACGATTTCCGTAAGGTGATGCTGGTTTTCGGGCGGTTTCCGGTGGTTTTTTTTCTGGCCATGCTGGTTTGCACGCAACTGCTGGCTTGGGCCACCGCCTTTTCGGCGGGCTACCGCTGGCACGATTTCGACTTGGCCAACGGACGCGGCGGGTTGCCGCGCGGCTTCGGCTACAACCTGGCGCGGGTCTGGCTTACGTGGTTTTGCATTTTGGGGGTGCTGTATCCGTTTTGCAAGTGGTTTGGGCGGGCGGCAAGGTAGCGGCAGATTATAACCTCACCCCCGGCCCCTCTCCTTCAGAGAGGGGTGAACCCCACCCCAACCCCTCCCCGCAAGGGAGGGGCTTTGCTCCCCTCTCAGCAGGAGAGGGGCCGGGGGTGAGGTCTTTTCGGACAGCAACTTTGCACAATGCGTCCCTGATGCCCGCCCGCCCCGTTACTTCTCGCCTTTTTCCAACTTGAACCTGAACTGGGTTCCCTTGCCCGGCTTGCTGGTCACGCTGATTTTGGAGCCGTGCGCCTCCACAATGTGCTTGACAATGGCCAGGCCCAAGCCCGTGCCGCCCTTGTCTTTGGAGCGGCTTTTCTCGACGCGGTAGAACCGCTCGAAAATCCGCCGGATGTGTTCCGGCTCAATGCCGATGCCGTCGTCCTTGACAAACACCACCAAGTGGTCTTTCTCGCTTTCTATCTCCACCACCACTTTGCCGCCGTCGTTGTTGTATTTGACCGCATTGCCAATCAGGTTAGACATTACCTGGCCTATGCGCTTGCGGTCGGCGCGGGCCACCACGTGCGGCGACTGGTGCTTGTCGAACTTGAGCTTCACGTTTTTCTGCGCGGCGGTTTCCTCCAATTGTTCAAAAACCTCCTGCGTCAGTTGGTACAAGTCCACTTTCTCGTGGTGCATCTTTATGTCGCCGCTTTCCATGCGCGAAAGCGTGAGCAAGTCCTGCACCAGCGCATCGAGGTTGTCAAGGCTTCGGGCGGCTTTTTCCAGAAATTTGTCGCGCACTTTCTCGTCTTCCACCGCGCCGTCAAGCAGCGTGTGAATGAAACCCTGCGCGGCAAAAATGGGCGTTTTAAGCTCGTGCGAGATGTTGGCCACAAACTCGCGACGGTATTCTTCCATGCGTTTGAGTTCGTCTATTTCCTGCTGCTTGCCGGTGGCATACGTATAAATCTCCTCGTTGAGCCGTTTGAGCGGGTTGGCATCCTGAAAAATGCGCTTGCGCGAAAGCCTGAAATCCTTCTGCTTGATTTTCTCGAACATGGTGTAAAGCATATTCAATTCGCGGAAAACCAGAAACTCTAAGGCCACATACACCAGCACGAACGAAGAGACGAAGGCCAAGCTGAACGCCACCGCCAAGGCGCGGCCCGAAACGGCCTCGACCAGCGACAGGAACGCGACGGTGATGCCCGCGATAAGCACGGAAAGCAGGAGGGCAACGCCCTTGGAGCCGAAAAGCATGGTTTTATTCGAATGCGTTTACCGTTCTGGCCACCCGGAATGCGGAATGGACAAAAGCAAAAACCGGCACGGGCGGATGCTTGCGCCCACCATCAGTGTTTGGGGTTTGGGCTTTCCGAAAGGTACTGTTTTTTTCGGTTCGCCCCGAAACCAACCCGCCTGCCGGTCATTTTGACCCGTGGATGCACAAGAGGAGTGAAGGTGTCAGAAATCGCGGTTGTATTGGAAAAATGCCCGGCACGCCCCAAAATAGTATCCCTGCCTGTCCGGCAGGCAGGTTTTAAAAACACGAAACCCGCCACTTCCGTCAAGGCAAGTTCAGCATATTCAGGGTGTGGCAGGCGGCCATAGCGGCCGTTTCGGTGCGCAAGCGGCTGTCGCCCAGGCTCACCGCCCGAAAACCGCTGGCCATTGCCAACCGGATTTCCTGCGGACTGAAATCGCCTTCCGGGCCTATCAGCACGCAACAGCCGCCGGGGTTTGCCGTTTTTGAAAGATACTGTTTTTCGCCTTCACCCAAGTGCGCGATGAAGAGTTGTGTTAAAGGCTCGTTGCTGAACCGGCTGACGAATTTCCCGAACGGAACCATCCCACCGACAACCGGCAGATACGCCTTGAGCGACTGTTTCATGGCCGAAATGGCGATTTTCTCAAGCCGGTCGGTTTTGAAATGCTTGCGTTCCGAATGGTCGCACTGGATGAAACTGATTTCGTCCACACCCATTTCCACGCATTTTTCCACGAGCCATTCCGTGCGGTCGGTATTTTTGGTGGGCGCAACCGCAATGTGAATATGATACTCACGCTTGCCAAAACCGGTTTGTGTGGCCGTTACTTGCAAGCGGGGTTTGGCCTTTTCCAAGGATACTATTTTCGCGGTGTGCAGGTTGCCTTTTCCGTCGGTTATTTGCAGCGCATCGCCAACGCCGAGGCGCAATACTTTCAGGGCGTGGTGGGCTTCGTCGTCGGGCAAATCGGAATTATTTACACTAAAATCGGGCGCGTAAAAAAGCAGCATTTCCATTGAAAATTAGTTCCTGCCAAACATACGCCTAATCCGGTGAAAATGACCGGATAATCAAATGGCTTGATAATTGGAAAACCTGTTCCCGATTATCAAGCCATCCGGCCATTCCAACCATTGAATTGTTCAGAACTCGTATCCCAGCGAAAACTTGATTGTCCGGTTAAATGTGGCAAACCGTTTGTTCTCGTCAATGCGCTGCACGCCGTAATCGTAGGCGGCCATCATGTTCAGGCCATTATCGAAGCGGTAGCCCAAGCCGCCCACAAAACCGACATCCCATTTCTGGAACCCATTGGTTATGTCTTCGTTGCGGTTAATGACCGAAAAACCCAGCGTATTGGCTTGGATACGCAAATCGTTTTTGACCAGATAACCCACTTGCGGCCCGGCAAACACGTGAAAGCCTTCGGTGATGTACACTTTGGCCAGCACCGGCAGCTCAATGTAATGCGACTGCACGCGGAAATTGGCGTTGACGTTCAAAAAATCCACCACGGCTGAATTGCCGTTCAGCCGT
>JANPIL010000378.1:0-4972 GCA_031424975.1 Sphingobacteriales bacterium
TCGAGCGGTTATGATTCAGTTTGTGGCTCAAATGAGGCAAAACATATTCAGTAAAATCACTATCTGAAATGTAAACTGGCAGCTTGTTCATATCTGTGGGTTTGGACAAATATAGCTGAAATTCAACTAAACAAGTCCAATAGTATCTTTTGGAAAGGCCAAACCCCCGCCCCAGTCACGCTTCGGATTCCGATTGTGCAGGCACGGGTTGAAAGACGGAGCCGGAGAAGCAGCCCCGAAACACCTTTTCGCTGCCGTGTTTTTCCGTCACTCGCTTTTTGTTAATCTTCGCTTAACATTGCGGTAATAATCTTTCACATACATTTGCCGATAATTTCACATAATAAACGAATCCATGAATAGAATTTTCCTGCTTGCCGTATCCGTGTCTTTAGTGATGGCCGGATGCAAGAAAGATGAACAAATCCCGGCATTGGAGTTCACCGTCAATGAAGATTTGTCTTCCTATCAAGAAATAGCGACCCTGAACTTGGGCGGAGCCGGTTCGGCTGAAATCACCACTTTCGATGCGAACACTAACCGGCTGTTCGCCGTGAACAACGGCACCGTCAACAAGATAGATGTGGTTGATTTTGCGAACCCTTCCGCACCAAAGGTCATCCATTCCATAAGCATGGTTCCTTATGGCGGGTACGTGAACAGTGTTTCGGCTTACAACGGCATGGTGGCCGCCGCCATAGAATCTTTGGACAAGCAGGCCAACGGCAAAATCGTGGTTTTCAATGCACAGACGTATGCCGAGGAAAAAGTGATCAACGTGGGGGCCTTGCCCGACATGGTTACCTACACGCCCGATGGAAAATACATCCTGTCGGCCAATGAGGGCGAACCCAACGCCGCCTACACCAACGACCCCGAAGGCACGGTTTCCATCATCAACGTGGCAAACAATTATTCGGTGGCAAACATTAGTTTTTCTTCGTTCGCCAGCCAGCTAACTGACTTGTCGGCGAAAGGATTCAGGATTTTTGGCCCCGGCAAAAACTTTGTAAAAGACATTGAACCCGAATACATAACCGTATCCGAGGACTCAAAAACCGCTTGGGTTACCCTGCAAGAGAATAACGCGATAGCCCAAATTGATATCGCGGCGGGCACCATCAGCAAGATAATGCCGCTGGGCTTCAAGGATTACGCAGTCAGTGCCAATGCGGTGGATGTGAGTGACCGCGACAATACCATCGGCGCGTTTGCCAACTGGAAGGCTTTCGGCATCTATATGCCCGATGCCGTTGCCAGTGTCAGCCACAACGGCATCCCGTACCTGTTCACAGCAAACGAGGGCGATGCCCGCGAATACACCGGCTTTTCGGAAGTGAGACGCGTATCGGCCCTGCAACTGGACGAAACCGCTTTCCCGACCGGCACGGCGTTGAAAGCTGTTACGCAACTGGGCAGACTGAACGTGACCACCACCCTTGGCGACACTGACAACGACGGCGATTATGATGCCTTGTACAGCTTCGGGGCAAGATCGTTTTCAGTGTGGAATGGCAACACCGGCCAATTAGTCTTTGACAGCAAGAACGAATTGGATGTTAAAGCCAAAGAGGCAAATCTCTATGACGATGCCAGAAGCGACGACAAAGCCGCCGAACCGGAGGCCGTGACCATCGGCAGGGTGGGCAGCAAACTGGTGGCGTATGTGGGTCTTGAAAGGGCTGATGCGGTGGCTATTTACGATGTCACAAACCCGGCCACACCCGTATTCGTGAAAATACTGCCAACTGGCGATGCCCCCGAAGGCGTTCTGTTCATTTCGGCTTCCAAAAGCCCGATCCAGCAAAGCCTGCTGATCGTAAGCAGCGAAAACGACGGCAACCTGAAAATATACAAGGCCACAAAATTGTGATTTCTATCCCGGCCACTAAGGCCGGACCTGAAAGCTCCGCCCACTCCGATTGACAATCGGGTGGGCGGTTTCGCGTCTCCGCCGCGCGAAGTGGAATAAAATAGTATGTTTCCAAAAGCCCAAATATATGCGGTAAAACGAAAATGCAATGACGGGTAAAACAAAAATGCACGTATTCACCATCGGAAAGTACAATTTGTGCCATTCTTGATGTTGCCACACATTATTGCACTTTTCCAATATTTTCGTCTTTGGGAGAATAACGAAAACGGTTCAAAAAAAAGTCCGCTGACACTCCCATTTAAGGGACAATCCCAGCGGACAGCGGCCATGCCGCGCAATTGAAAAGACCGCTGGAACTTCCCGAAGGAACGATTGCAACGGGAAGCGGCCAAGCCGCAAATGCAAATGTAGTATCTTTTTTGAGACAATCAGGAAGCGGCCAGCCGCTTTTTCGCGACCTCTATCCTGAGTTTGACCGGATACCTGTGGGAAAGGAACCACTTCCCTTGCAGGCAATTGCCCCTTCTGATTGCCATTTTAGCGGTGTTTAACTTGATTTCCAGCTTTTCGGCGGCTTCCTCCACATTTTTGCAAGTGTCCATGTATTCCGCCTTGCCGTCAAGCACATACACGGGTTTGTAGGATGATTTCTGCATACGTCCCTATGGTTGATTTGTTGAATGACCAATGTTTAAACCGCATCATCCGCCAGGATTGAACCGATGGCCTTGTTGCGCACCGGCATGGCAATGAAACGCTTGTCGAAACCGACAATGGTTCCCCGCTCCTTGGGGTTGTCAATGTCGCTGTACATATGCACGTCGCCGTCGGCCTTCATCACTTCCTGGGCATGGAAGCCGAACGAACAGAACGTGTGCGTGGCCGGAACAATGGCCGTTCCGAATGCCAGTTTCTGGCCGGATGACTTGATGTAGTACGGGTTCTTGGTGAACTGGAGCATTCCGAATCCGGCAAACCGGAGCGGCTTGCCCTCCGTCAGGTCGGCAATGGACTTGAACGCCTGGAAGTCGGCCAGGATCAGGTCTTCCATGTGGGCCGGATGCAACACCAGGTACCTGTCTTCAAAGGGGATGTCCAAATCGTCAAACCGCCGTTTGAGTTTGAGGATGTCGGCCACGGTCAGGCGTTTCTTCCCCTCCCCGTTGTTGGCCCCGGTGGTCTTGACCACGGGCGTGAAAGCCGCATCCGACTGGGGGGCGATGGCATGGGCCGCTTTCTCGGCGGTCTTCACCCGCAGGCTCTCCCGGTGCGCCAGCAGCACGTTTTCCATCTGGTCATAGGAGTACTCGATCACTTCAGGGCGGCGGATCAGTGTGTTTTCCGTCTCGAACAAGTCCAGCGTGATTTCCAGCGGCGTGTCCACCCGCTGGGTGGTGGCAATCGGGTAGGTGGTGTTGTTGATCAGCACGTTCGGGCTTACACCCGCCTCGGCCAAATTGATCTTGTCGTTGTCCACCAGCGTGGACATATCCCGCCCGATGTAGCTGAGAAATGACGAATCGGCATAGAACCGGTCCATGAGCTGGTTGATCCAGATTTGCTTGTTCAGTGATAGCATATTGAAAGGCGTTTAAAATGCGTTTGAAAAGAAGTTAAAGGATATTTAAAGGCATCATTTCTGCCCGGTCGCCTCGGCCACCAGCCGTTGGTAGAGTTCGGGGTTGGCCCGCAGTTCCTGGGGGGCCAGCTTGCGGTAGTCCGTCAGTGTCCATTGGCTTTTGGGCTTGCCGCCCATGCCGGGAGCCTGCTGTTCGGCGGCCCGTTCTTCCCGTGCCAGTTTCAACACATCGGTAAGGCGCACATTGGATTGCATCGCCTCCAGGATGGCCTTGCATCCGGTCAAATCCGACTTGGCGAATGAGAGGAAGTGCGGCTTTTGCGCCAGCGTGATCCTTCCCGTCCGCACGGCGTGGGACACGAGTTCTTCGGCCTCTCTCCGGCGTTGGGCAACCATGTCGGCAATGGCTTGCTCCACCTGCTCATCGTTTGTGTCTTCGGGCAGTCCCAGCAGGGCGGCCAGTCGTTTTGTCAGTTCCATATCGGGTTTGGGGGTTGAAAAGGTTAAATGAATCAGGTCGGGAATTGCTTTGTGTTTGAGGATGCGCACCGCGTTGCCATTGGAGGGAATCGGGACAATGGAGGCTTCCATAAGCTCGCACGTGAGCATCAGGGTTTCGTCTCCATTGAGCTTGCCTGGCAGCAGGCCGACGCTGCAGGCGTTGAGCGTGCCCGCATCCACTTTCCTTTTGACGGACTGGCTTAATTCATCCTGGTCAAACACGGGTTCGGCGGTCAGCCGCGTTTTCTCCAGGCGCACATCCCGCCAGTGGCCGATCACCCGTTCGGCATCGTGCCCGTAGAGCATGACCGGGTTTTTCAGGAAACGGCCCAAATCAATGCCCGCCGTGCGGACACGGTAGCCGTAAGTGTTGGTGCTCTCGTCAGACAGGATGAATCTCATCTTTTGTTTTTTTCTTGGGTCTTGATTGGCGTAGTATGGTCTCAATGGTGGAGATTTCCACGTAAAACTCATCAGCCACTTGTTTAAGGCAGTAATCCAAGCGGTAAGACTGGGCATTGTGCAACTCGTTTATGCGCTGCACAATGTGCCTGTTTCGGCGTTCCAGGTTTTTTTGTTTGGGTGTCATTTCTTTCTCCATGGCAAAATAAGGGTGTTGGGTTTGGTTGTACAATCCGGGGTTGGCCTCTGCTTACAATAAAACAAGTTCTGCCTCCTTTTCACGGGGTTGTGCTAAAAGCGCATTTCAAAGATGGCCGTTTCACGGGTAGGTTTGCCCCGTGTTTGGTTATGTGTGTTTGATTTCCTGAAAGCAAAAAGCCGGGCTGATAGCCTGGCTTTTTTGTTCGGGTTCGCTATCTTTGCAGTGCATCGGAACCGCCAAACCTACACTGGGCGGTTCCGGTGTTCAACCGACCGCCCCAGGCTCCGGACACCATGTCCGGGTCTGGGGATTTTTCATTTCAGGAAAAATCCGAAAAGTACACGAATTCCAGGTGCGCGAAACCGCCAAGGGGCCGTGTGGCGTACACCGCCACCACCGGATAGGACTTCGG
>JANPIL010000379.1:0-45478 GCA_031424975.1 Sphingobacteriales bacterium
ACACCAGTCTTTGTCTTATTTGACACCGGCTCAGGTGTACGAACAAAACATGAATCCGACTCAAAATAGTACAAAATCCGCTTTGAAACAATCCACTTTGAATCACTTATAGCTGCTGTCCAACTATTGGGGTACACCATAGAGCGAACGATGGAATAATATCCATTTCAAGTCTTGCAATAGGTGTTGCTGCGGCAAGTTCATCAAGAGAACCTATTGTTTTGGCAACAGTCGCCGGACTGGTTGCCGGGGCATTGTCAATGGCGGCTGGTGAATATGTTTCTGTAAGTTCGCAAACGGACACGGAAAAAGCCGACATTGAAAGGGAGACAAAGGAACTTGAAGAAATGCCAGAAGATGAACTGAATATATTGGCTCAGATTTATGAGAGAAGAGGGCTAAAAAAAGAAACGGCAAGGCAAGTGGCCATTGAACTGACCAATAAAGACGCTTTGGGAACCCACATCAGAGACGAATTGGGTATCAATGAGATTAGCCAGGCAAAGCCCATACAAGCGGCGATGGCATCGGGATCCGCATTTACAGTTGGAGGCGTATTACCACCTGATGTTACGCAGTAAAATCTTAGATTTATAGATGAATTGCACTTTAGATATTTACACCGACTACCTGATCAGCTCGACAGGGCAAACCACCGCCACGGGCTTATCCGGTCTTTACGGTGGTCAGATAAGCCATGACCAGGTCACCCGTTTTCTGACCTATTCCTATTTTGATTCCACGGATGTCTGGCTGCAATCCAAGCCCTTGATTCGCCAAGCGGAAGCGAAACGGAAAAAGGAAGACTTCGCCGTCCTCATTGTCGATGACTCGGTCCTGGAAAAGCCCCATACCGATCAAAACGCGATGGTCTGCTACCATTGGGATCACAGTTCAGGCAGGAGTGTGAAAGGGGTCAACTTTCTTTCCCTGCTTTGCCAAAACGAGCAAATCAGCCTGCCCATCGCCGTGCAACTCATTGAAAAAACCCAACCCCACATTGACAAGAAAACAGGCAAAACCAGCTTCAAGTGCAAACTGACCAAGAACCAATACCTGCGGCAAATGCTGCAAGTGGCCCAGAATCAAGTGGCTTACAAGTACTTGCTGGCCGACAATTGGTACGACTCGGCCGAAAACATGCAAGCCGTGCTTGGTTTGAAACATGATTTCATTTTCGCCCTGGAATCCTCCCGCACGGTGGCACTCAGCGAGCAGGGAAGGCACAAGGGGCAGTTTTTCAGTCTGGATTCGCTTGATTTCCCGGATAAGAAAGTCCTTGAAGTTTACCTGCGTTCGCTCAAAGTACCGGTGCTGGTAATCAAACAAATCTTTACAAACAAAGATGGCAGCCAGGGCTTTTTATATCTGGTCACAAGCGATACGGGCCTGGATTACGGGCAAATCACCGCAATCTATCAAAGAAGATGGAAAACGGAACGCGCGGGCGGAGTGGAAGAATATCACAAGAGTCTGAAACAAAACGCCTCGATGGGCAAGTCGCCCACCAAGACCCCCGACACGCAAGCCAATCATTACTTTGCTTCCGTTCTGGCTTACATTAAACTGGAAGCCCTCAAAATCAAACTTTGCCTGGGACATTTCGCCCTCAAGGCCCGACTCTATCAGGTAGGACTAAAGGCTATGCAGAATCAACTCAACCTAATCGCTGCGTAACATCAGTTACCACTTTTGGTAATACTTTTTGCACCGGTAAAAGGAATGGAATATTGGCTGTATGGCTTCACAACTGTTTTTCTAATTGTCTTGGGAACTACTGCTGCAAAAACCGGAGGCTCAAGTGTTAAAAAAGCCATTTTACGAATCACTATTTGGGGAACAATTGCGATGGGTTTATCCGCAATAGTGGGATATATCTTTGGCATCAAAGTATGATCACTAATTTTAAAGAAAAACAGATATGAACGGAGCCCATTGGCATTTAGTGGTGAATCATTTGCCCCTCATTTTCCCCGTAGTGGGAATAATCGTAATGGTTACAGGTCTGATTTCAAAATCAGGTGCCGTAAAACGAACGGCATTCATGATTTTCATCATGGGTGCATTAGCGGCAATTGCCGCAATGACAACAGGCGAAGGAGCGGAAGAAGTGGTGGAAAAGATAAGTGGAGTTACTGAAAATTATATCGAAAGCCACGAAGAAACGACGGAGACATTTGCCCTACTTTCTTATGTTTTGGGAGGTATTTCCTTGCTTGGACTCTGGGCGAGTTTTAAGCAGAGAACCTTCTCGAATATCATTACTATCGGGTCGTTGGTGTTCGCCATTGTGGTATTGTTCTTCGCCAAACAGACAGGTACAACAGGCGGTGAAATAAGACATACGGAAATAAGAAACGGCACCTCTAAAACAAACAATAGCAATGAAAACAAAAGCGAAGAAAAAGAAGAAGACCAATAGAGTTGTTACATGCTAATAACCAGACTATTATAAATCTTATTCGGTTGCGTCAAAATTACCGGGTGCTTGGTTTACTGTTTTTTTTCACGCGACAGCAGGTCTTGGCTTTCGGAAAAATGTATCGTTAGCCACTCTTGGTTTAAGGGCTTCCTTAGTTTGGCTCTCTATTCAGGCAACAATAGGTTTTTACAACTAAATTTGAATTGGAAAGTAATTCTCATTTTTTTAACTGAATTTATTATTTCCGTTATACTCAAAATTGTTCATGTAAAAAATTGAAGATGCATGGAAATAGTTAAAAACAAAACAGCCTTTGTGCTTTCTGGCATTGTTACATTTCTTGCGGCATTTGCTTCGGGAGGAGGGTTATTTATGAAAAATCTTTACCACGATAATGCTTTTGTGAAAATTGCTTGGTACACCAATGATATTATCACATTATTTGTTATTGTTCCATTATTGATAATCGCTATATTTTTAGCTCAGAAAGGCAACTTTCGGTGGTTATTAATACTTTTAGGTTTACTCGGTTATATTTTTTACAACTTCGCTTTTTATCTTTTTGGCACGGCTTTTAATATTTTTTTTCTTGTTTACACTTCTTTATTGTCTTTGTCCACATGTACGCTTGTCTTATTATTGTGTCAATACCCATTCTCTCATGTTGCATACAGTTTTTCGGATAAGACACCTGTAAAATGGGTAAGTACATACTTATTCACTATCACCTTCATGCTTTTTATGGTAGAGTTAAGTATGATTATTCCATTCCTAACATCAAGCATTATCCCGGAAACAATAAGACTTACTGGAAACACCACAAGTGTTGTTTTTGCCTTGGATTTTTCCATTGTAATACCTGTCTCTATCATAGCCGCCAGCTTATTATGGCAACGTCATTCTTGGGGATTTGTCATGGGTATCATTATGCTGGTAAAGGGTTCCACCTATGGTCTTGATATTGTGTATAGGAACAATTTCGCTTGCTTATTCAGATTTTTATGGCAAATGGGATTCATTGATGCCACTGTATGTTGCCTTAGTGATTGGGGGTTTGTTGGGTTGCTGGTTATTGTTGAAAAATTATAGAGAAATTTAAAAATGAGCTTTAAGAACATTCAAAAATATGTATTCAACTGTTTCCTTCTAACGATTCCAATTTTAGTATGGGATTATTTATTTACGGATAAATTACCCAAAGCGGTTCAGTCCGAGAATTTTCGAAAGGAGATTCCTACTTATATCATTCAAATTGAAAATATTTCAAGATTACTGATGTTCGTAATGGCATCATTTATGACCATCAAAATTATAAAACCCATTCAAAAAAAAGGACTTGCTTTATACGTTTTTGGAACGCTATTATATTTTGCTGTTTGGCTATTACTGATGTATTTCCCAAATAGCATTTGGGGTAAATCTGTGTTTGGATTATTAGCACCTGCCTATACGCCACTTTTTTGGCTGGTTGGGATAGGATTCATTGGCAATTCTTATTTTTTTAATATTCCTTTCAAAAGATGGTTGTATTTTTTAGTTGTGGTAATATTTATATTTTTTCATAATTGGCATACGTATTTAATTTATTTCAGAACATCATAAAACACACATACTCATGCTCAAAATCATCTTTATTTTCATCACCTTCATCCATGGACTTATTCATTTCATGGGTTTCTCAAAGGCTTTTGGCTATGGGAATATTACCCAATTGACTAAGGAAATATCTAAACCAACGGGTTTGGTATGGCTGGTAACGGGATTACTTTTCATTATTTGCATCGCCTTATATTTTCTCAAAAAAGATAGTTGGGTTTATTTTGCCCTGATTGCGGTCGTTTTATCCCAAATGCTCATCATCAATTCTTGGCAAGATGCTAAGTTTGGAACGATTGCTAATGTTATTGTTTTGATTGTGGCAATCATTGGATTTTTTCACACAAAATTTAAAGATGAATACAGAAAAGAAGTAAAAATTGGCTTAGAAGAAAGTAGGAATATTCAGAAAACTCTCCTCAATGAAGCTGAAATAGCTTATTTACCCGGGCCAGTGAAAAAGTACATTCGCTATACGGGCTGTATAGATAAGCCAATGGTAAAAAATTTTAGGATAGATTTTGCAGGAAAAATAAGAGACCACGCCAAGCCCGTTTGGATGCAACTTACTTCTGAACAATACAACTTCATCAAAACACCCACCCGCTTATTTTATTTAGATGCCACCATGAAAGGCTTACCCGTGGCGGGTTTTCACTGTTTCAAAAATGGTAAGGCATACATGGACATTCGATTGTTGTCAATCTTCAAAGTGGAATACCAATCGGGTGCGGTCATGGACACTTCCGAAACCGTTACTTTCTTTAACGATATGTGCGTAATGGCTCCTGGGGCATTGATTGACAAGCGAATTGAGTGGTTGGAAGTGGAAGGAAACAAAGTGAAAGCGTCCTTTTCAAATAACGGCATCACTGTTTCGGCATGGCTTTATTTCAATGAAAAGGGCGAATTGGTCAATTTCATTTCGGAAGACAGGTCGGCCCTTTTCGACAACGGCACAACCGCAAAACTCAGATGGAGTACACCTCTGCGGGACTACAAGGCCATAAACGGTTACAGATTGGCCGGTTATGCCGAGGCCATCTATACATATCCCGATGGCGATTTCACTTACGCAACTTTCGAGTTGAAAGATATTGGCTACAATTTATCGGAATAAGAAAAACAAGAACAGGATGAAAGATGGCGGCTTGGCAAAAGTGTTTTATATCCAACCGATTTACCGCCGAGTGAACAATGAGAATGGATTGCAATTGATAACAAAATCGCTAAATTGACGTTGAATTACAAGAAATTTTTGTTGTTTTTCCCCCTGACTTTCAATGAATTGGGCGAGATAACAAAAATAGAGATAAAACGACACATGGACTAAGATAATTTAGAAACCCGGATTATAAAACCGACAAGTCACTACAGAACTGAATGCCGTTGCAGCGCCGATTAGTTTTGACGTATTGTGGCGATTAGAAAAAGAAGATTTCAGTTACACCCAATTCAGGGTAAAAAATATAGAATATGACAAATCGGAAATGTTTTAAACAGTCAAAAAAAATAAAAATGGAATATCATTCCGTTTGCTTGGTAATTTTTCTGTTTTCTTGTTCGCATGACAATAAAACGATAAAAATAAAAGGGTCGGATACTGAAGTCAACCTTGCCGTGCAGCTTGCAGAGTCGTTTCATCAAACCAATTCCGGAGTATTTGTGTCCATTTCGGGCGGGGGTTCGGGTTTGGGCATTGCGT
Source organism: Sphingobacteriales bacterium (assembly GCA_031424975.1). Taxonomy (GTDB): domain Bacteria; phylum Bacteroidota; class Bacteroidia; order Cytophagales; family 172606-1; genus Xanthocytophaga. Next base: position 5,724 of record JANPIL010000379.1, read on the forward strand.
CATTATTAAATGGCACGGCGGATATTGCCAATTCATCGAGAAGCATTAATGAAGGGGAAGTCGCAATATTTGAACAGAAAAATATAGCCATTGATTCTTTCCTGTTTGCCCAAGATGCCATTGCATTTGTGGTGGCAGACAACCTTCCGATTGATTCCATAAATACAGCCGCACTCACCAATATTTTAAATGGCAGCTACAAAAACTGGTCATCGTTAACCGGTAAAAACATTCCCATTAATATTTATGGCAGGCAAAGCAATTCAGGCACGCATGATTTTGTGAAAAAGAAATTAAAGATTGATTTCACACCGTATGCCAAGCAAATGAATGGGAATGCCCAAATCCTTGAGGCCATCAGAGCCGACCATTCGGGGATCGGATATGTGGGTGCGGGTTATGTCACACAGGGCATCAAAGGCATAAAAGTGCTTTTAATTTATGATGCAACACGCGCAAAAGCCATTTCACCTTTGGATGCATCCATGATTGCGGCGGGCAAGTATTACTTTCAAAGACCTTTGTTTCAGTATTACAGAGCGGCTTCCTATGACAAAATAAAACCCTTCCTTGATTTTGAGAAAAGTGAGGAAGGCAAAAAAATCATCCAATCATCGGGCTATTATCTTTTAAATAAAAAATGATGACCATAAAAAAACGGGAGCGTACGGATTGGCTGTTAAAGCAACTATTCAAAGCCACAGGATTTGTAACGATTGCGTTGCTTGGCGGCATATTCCTCATGTTGTTGTACAACAGCATTGCTTTTTTCTTAAATGTGAAACCCATGGATTTTTTTACGGGTTCGCAATGGAATCCCGAAAATGCCAAAAGCAAATACGGCATTGCCCCTCTGTTGGTCAGCACCGGTCTGGTAACCTTGGGCTCAATGCTCATTGCCATTCCGTTAGGCATATTTACGGCTGCTTTTTTATCGGAATTGGCGCATCCGGCAATAAAAACAGTCTTGAAACCAATCATTGAAATGCTGGCTGCCATCCCCTCGGTTGCCATTGGATTTCTCGGAATCGTATTGGTCGGCCCTGGCCTTGCCTATCTATTTGGCATCCAAAACGGCTTGAATGCCTTGAACGGCTCCGTATTGTTGGCAGTAATGGCATTGCCCACCATCATTACCATCAGTGAAGATGCCATTAACGCCGTACCTAAAAGCCATCGGGAGGCATCCTTCGCTTTGGGCGCAAATAAATGGCAAACCCTTTTCAAAGTCGTGTTACCTGCCGCCCTTCCAGGATTAATTGCCGCCGTGATGCTCGGATTAGGCAGGGCTTTGGGAGAAACGATGACAGTGTTGATGGCAACGGGAAATGCCTCGGTATTACCACACGGCTTTTTAGATTCGGTACGGACCATTACTGCCACCATCGCCATTGAAATGGGCGAAGTTCCTTACCAAACCACTCATTATTTCGCCTTATTTGCCATTGCACTCGTTTTATTCATGATAACACTGACCATAAATTTGATAGGGGAATATTTTTCCAACAGATTAAGGGAATTTCAAGCATGGTAAAAAAAATAAAAAACCTCCTCAACTGGATTTTGCTGTTCGGCAGCACCCTTACAGTGTGCATACTATTGGGGTTTATTTTGTGGGATATTTTCTCAAAGGGCATCACCTCTGTATCTTGGCATTTTATCAGCCAATTTCCAACCCACGGCATGACCCAAGGCGGCATTCTTCCAGCCATCATCGGCACAATTTCATTGACATTTATCACAACTATTTTTTCCGTACCTTTTGGGGTAGCGTGTGCGGTATACCTTAACGAATATGCCCGGCCTTCAGCGCTTACGAAACTCATCAGGGCTTCTGTCAGAAATTTGGCGGGTATTCCATCCATTATTTACGGATTATTTGGTCTTGCCCTGTTTGTTCAGGCTTCTAATTTAGGGACTTCTGTTTTATCGGCAGGCTTGACTTTGGGCTTGCTTTCCCTGCCTTACATCATCACAACAACAGAAGAAGCCTTAAAACGCATATCCAACAGCCTGAGGGAAGCGACCTTAGCGTTAGGAGCAACCCAATTTGAAACCATCAAAGATGTTGTATTACCACAGGCGTTGCCAGGCATTTTAACGGGCATTATCCTCACAATGTCGCGGGCGGCGGGCGAAACTGCCCCCATCTTGTTTACGGGTGTCGCCTTTTACATAAACGGCATTACAACCTCGCCAAAACAAGAGTTTATGGCTTTGCCTTATCATTTGTACATGTTATCCACCCAACATCAAGACATAGAAGCCGTCCGACCTTTAGCTTACGGCACGGCCACGGTATTGATTTTGTTGGTTTTCATGCTTAACACCGTGGCTTTTTACATAAGATTCAAACACCGGACGCGGGACTGATGTGGAAGAAACCAAACTATCGGCACACGGCTTAAACCTGTATTTCGGGAAGAAATCCATATTAAAGAATATCAATATTGATTTTCCCAAAAACCAGGTTACGGCTTTGATCGGGCCTTCTGGCTGTGGTAAATCAACGCTTTTACGGACGTTCAACCGTATGCATGACTTGTCGCCCGATGCCAAAATTGAAGGCAGCGTAAAAATAGACGGTTTGGACATATACGACAAGAAGAATTCGGTAACGGAAATCCGGAAAAGGATAGGCATGGTTTTTCAAAAACCCAATCCATTGCCAAAAAGCATTTACGAGAATCTTTCCTACGCTTTAAATATTCACGATTTCCCCCGGAAAGATATTCCGAACCTTATTGAAAAGGCCCTGAAAGAAAGCTATTTGTGGGAGGAAGTGAAAGACCAATTAAAAAAACCCGCCGTGAAATTATCGGGTGGGCAACAACAAAGGTTGTGCATTGCCCGAACGGTGGTGCTGCGTCCCGAAGTTATCCTGATGGATGAGCCTTGTTCTGCCTTGGATCCAATCAGCACCAATAAAATAGAAGAGTTGATTACATTTTTGAAGAAAAACTATACTATCGTCATTGTCACCCACAATATGCAGCAAGCGCAGCGCATTTCGGATCGGGTCGCTTTCATGTATTTAGGCGAACTCATAGAGTTTGATACCTGCGAAAACATTTTCCGCAACCCTCAAAACGAACTGACCAAAAATTACGTAGGCGGGCATTTCGGATAGTCGTATACTGGCTTTTCGGAATTTTATCTGTCCAATGCTTATTTCCGACAGAACAACATCTTGTTCCGTCGGAAACACACATCAGAAACCAAACCGCCTTTTGTTTCAACGGTTCCGGCAAACGAAAAACAGAATTCCAACACTGTCACATATAGCAGTCTTGCGTGATTGGTCACGAGTCAAAAGGCCAGTTGGAAACAGTATCTGTTGGACACACGAAACCTGCCTGTTTTTACCATTTATTCACGAATCAACACAACTCGCTCAGAGTTGTCACATACACAAAATCGTACATGGGTTTATACTTGAATATTTAACAATCAGCACTTTGAAAATTCCTGAACACACTCCGAGTAAAAATCATGGTAAAAAAGATATTCTTTATTGTATTCGTAAGCTTGCTTTCATGCAAAAGCAAGGTTGAAAAAATAAAACCGACTATTGAATCTGTTTCAGAATCAATTTATGCTTCGGGTATTATCAAAAGTAAAAACCAGTATGAGGCTTTTGTAACGGTAAATGGAAATATTGACCAAATTTTTGTGGCCGAAGGCGATACTGTACAAAAAGGCAGTGCTATCCTGTCTGTTTCCAACCAAACCCAAAAATTGAACAGAGAAAATGCCAAGTTATCGGCAGAATTTGCTGATTTGGATGCTAATCAAGGGAAATTAAGCGATGCAAAATCAATGATAGCCCTTTCAAAAGAAAAACTGAAAAACGACTCCGCCTTATTTTTTAGACAAAAGGCCTTGTGGAAGGAGCAAGTAGGCACAAAAGTAGAATATGAAGCAAGGCAATTAGCCTACCAGAATTCAAAGGCGGCACTTTATTCTGTCAAAGTGCAGTATGATGATATTAAACGCCAATTGAACTTTAACGCAGCTCAATCGAAAAAAAATCTTTTAATCTCCAGCAAATCCGAAAGGGACTATACCCTGAGAAGTGAAATTGATGGTATTGTTTACAGCCTCAGCAAAGAGAAAGGCGAAGTGGTAAGTCCGCAAACGCCACTGGCAGTCATTGGCGACGCTAAAAATTTCACTTTAGAAATGCAGGTGGATGAATATGACATCCTAAAAGTCAGTAAAGGATTACGTGTCCTGGTAACGATGGAAAGTTATAAAAACAAGGTTTTCGAAGCCAGAGTCACCAAAATATTTCCCCTGATGAACGCAAAAAGCAAGACATTTCTGGTGGAAGCAACTTTTGCAAACCCTCCAAAAATATTATACCCCAACATTTCTTTCGAGGCCAATATTGTGTTGCACACCAAAGAAAAAGCATTATTGATTCCTCGAAAATTCTTGTTCAACGATTCGCTTGTGGTGAAAAGCAACGGAGATACCACTTTGGTAAAAACGGGTTTGAAAGATTATCAAATGGTGGAAATACTATCGGGAATAAGTGCAAATGACGAACTCAAAAAACCTGCCCAATGAACTACAAACTCATTGCCAGCATATCAAAATCGCTCTTAATGGCCCGCTGGAAGCAAACCGTTGTGGCGGCAGTTGGCGTTACTTTTAGCATTACCATGTTTATTGCTTTACTTGGTTTTATGGCTGGGCTTAACGACTTGCTGGATGGAATCATGCTTAACCGTACGCCTCATGTAAGGCTTTACAATGAAATAGCGGCTTCTAAAATTCAGCCCATTAATATAATAAACAGAAACAAAAAAGGGCATGATTTTATACGTTCCATCAAACCGAAAAATAAAAATCTGGATTTACGAAATAGCGAATCAATCATTGCAGCCCTGCGAAAAGACAACCGAGTTTTGGGTGTGGCACCCAAAATATTGACTCAGGTTTTTTATAATGTTGGCGATGTGGATTTGCTCGGAATCATAGATGGCATAGAAGTGGCCGAAGAAAGCAAACTGTTTTTATTTAAAGACTATGTTAAAGGCGGCAATTATTTGGATATTCAAAATATTGCCAACAGTATTATTTTAGGCAGAGGTGTAGCAGATAAACTACTGGCAGATATTGGAGATAACGTTCAGGTTACTACCTCTCGGGGTACGCAAGTTTCGCTCAAAGTGGTGGCTTATTACGAATCAGGAATCAATGAATTAGATGCTGTACAGAGTTACGCCTCGGTGGCTACCGTTCAAAAATTGCTTGGAGAATCGAATACCTATATTACCGATATTCAAGTAAAACTTAAAAACATGGCGTGGGCTCCGCAAGTAAGCAAAGAATTTGCCACGCTTTTTGATGTAGCGGCGATTGATATTCAAACTGCCAATGCTCAATTTGAAACGGGAAGTTTTGTGCGTTCTTTAATTTCGTATGCCGTAGGAATCACGCTTTTAATAGTGGCCGGATTTGGCATTTATAATATCCTAAACATGATGATTTATGACAAAATAGATTCCATTGCTATTTTAAAAGCCATTGGTTTTTCGGGCAGCGATGTGAATGCCATTTTTATTACCGTCGCTTTGAGCATTGGTGTTTTTGGTGGGACTTTGGGTTTAGTTTTGGGTTTTGCCACCTCGTACCTCATTGACCAAATTCCGTTTCTCACAGCTTCGTTGCCGTTGGTGAAAACTTATCCTGTCAGTTACAATCCAATTTTTTATATGATAGCAGCTTTATTTTCTATCATTACCACTTATTTTGCGGGTTTTTTCCCCAGCCGAAAAGCCAGCAGAATAGACCCTGTCATCATCATCAGAGGAAAATGAAAATGGACGAAAAAATATTGGAGGTAATCAATATTTCAAAATACTTTTCTGACCCTGTAAAAATGCAGGTACTAAAAGAGATTAATTTTTCGATGAAAAAAGGCGAATTGGTCTCAATTATTGGCAGGTCTGGATGTGGAAAATCCACCTTGCTCTACATACTTTCCACCATGGATACTGATTTTGAGGGCGAATTATTAATCGACAATGTTAATATGAAAGACAAAAAAGAATCGGACTTGGCAAGTATTCGAAATGAAAAAATCGGCTTTGTTTTTCAATTCCATTACTTGCTTAATGAGTTTTCGGTATTGCGAAATGTGATGTTGCCAGGTTTGAAATTAGGTAAATATCCTGAAAAAGAAGTGGAACAAAGAGCAATGGAAAAACTTAAAATTTTGGGTATTGAAAGTGAAGCACAAAAAAAGACCAATCAACTTTCAGGCGGGCAAAAGCAACGGGTAGCCATTGCAAGGGCTTTAATTAACGATCCGCTTATTATTATGGCTGATGAACCGACAGGAAACTTGGATAAAAAAAATGGCGAAATCGTGTATGAAGTATTTAAAGAATTAGCGGAAAAATTCAACCAATCGCTACTAATTGTTACCCACGATAATGACTTTGCTGCTAAAACACACCGTATCATCGAAATGGAAGACGGAAAAATTATAAAGATGTGAGAATAGTTCACCAAATCGCAATTATTAAGTGTGTTTTTATCGTTTTCTCATAGCAGATCATTGAAAAATAAAAATCCTCAAATAAAATGAAAAAAATTATCAAATCAATAAGGCAAATGATAGCGATAATATCTTCAATTTTATCAGGATTCTTTTTAATTATATTTTTCATCTTATTGGCATACAGTCCCGGTAAAATTGCACTGTACTTTGATGATACTGGCAAACCAATTTCTGGAAGTGTATCTGAAAAAAAATTTGCAAAAATTGGCGGTGTCATGCAGGGAATGTTTATCAGAAGCAAAAACATGAATAATCCTGTCCTTTTATATGTGCATGGCGGACTTGCTTTCCCAAATTATTTTTTGATAGACAAGTACAAACCAAATTTAGAGGATTATTTTACAGTTTGTTATTGGGAACAACGTGGCGGAGGACTTTCTTATACTTCTAAAGTAACGTTGGAAAGCATGAATTTTGACCAACTTGCGTCAGATGCTATTGCAGTTACAAATTATTTGCGTAAACGTTTTGGTAAAGAAAAGATTTACGTCATGGCTCATTCAGGAGGAACACCAATTGGCTTGCTTGCCGTGCAAAGAGAGCCAAAATTATTTAGTGCATATATTGGAATGGGGCAAATTACAAATCAAGCTAAATCTGAAAAAATTGCATATAAATATATGTTAGAAATATTTACGGCAAACGGAAATCAAAAATCAGTTAATGAACTAAAAAAACATTCCGTTTTAGAATCTGATTCAAACATTGCTTCCTACTATAAATCTGCAATACGAGACGAGTATATGCACGAACTTGGAATTGGAACAATGCACAAAATGAGATCTGTTTTCTGGAATATTTTTATTCCCGTATGGACTTGTAAAGCATACACGATAAAGGAAAAAATAAACATCTGGAAATCAAAATTTTCGTTTCTGCCCAAAACAAATCTGATAAATGAAATGCTCGCAACAGATTTTACTACCAAAATACCTACACTTGATATTCCTGTGTACTTTTTTAGCGGCAAATATGATATGACAGTTAATGTTGATTTATCAAAAGCCTATTTGACTAAACTTCATGCCCCATTAAAGGGGTTCTACACTTTCAGAAATTCAGCACATAGCCCTTTGTTTGAAGAACCCTTGCTGGTAGGGCAAATAATAGAAAACGATATTATGAACAATAGGAGCAGTTTGGCAGATAAAAGTAATTTGACAAAATGAGAATTATATAATTTAAATCCATGATTGTGTAACACGAAGCAGAACAATGTTATGCAAATTGTACAACTAAAATAACTTAATAACCAAAAATGACCTTAAAAGAAATAATAAATTATAGACGTTCGGTAAGACATTACAAAAACGAACCAATTGATGCTGAAAAAGTGAAGCATTGTATTGAATTAGCCACTTTAGCTCCCAATAGTTCAAATATGCAGTTGTGGGAGTTTTACCATATTGTAAATCCTGAAACGCTAAAAAAACTCGCAGTGGCTTGTTTGAATCAAGAATCGGCAACTACAGCAGGGCAAATGGTGGTTTTTGTAACAAGGCAGGATTTGTATCTCAAAAGAGCGAAAGAAATGATGGCCTTAGAATCTCAAAATGTGTCAGAAAACAGTCCTGAGTCAAAACAGGAAAAAAGAATCAAAAACTGGAAAATGTATTATGGAAAAATAATGCCTTTTTTATATATACGCTTTTTTGGAGTTTTCGGAATTATCAGAAAAATGATAGTGAACATCGTTGGGCTTTTCAGACCAATCGTTTACCAGGTATCTGAAAACGACATGAGCGTTGTAGTTCATAAAACATGTGCTTTGGCAGCCCAAACATTTATGTTGGCGATGGCAAATGAAAATTATGACACTTGCCCAATGGAAGGTTTTGATAGTAGAAAAGTGAAAGGTATTTTAAAATTGCCTTATGGCGCACAAATCAATATGGTAATATCCTGTGGAATTAGGGATGAGAATGGAGTTTGGGGAGAAAGAATGAGAATTCCTTTTGACGAAGTGTATCGAAAAATTTAAAAACAAAAAATTTGACGACACAAAAACCAAAGCATCAAAATGACAAATTCGCGACAACTTGCTCAAATAATTGGCCCCACACTTAGTGCAATGACACTATCGGAAATGATAAATTTGTCTATTTGGGAAAGTAACATTCCAAGTGTAACATTTCTTAATGGCGTATTACTTTTTATTGGCGGGATTTCTATAATTAGAATTCATAATTTTTGGGTTCGTAATTGTACAGTTTTAATAACACTAATCGGTTGGTTAATCATAATACTAGGTTTGTTAAGAATGTTTTTTCCAACCGCCAAACAAGCAGGCGAAAATTTTTCAACGTATTTAATACTTACTGTTTTGTTTGTAATTGGACTTTTCTTGGCTTTGAGAGGGTATTATCCAATTAAAAATAGTTCTGGTAAATCATAAAAAGAATGCAAAAAACTTTTGGAAAACCTATTTTAAATAAAGCTAAATGGAAATTATAAAATTAATCATCCAAATTCTTACAATTGTTTTAGGCTGTTTGGCTGTACTAATGAGCATACCGGTTTTCCTTCGGCTACATTGGCCTGCACCGGCATTATGGATATTAAAGCTGTTTGCTTCTGCATTATCTCCCTTATTTGCCTCAGTGGGTGTGTTGAGTATCATTGTGGGTTTAACAACAGGTTCAGTCTATATAATCGCAATCGGCATGTATGTCGCTTTATTTTTCTTGTCACATATCTACAGGATTACCCGCCCTGCTGATGTTTCAAGCGGCTTCGAACAGGCTTACGGTTTGAATTGGGAAAACCAATTAAGTGCCGAACGAAAAAATCACTTTCTCCCCAGACGAACAATAATAAGGCTACCCACCGTTTCGATTCCAGGCCTGGAGCGAGACATTACATTTGCAGCTATTCCCGGCGATAACCGAAAACTTATTTGTGATGTATGGCAACCGAACAAAAATATTATTCCATCAGGCTTGGCTTTCATATACCTGCACGGCAGTGCGTGGTACATGCTCGATAAAGATGTCGGTACTCGTCCGTTTTTTAGTCACCTGGCTGCCCAGGGCCACGTGATTATGGACGTGGCTTATCGCCTTTCCCCTGAAACGGACATGATGGGAATGGTGAACGATGTAAAGCGGGCCATCGTGTGGATGAAAGAAAGTGCACGCACTTACGGAGTAAATCCTGACACAATTGTTGTTGGCGGTGGTTCTGCCGGAGGACACCTCGCCCTGTTGGCAGGCTATACTGCCAGCAACCCGCAGTTTACCCCGGAAGAATTGGTTGGGAAGGATATCAGCGTGTGCGGCGTTGTTTCCCTGTATGGCCCGACAGATTTAGAGGCGATGTATTACCACACAAACCAACATCTTACAACTCGTACAATCCCCGGCAGACCAAAGAAAGCTATTCCTACTCAAATACCTGAATGGATAATAAAAAAAATGGGAAAGGCGTATCATCGCCTTGGGTTTGACAAAGGTTTTGCTAACGCAGGGACTTTCGCCCCTATGTTGGGCGGGCATCCTGATGAGTGCCCCGAAACTTACGCTCTTTTCTCACCCATCACGCACGTAAATGCCCACTGTCCATCCACGTTGCTAATACAGGGCGAAGACGACACAATGGCTCCTGTAAAAGCAACCCGCGTTTTGTGTAAGCGTTTAGTTGAGGAAAAAATTCAGACAGTAATGCATATTCTACCGCAGACCGACCATGCATTTGACCTCGTATTACCCAAAATATCTCCGTCAGCGCATACGGCGATTTATAACGTGGAACGATTTCTGGCGTTACAAATTAAAAACGCTGAGAAGCCAGAGGTGATTGCGGAAGGAATTGGAGGATATTCATTATAACAATAAGTAGTACCAAGTGTAATTTGATTAAACATGAACAACGGGCACTTTAGGCAAACGGCAGTCCAGCGCGCTTTCGTTAAAACAGTCGTTGGTAATCGCCTTGGGCCGTTCGTGGCACTGGCATTTGCCTGGTCGTGGGGTTGCTGGCTGCTGTCGCCCGTTGTCAGAGGGCAGTCATCGTTACTGGCTACGGGGTTGATGTGGCTTGGTGGATTCGGCCCCAGTCTGGCGGCAGTTGCGCTGGTTTGGTACGAGGGTGGTTGGGCTGGTTTGCGGAGCTGGCTTTCGCGTTGCCTCCGGTGGCGCGTGGGGTGGGTCTGGGTAGCGGCCGCCTTGCTTTTGCCGCTGGTTGTGGTGGCACTGGCGGCAGCTATTTACGTCGCCCTGGGCGGGACCATTACGCAATCGCCGGGCTACGGACACGAGCTATTGGCAGCGGTGAATTTCGCATTAATCCTGCTGCTGGGCGGGCCGCTCGGCGAAGAGTTCGGCTGGCGGGGCTATGCGTTGCCATACCTACAAAAACGGTACGGCTGGCGCGTAGCCAGTCTGTTTTTAGGCATCGTGTGGGGCACTTGGCACCTGCCCCTGTTTTACATCGCCAACACGACGCAACAGCACATTCCGGTGGCCCTGTTTATGGTCAGCACGGTGGCAATGTCGGTGTTGTTTGCGTGGCTATACAACCGCACGGCAGGCAGTCTGATCCCGGCCATTTTGTTTCATACCGCCATCAATTATTGGTCGTGGATCATCCCGGTCATGCCGCACGGGGGTAGTGTGCGTCCCTTTGCCCTGGTTACGGGCCTTATGGTGGTGGTCGCACTGGTGCTTTTGCGCGACGGAAAAACAAGTGAGGTTTTCGGTAAACCGATACCAGGATGACAAAATGAAAAAAAACACTGATCTAAAATATTTTATCAGTTGCTTCCTTCTGGTTATCCCAATCTTGGCATGGAACGTTTTTTTAACTGACAAACTACCAGCGGCTTATCACGAGGAGGTATTTTGGAAAGATATTCCGCCTTTTTTAAGGTACGGAGAAAACAGTATGCGGTTGGTGGTTTTTGCGTTTACCTTGTTGATGCCGCTCAGCATCTCGACGAAGAAGCAAAAGGGAGGGTTAATTTTATACCTGACAGGGATTACGATTTATTTCTTCTCGTGGGTATTATTAATTCACTTCCCAGCCAGCGAATGGAGTAATAGTTTAGCCGGATTTGCCGCGCCAGCTTATACCCCACTTCTGTGGCTGGCGGGAATCGGACTTATTGGAAAGTCATCTCTGTTCAATCTGCCGCTTAAACACTGGCACTTTTCTTTGGCAGCTACCATTTTTTTAGTATTTCACAATGCGCACACCGTTATGATATACTACAGAATTCACTAAGTATTTTGAGCAAAAAATGACCATTCAAAAACGCGCTGGCTTATTGTTTTTTCTGGGTGGTTCCGTTGTGTTGATGGGCATCATCACGGCCGAAGCATTTTATCCGGCGGGCTATTCCACGGCCAACAGCCAAATCAGCGACCTCGGCTCGACCGTACCACCGGCCAGTTTAATCTACCAACCATCGGCTACTATCTTTAACGGTACGATGCTGGCGGCTGGTTTCATGGTGCTGATGGCCACGTGGTACCTGCACCAGTTTTTCAGCAAGTGGCTCGTTAGTGTTCCACTTACGCTGTTCGGGTTGGGGTTGGTGGGCATCGGCTTGTTTCCTGGCAACCGCGTTCCGTACCATGGACTGTCGGCCATGCTGGCTTTTTTGTCGGGAGGCGTGTCGGCTATTGCCGCGGCTAAGATCACGTCGGCCCCATTCCGTTACTTTGGGCTTATGTTCGGCTCCATCGCCTTAGCCGCTTGGTTTATAGCCGTTCTGTCGCCACGCCTGCTATTTCCGTTGATCGGCGATGGCGGCACTGAGCGGTGGGTTGCCTATCCCATTATGCTGTGGCTCATCGGCTTTAGTGGGTACCTGATGAATAGCGTAGAATCAACGTCATGAAAACACCATTCACAGTTGACCAATTTTTAGGCGTATTCAGGAAGTACAACCTGGGGGTTTTTCCGATGCAGATCAGTCTTTATCTGCTCGCGGTTGTCGTCATTTATTTGACAGTGAAACCCAGTACTAGGTCAGATAAAATCATCAGCGGTATCCTGGCATTTTTCTGGTTATGGATGGGAATAGTTTACCACCTCCACTACTTCACTGAAATTAACAACGCTGCGTATTTGTTCGGGGCATTCTTTGTCATGCAAGGCTTTTTGTTTCTGATCTTCGGTATTTTCCAGTATAAGCTTTCATTTTGTTTTAAGGTTAATAGGTACGGAATTACAGGAATCAGTCTGGTCATATTTGCTCTGTTTGTGTACCCAATTATGGGTTATTTTCTGGGCCATATCTATCCCGATTCACCTACGTTTGGCCTTCCCTGCCCAACCACGATTTTCACCTTTGGCTTGCTATTGCTTACTGTCAAAAGATTTCCTCCCGGCTTGCTCATCATTCCTTGTCTCTGGTCAGTTATCGGCTTTATGGCCGCTTTTCAATTCGGTATTGTAGAGGATACAAGCTTATTGCTCTTCGGTTTGACAACCGTTTTCCTGTTACTGATTCGAAATAGAATAGAAAAAAGATACCAATTGTGATTCTTGTCATTTTACAATAAGCACGTTGTCAACTTCCCTTTCAATAAATGAAACGAACGATCAGATACTACCGAATTATCTGGCTCAAGCACGACTTGCCCGCCGGACTTTCGGTGTTTCTTGTTGCGCTCCCCCTTTGTTTGGGTATTGCGCTGGCTTCGGGGGCACCCCTTTACGCCGGACTGCTGTCGGGCATCATTGGCGGACTGGTCGTTACGTCGCTGAGCGGCTCGCAACTGGCGGTTTCCGGTCCTGCTGCGGGCCTTACCACCCTGGTCGCCGCTTCCATCATTTCCCTGGGCGACTACCGGGTTTTCCTGCTGGCGGTTGTGGTTGCTGGTTTGTTTCAAATTGTACTGGGTGTCCTGAAGCTTGGGGTGATTGCCAATTATTTTCCCTCTTGCGTCATCAAAGGAATGTTAGCGGCCATCGGCATCATTCTCATCTCAAAACAGATTCCGTTGGCACTCGGCTACGACCAGCCCGATTTTTGGACGAGCATTTTTCCCAAGATTATTTCTCCGGAACATTTTTCTAGTGATCTTCGCAACCTTAGCCGTCACATTACTGCCGGTACCATCGTAATAACTGTTATTTCCTTGTTAATTTTCGCCTTGCTTAAGCAACCATTTGCGAAAAAAAACAAAAACTGTACCAGCACCGCTCCTGGTAGTTATTGCTGGTATAATGATGAGCCTTTTCCTTACAGACACCGATTCCTACTTTTCACTTAAGCAAGCCCAGTTAGTCAACATTCCTTCCAATATCTTCGCCAGCATAACCTTTCCAGATTTTGCCAAGCTCTTTACCACCCCCCAAATCTGGAAAGACGGCGTTATTGTCGGACTACTGGCGACGTTAGAAACGCTACTTTGCGTGGAAGCCATCGACAAGCTGGACACCCGCAACCGCATCACCCCCGTCAACCGGGAACTTATTGCGCAGGGCATAGGCAACGTGACCTGCGGGCTTTTAGGGGCCATTCCGCTGACAGCGGTCGTTGTAAGGGGTGCGGCCAACGTGGACGCGGGCGGACGCACCAAACTCTCTTCGTTTACCCACGGGCTTTTTCTCCTGTTTGCTGTACTGCTCATTCCATTCGTGTTGAACAAGATACCCTACGCTTCCCTGGCAGCAATACTCCTTGTTACCGGCTATAACCTGACAAAACCAAAACTCTACCGCAGCATGTGGAACCTGGGATGGAAACAATTCGTACCCTTTCTGATCACCGTCGTGGTTATTTTGTTCACCGACCTGCTCATCGGGGTAACCATGGGCCTTTTAATTTCCATTTATTTTATCATTCAAAACAACTTTAAAGAAGATTACCGAATAACTAAAACACAACACCGGGGATTAGAAACGCAGCACATTTACCTTAACAGCAACGTCACTTTTATGAATAAAGTAAAACTGAGAAAAGTGTTAGATGAAATTCCTGAATACACTGTGTTGACAATCGACGGTAGCAATTGTAATTTTATTGACTACGATATCCTGGAAATTATTAGTGAGTACCACAACAAAGCCCACAACAGACACGTACAATTAAGCCTGATGGGGATTGAAAAAGTGGATGTAACAGCGGTGCATTGATTTTGGCACTGAAAAATCAAGCAGAGAATATAGAACTAAATCGGATAAATTTTGTAGGGTATATTTTGCTTATTGCCTTACCAAAAAAAACGAGGACAGCAAATGAACAACAAGGAAATTGATCAGCTCTTGTCGGATGAGGACGCGCATCTGGAGAAGCTGCATAAAATAGTCAGGGAAGCCCTCGAAGCGGAAGAACTCCTGGTGCATAACCTGGTCAATCCACCGGCGGAGAAGCTGACGCGGGGCCAAAAACTGTCCGACCGGGTGGCGCAGTTCGGGGGAAGCTGGCGGTTTATTACGCTTTTTGGGGTCGTCCTGACGGCCTGGATCATTTTTAATGCCCAGGCCATCGGGCGTTATAAATTCGACCCCTACCCTTTTATTTTGATGAACCTGATCCTGTCCTGCATTGCCGCGTTGCAGGCACCCATCATCATGATGAGCCAGAACCGGCAGGAAGAAAAAGACCGGGTTAGGGGCGAGAACGACTACATGATCAACTTAAAAGCAGAAATGCAAATTCGCAGCATGAACCAGAAAATAGATCTGCTGCTGGAAGAGCAAATTAAAACCCTCTTTGAAACGCAGCAAAAGCAGTTTATTTTGCTTCAGGAGATCAAAGAAAAGCTCGAAATCCCGACGACCAACCCGTAAATCATGGCAACCACCACTCCCCGCAACATCCTGCTGTTTCTGCTAGCGTTCTTCAGCGCAGGTGCGTTATTTGGCGGGGGCGTGCTGGTCATTTCGCCTTCCGGCAACCTGTTTGGTATGCCGCTGTCCATGTTGGCTCACTCCCCTTTTCCCAATTTCCTCGTGCCCGGCATTATCTTGTTTGTCATGCTTGGGCTGGTTCCCGGCGGGTTGGTGCTGGCCCTGCTCAAAAAGCCGGTCAGCGCGTTGGCCGAACGGATCAACTGTTACCCCGATATGTACTGGGCCTGGACGGGAAGCGTTTACGTGGCCTTTGCCCTTATCGCCTGGATCCAGATTCAAATGGCTTTCCTGCGGGCCGTAAGTTGGCTGCACCTCTTTTACACATTTCTGGCCATTGTCCTCCTCTTCGTCTCCCTGCTGCCCACCGTGCGGGTATTGTACAAAAAATGAACTACCCCCCTCGTATGACCTATTTGCTGCCCGTTGCGCTTTTATTGCTGCTTTCCTGCGCCGACCAGCCCCAACGGACCGACCGATAACGACGACCGGGCGCAGTTGCAGAAGTACGCCCACGACATCGGCGTGGACAGCCTGTGCGCCCAGCCCGATTCGGCGTGCGTAACCCGTTACCTGACCCAGGTTATTTACGGCAGCCCGCCCCACCGCCCTACCGCCTCAGCCACGAAGGCCTTGCGGAAATGATTGACTCAGCCCGCATCAACCAGCTAACCCGCCAGTTACTCGCCCGGTCGGACGCATCCGGGATAAGTGCAACCGGATCGGAGGCCTCCGACGCGCGCGCAACCCCATCGGGTGCCACCAACGAGACGGGCACCGGCTGGAGGTCGTTGCTGGATTCGCTCCAATCGCCCGGCCCCCACTACCGCCAACTGCTCGCCTACCGCGCGCGCTGCCTGGCTGACAGTTGCCAGGGCGACTCGCTCGCCCCCGAACTGGCGCGCGAAACGCTCAATACCTACCGTTGGCTGAACCGGTTTGCGGCCCCCATGCGCGTGCTGATCAACATTCCTTCGGCCACGCTCCGGGTCGTTGACCAACGGTGCAATACGCTGTTCAGCGGCCGGGTGGTGGTTGGCAAACGCACTACCCCAACCCCGTTGTTTACGGCCACCCCTGTTGTTTACGGCCACCATTCCCAGCGTGGTGGTGTATCCGTACTGGAACGTGCCCCGCTCGATTACGACCTGCGAGCTGTTGCCCAAAATCCGGCGAAATCCACTCGCCACATTGGAGGCGATGAACTTGCAAGTAATTGACGCCGAGGGGCAGGAGGTGGACCCAACGACCGTAAACTGGGCGTCCAGCAAATTTCCGTACCGCCTCCGGCAATCCACCGGCTGCGACAACGCGCTGGGCTTGCTGAAGCTTAATCTCACCGGCCCCTACGCCATTTACCTGCACGACACTAACGCCCGACAGGTATCTGCCAAAACTGACCGATACCTGAGCCACGGGTGCGTCCGGGTTGAGAAGCCCGAATCGCTGGCCAACCTGCTGCTGGGTTACCCCCATTTTGAAGCCGACTACCTGGTAAACCGCGCCTTGAACGTCAGCCCCCAGACCATCCCGTTACCCCGGCCCGTACCAATTATTGTGACCTACAACCGGGTGGACGTGGATGAGGCCGGGATTATCCGCACCTACCCGAACGTGTATGGCCGGTAAACGTGTATGGCCGGTAATGGCTCCCTGGTTCACCGCTTACGCCAGCGTTGAATCAACTTTTGAATCTCCACCGCCCAGAACACCAAGCTCGACGCGGCTACCGTGATGCCCAGTTCGGCTGCCGTCAACGGCTCCGTATGGAAGAGGTCGTTGAAGAAGGGCACGTAAATAACCATCAACTGTAACGCGACGGTCAGTCCGATGGCCCCCAGCATGGGCTTGTTGGCCAGCAGGCCAATGTTGAATACCGACTCCCGGCGTGAGCGAATGGCAATGGCGTTACCCAACTGACTAAAGCACAACACGGTAAAGGTCATCGTTTGCCAGTGCGGGAGCTTATTCTGAATCGCCCACGCCTGAAGGCCAATGGTGATGGCTCCAATCAGCATTCCGACCCACAGAATAAACCAGCCCAATCCATTGGCAAAAATGGTCTGTTTCGGGTCAGTCGGCGGCCGTTCCATGGTGTCTTTCTCGGCGGGTTCGTAGGCCAGTGCCAAGCCGGGCAAGCCATCCGTTATCAGGTTAATCCACAAAATATGAATGGCCAACAGGGGAACGGGCAGGCCAAAAAACGGAGCCAGAAAAATAGCGAAGATTTCGCCCGCGTTGCCCGACAAAATGTAGCGGATAAATTTCAGGATATTGTCGTAAATCCGTCGCCCGTGCTTGACTGCTTTCACGATGGTGGCGAAATTATCGTCGAGCAAAATCATGTGCGCGGCTTCTTTGGCAACCTCGGTACCGGTGATACCCATTGCCACGCCAATGTCGGCGTTTTTGAGGGCGGGCGCGTCGTTGACCCCGTCGCCAGTCATGGCTACGAACTGATTTTTGGCTTGCAACGCGCCGATAATCCGCAGTTTCTGGGCCGGGTCAACGCGGGCGTAGACCCGAACCTTTTCCACGGTAGCGGCAAAAGCGTCGTCGTCCAGCTTACCCAGTTCCGGCCCGGTCATGACCAAATCGGCATCCGACGAGACGATACCGAGGGTTTTGGCAATGGCTTTGGCAGTCAGCTTGTGGTCGCCGGTAATCATGACGGTGATGATGCCCGCTTGCTTACATTCGGCTACCGCTTGCCGGGCTTCGTGGCGGGGCGGGTCCATCAGGCTCACAAACCCGATGAAGCGCAGCCCGGTTTCGACGGTGGCAGGGTCAACGGTTTTGGGCAGTTCGGGCAGGAGTTTGGCGGCGTAGCCCATCGTTCGGAACCCCCGTTCGGCCATCGCATCCACGCGCGTCCGCAGGTCGGGAACGCCGGATTGCTGGCCCGCATCGAGCTGATTAAACAGCGACCCCACGGCCCCTTTGGTAATGACCAACACGCCCTGATCGGTCTGGTGAAGCGTGGTCATGCACTTGCGGTCGGAGTCGAAAGGAAGTTCGGCGATGCGCGGAAACCGGGTTTCGATAGTGGTTCGGGCGTAGTCACGCTCGGCGGCATACTGCACCAGTCCAACCTCAGTCGAGTCGCCGAGCGGCTTCCCGTCTTTGTCAGCAGTCACGTCGTTGTTGAGGGCCATCGCAGTCAGCAGGGCGTCGCCGTTGGTCAGCACCGGCAGCGAAAAATCCGGCGAGGCATCCGTTTCTTCTACTGTCATTTTATTGACTGTCAGCGTCCCGGTTTTATCAGTGCAGATGTAGGTCACCGAACCGAGCGTTTCCACGGCGGACAATTTTCGCACCAAGGCCTGACCTTTCACTAATCGTTTCGCGCCCAGGGCGAGGGCAACGGTCACCACGGCGGGTAGGGCTTCGGGAATGGCGGCCACGGCCAGCGAGATGGACACCAGCAGCAAATCCATCCAGGGTTGATCACGCAGCAGGCCAACTCCGAAAAAAATCAGGCAAATCAACAGTGCCGCCCCCGCCAGGTATTTGCCGAACGTACCCAGCCGTTTTTGCAGGGGCGTGGCCGACTCATCGGTCTGCACGAGTTGGGCAATCTTGCCCAGTTCGGTCTTCATGCCCGTCCCCACGACGTAGGCTGTGGCCCGCCCGTTGGTCACCAGCGTGCCTTTGTAGCCCAGGTTAAGCCGGTCGCCGAGCGGGTAATCGCCGGGGGGCAACGCATCGGTCTTCTTCTCGACGTTGGCCGACTCGCCCGTCAGCGACGATTCGTCCACTTTCAGCGCGTGGGTTTCGATAAACCGGAGGTCGGCGGGGATGACGTTGCCGGCTTCGAGCAGCGTCACATCACCCGGCACCAGCTCCGCGGCTTCCACGTCAATGGGTTGCCCGTTTCGCACGACCCGCGCCCGGCTGGCGGCCATTTTTTGGAGGGCTTCCATGGCTTTCTCGGCCCGGTACTCCTGCACAAACCCAATAATGGCGTTCAGGACGACGATGGCCAGAATGACGTAGGTTGACTTCAGTTCGCCAATCAGGCCCGACACGACGGCGGCGGCAATCAGCACCAGGATCATCACGTCCAGAAACTGGTGAAGTACGAGCTGCCAGACGGTCTTTTTGCGGGCGTCTTCAATCTGGTTTTTGCCGTGTTCGGCCAGCCGTTGCTGGGCCGTTTCGGGGTTGAGGCCCGCGGGCGACGTGCCGAGCGACTCCGCTACGTCGGCAACCGGGGTGGCGTGGTAATCCATAAGGGTATTAGACTTTGCTGAATACCAGCAGGGGAATGGTGGTCAGGTACGCGTAATCAACGGAGTGGCTGGACGAAAATTAAGAGTTCAAAGAACCCATCCTTGCGGGTGGTGAACATCACCAACACCGATGGCTTCTGTACCTTGATAACCGACTCAATATCGGCCGAGAGGGTCATTTTAGTTGTGCGCGGTTTTAGGTGGACGCTCACCGGGTAGTCGGTGTATTGCTGCACGGCCATGCGGATGATTTCCGGGTCGGTGACCGGCTCCGCGGGCGTGCTGAAGTGCAGCAGTTCCACGCTGGCCCCCAGGGGTTGGGCAAAGTCAACCGCGCGCGCCAGTTGGGGGCCAAGGCTGCCCAGGTCACTGGCGTACAACACCGAAGTCAGTCGGCAGGTTCGGTACTCACCCGGCACCGCAATCACCGGCACCGCCGATTGACCGATGAGGTTGGTGGTGGTGGTGCCAAACATTTTCTCCATCCCCCGGCACCCCGCGCGCTGATGCAGAGGTAGTCAAAAGCATGATCGGCCGCGTAGGTCATAATGGTGCTGTCCACAAACGGCGAACTTTCAATGACGCACTGGTAATTCGCCGGCTTGACTTTCAGGCTTTTATACAACGATGCAACGAAGCTGTCCAGCTCCTTCTGAACCTTTTCCGTTTCTCCTTTGCCGTAAGCGGCGCGGGTTGCCTCGTTCCAGGACGTTGGTTGTAAGATGTAGTGCACGTGCAGGAAGGTGAGCGCGGCGTCGCACTGCGAAGCCAGTTGAACGGCAAATCGCATGGCCGCCTTCGAGTTGACGGAAAAGTCGGTGGTGACGAGGATCTTTTTCATGGGTGAATGAGGAATGATTAATTAATGTTGAGTACGACGCGCCCGTTGATTTGCCCGGCCCGCATGTCCGCAAAAACCTGGTTGATGTTCTCCAGTGGTTCAAGGCGGTAGTGGACCTTTACCCGGCCATCGGCCGCAAAGGCCAGGCTTTCGGCCAGATCAAGCCGGGTGCCCACGATGGACCCCCGCACGGTTTTGCGGGTGAGCACCACCTCAAAAATATTCAGCCCAAACTCGCCCGGCGGCAGGCCGACCAACGCCAGCGTTCCGCCCCGGCGCAGCATGCCAACGCCCTGGGCAAAAGCCGGTTGTGAAGCCGCCGTGACCAGCACGCCGTGCGCCCCACCGATGGCCTTCTGAACCTCGGCCACCGGGTCGTGGGTAGCCGCGTTGACCACCAGGTCGGCCCCGACCGAGTGGGCCAGCGTGAGCTTGTCGGCGCTGACGTCCACGGCGACCACGTGCATGCCCATGGCCTTGGCGTACTGCACGGCCAGGTGCCCCAGCCCGCCAATGCCCGACACCACCACCCATTCGCCGGGCCGGGCTTCCGTTTCTTTCAGCCCTTTGTATACCGTCACCCCGGCGCAGACAATGGGCGCGGCCTGCTCAAACGACAGGCCGTCGGGCAGCGGCCCCACGTAATTGGGGTCGGCAAGCACGTACTCGGCAAAACTGCCCGGCACCGAATAGCCCGTGTTCTGCTGGGACTCGCACAGCGTTTCCCAACCCGACAGGCAGTAGGTACAGTGGCCGCAGGCCGTAAACAGCCAGGGCACTCCCACCCGGTCGCCCTCCTTGACGTGCTGCACCCCGGCCCCTACCGCTACCACCGTTCCCACGCCTTCGTGGCCCGGAATCAGCGGCAGCGTCGCCTTCACGGGCCAGTCGCCGGTGATGGCGTGGAGGTCGGTGTGGCACACCCCGCAAGCCGCGACCTTGACCAGGATCCGGCCTGGTATCACAGTCGGCACCGGCACCTGTTCAATCTTTAACGGTTGCCCATATACGCGGGCAACGGCGGCTTTCATGGTTGTTTCCATAACAAAGAGAACTGATGAAAAAGAATGAGATTGACGGACATTTCCACACCACAGCCAGCACGATGATTTTCATGATTGTCGGAGTTGCGTAGCTGATGGTTAACGATCTGTCCCTGTGTCGTTTATCCGTAAAATCAACACCGGCAACGGTGCATGGTTCAGGACATCTTCGGCTACGCTGCCCCGCAAAAAATGTCGCAGTCCGGTGTGGCCGTGCGTATAAACTACAATCAGATCGGCCCGTCGCTCATGGGCGTAGTTCAGAATACCGTTCTCGACATTGCGGGCATACTGGATGTGCAATTCGTAGTCGCCGATACGTTTTTCCTGGGCGAGCTCGTGCATCCAGGCGTGTACACCCTCCGACACAAGATTGTCGCTGGGCGTACTCACGTACACGAACTGCTTCAGGCGGTTGCCATCGGCAGTGAAGGGATAGGAGGGCCAGTCCGCTTTCAGGGCATCATCCACCTCAATGGCGGCCACGGGGTTTTTGGGCGCGAAATGCGTGATCGCTTCTTTGACAACCAGCACCGGACAGTGCGCATACCGGACGATGTGTTCGGCGTTGGAACCAAACAGCAACTCGTCCCAGCCCGATGTGCCGTTTGTACCCAGCACGATCAAATCAGCCCCGCGCTCGGTCATGGTTTCATACAGACCAGCCGCGTCTTTGCTGGTAATCGGGCTGATGCGAACGCCGTGGTAAGCCGGGTTCTCCGCTATTTGCTGCAACTCGGCTTTGTCGTTGTCTTCCTGCTCGGCCAGATAACCGGGCATCGACATGGAGCCTTCGACAGTGCTGGCGCGGGCAATGGAAAACGGTTGAAAATGCACCAGCAGAATCTCGGCCCCGTAGGTGCGGGCGATGTCAACGGCCACGCCGAGGGCGTTGTTGGCTAATTTACTCAAATCGGTCGGCACCAAAATCATCTTCATGGCAGAGGGGTTTATGTTGCTACAAAGGTGACGGCCTTGCCCCGGCCCGGCCATGATAGGGATCAGTTGTTGGCCTGATTTTCGTCAGTTCTGGGATATAAACTGGCATATAAACTGGCATATAAAATCGAAACCGGACCATACACCCATGGAACGTCAGCGAATATTAATGTAAATCCGACCTTATCAGACGATTAGGCTATTGCCTTGAGGTTGTTGATTTTGCTCCAAAAACGTGAGGTTGTTGAGCGTTGTGCGGGCAATCTGCTCCATCGCTTCGCGGGTAAAAAAGCCTTGATGCCCCGTCACCAGCACGTTCGGCAAGTGCGTCAGGGCGTTCAAATCGGCATCGGGCAGGGCGCGGTCTGACCAGTCGGTAAAGAAAAAATCGCCTTCCAGCTCGTATACATCCATGCCGGATGCACCGAGGTGGCCTGTTTGCAGGGCCGTCAGCACGGCGGGCGTATCGAGCAGACCGCCCGCCGTGCTGGTATTGATCAGGTACGTGCCGGGCTTCATCCGGGCCAGTGCGGGCGCGTTGATCAGGTGGTGGGTTTCGGGTAGCAGCGGGCAATGTAGCGAGACTGCATCCGAGTGGGTCAGTAGTTCGTTCAGGGGCAGATATTCCACGCCCAAGTCCTGCAAAACGGCCGAGCGTACTTTGTCATAGGCCTGCACATGACAACCGAAACCGAGCATGATGCGGGCAAAAGCCGCGCCTATTTTGCCCGTGCCAATCACGCCAACCCGCTTGCCATACAGATCAAAACCCATTAGCCCGTCGAGCGTGAAGTTGTTGGTTTTGGTCCGCTGGTAGGCTAAGTACGTCTTGCGGTTGAGTGACAGCAGCAGGGTCACGGCGTGTTCGGCCACGGCGTGGGGCGAGTAGGCCGGAACGCGCAAAATATGAATACCCAACTCACGTACCCAACTCACGGGCGGCCCCGATGTCCACCTGATTGTAACCCGTGCAGCGCAAAGCCACCAACCGAATGCCGAGGTGGGCCAGTGCCTGCAACACGGGACGGCTTAGTTTATCGTTGACAAATACACACACGGCCCGGCAACCAACCGATAGCGAAACCGTATCGGTCGTAAGGGCTTGGGGCAAAAACCGCATCTGGTGCCGCTGATTGCCGTTGGCTGCTTCCAGAAACGGCTCTTCGTAGGGCTGGCAACTAAAAAAGAGATGGTCATGTGTCTATTTATTGATTAGTTAACTGATCGTTAGCCGGGTTTGCTGTCAATAATCCGCGGATTATCCCCACGAGTGTGGACTTGTCCGATAAACCCTGCTGCCGCCACAGTTCGACCCCGCGCCGAAGCAGCACAAAGGCGGGCAGTTGGGTGATGGCAAAGGTTTTTGTCACGTCCGGGTGGCTTGTCTCGTCAACGCGCAACACCCGAACCAGACTGCCCAACTGCATTTGAATGGCATCGGCCAGGGCCGTCAGTTGTACCCGTTGAGGTCGGTTAACAAGTTCGGAGGGCATGAAAAAAATCAGTAACACCGCCGACTGGGCAGTAAACAATACCGGATGAGGATCGTCGGGAGTCATAGTACGGGAGTTGTATGGCCACAAAGTTGACCCGGCTTTGGACCAGCCGAACTGATGCAGGTCAGTCGTCAACCTGATTGTTGCCCCCATTCGGGCGGGCGATCCGGTTCAATGTCCGTTCGGATTTAGGGTAACTTATCCTTCGGTTGCCACTCTTTCGAGTTTTTATCAGTTCATGCTTATATGATCAACGATTTTCTCTCAAACCCCTTGACCGATTTGCTGTTCGAGAAGAGCGACGACTTTATCGGCATTTATGACCTGGGCAGCGGGCAGTTTGTGCGCGTCAACCGGGCGGGGGCGCGGCTGCTGGGTTTCAACTCGGAGCAGGCCTTGCTGGCCGATCCCATTCGGTCGCGGTCGGTGCGAGCCGAACCGCTGGCCGACGAACAACGTACCAGCCTCATTGCCCGCATCTTGGAGGCCGGGCAACACGAAGAAATAACCCAAATCGGACAGCAGAACGGCCAGACATTCTGGGGGAAAGTAGTGGTTAGTGCGTTTACCGCCGACAATAAACCTTACGCCCTCGTCCGGCTGATCGACCAGGGGCGGCTCCACCAGACTGAGCGCGACCTGGACAACAGCGTCCGGCGATACGAAGCCATTTTTTCTTACGCGGCCATCGGCATTGTGGTCTGCAACCAGCCGGGCCGGGTGATGTCGGCCAACCACTTAGCCATCCAGATGCTGGGATACGAATCGGGCGGTCTGATCGGGTTGAGTATCGAGGAGTTGGTGCCGATGGACGTGAGCTGGTATCATCAGGAACTCCGGCAATCGTTCAACCAAAGTCCGCAGGTACGTTCCATGGGTCGAAACCGCGACCTCTACGCCCGGCGAAACGATGGGTCGGTGTTTCCCGTTGAGATCAGCCTGAGCCATTTTCGGCTCGAAGACAAATTGTATGCGGTGGCCTACATTATAGATATCACCGTCAAGAAGACCGCCGAACGGCAATTACTGGCCCAGCATGATGCCATTCAGCAACTCAACGCCGATTTGGAGCAGAAAGTAGCCGACCGGACCCACGCCCTGATGACCACCCTCGGCCAGCTGGAACAATCCAAAGAAGAACTGACGAAAGCCTTAGCCGCCGAGCAGCAGTTGGGCGAACTGAAATCGCGGTTTGTGTCGATGGCTTCCCACGAGTTTCGCACCCCGCTGACGGTCTTGCAAACCTCGGCCACGCTGATCGAGAAGTACATCGGCAACGACCAACCCGATAAATGCCGGAAGCATCTCGATCATATTCGGGGGTCGGTCAATCAACTCAACGACATTCTGGAGGAGTTTTTATCGGTCGGGATGATCGAAGCGGGTAAGGTCGAAGCGCACCCGGTGGCCGTGGATGTTTCCCAACTCATAAGCGACATCGTGGCCGATATGCAGGAACTGTTGAAACCGGATCAACGGATAGACAATCAGATGGTTATGCCGGGCCACGCCGGGTCGGGTCGGGTAATGCTTGATCCGTCGCTGCTCCGCAAAATCATGATTAACCTCCTGAGCAATGCCGTGAAGTATTCGGGGTCGGACTGCGGTCAGTCGGGCAATGGCCAGCCAGGTTCTGTTGTGACCATTGCCGGCAGTTGCACCCATGATGAATTGACTTTGACGGTGCAGGATCAGGGCGTGGGCATCCCGCCCGATGAGCAGGCGCATTTGTTCGAGCGGTTTTTTCGGGCCAGAAACGTAGCCAACATCGCTGGCACAGGGCTTGGCCTGCACATCGTCGGTCGCTATGTAGAGCTGATGGGTGGCACGGTATTGCTTGAAAGCACCCTAAATCAAGGTACGACCGTTACGTTAACCCTCCCTTTATGATGATGACGACTATTCTGCTGATTGAAGATAACGACGTAATCCGCGAAAACACCGCCGAGATTTTGGCCCTGACCGGATACACGGTGCATACGGCCCAAAACGGCAAGGTCGGCGTTGAACGCGCCTTGGCCCACCGGCCCGATTTAGTGATCTGTGACATTATGATGCCGGTGCTGGACGGGTATGGGGTGTTGCATATCTTTAACAAAAACCCGCTGCTATCGGGGATTCCGTTTATTTTTCTGAGTGCCAAAATTGAGCGTAGCGACTTCCGCAAAGGCATGGACCTGGGAGCCGACGACTACCTGACCAAACCCTTCGAGGAGTCGGAGCTGCTGAGTGCCATTGAGGGGCGGTTGAACCGGGTCAAACACGTGGAACCTGTACCCCCGGAGCTGGTGATTCAATCTCGTTCCGCCTGTAATTTGCAGCAGGACGGGCTGGGTCAGTTCCTAGACGACGCGCTTAGGGGCGGCAACGGGCTGAACCTGTCGGCAGATCGCAAGGCGTACCCCGTTCGCAAAAGGCAATTCGTCTATTCGGAAGGCGACGAACCAATCCGGCTGTACTTTCTGAAATCCGGCACTGTCAAGACCACTCGCGTCACCGCTGACGGCAAAGAACTCATTACGGGTCTATATCAGGCGGGCGACTTTTTTGGCCATTTCGCCCTGCTCGACAACCAGCCCTACACCGATTCCGCCTTGACAGTGGCTGATGCCGAGTTGATTTATATTCCTAAGGATGATTTTTGTCAATTGCTGCTGGTCAACCCGGCGGTGAGCAGTCAGTTCATCAAGTTACTGGCCGGGCAGGTGGCCGACCGCGAAACCCAATTACTGGGCATGGCCTACAATTCCCTCCGCCGACGGGTAGCTGATACACTGTTGCGCCTGCACGAATCGCATCCCGACGAACCAGTCCAGCTCTCGCGCGACGATCTGGCGGCCATGACCGGCACGGCTACCGAGTCGCTGATTCGCACGCTGACGGAGTTTAAGAGGGCTGACTTCATCGGGATAACGGCCACGGGTGGCATTCTGGTGGTTCAACCCGACAAACTGCGCCGGGGCAATTGGTGATCCAATGGCCTATGGCATCACGCACGCCTGTGACCTGGGGCGGGTGCGGCCCGCCTGGGCAAACAAACATCTGGGCGGCGTGACGGGCGAAAGGCTGGTGGCCGAACTGGGCGGCGTGTCCTGCCTGCCCCTGGAACTTGCCCCCGCCGCCCGCCAGAGCGTGGCCTGCCAGAGCGTGGCCTGCCAGAGCGTGGCCTGCCAGAGTGTGGCCTGCCAGAGTGTGGCCTGCCAGAGTGTGGCCTGCCAGAGTGTGGCCTGCACGCGCAGCTTCGGCAGGGTGGTCACAGGCATCGGGGAGTTGTCCGAAGCGGTGACACCTACGCGGCCAGGGCATCACAGAAGCTGCGGGGCGATGGTACACGGGGCGATGGTACGCTGGCGGGAGTAATCACCGTATTCATCCAGTCCGGACGGTTCGGCAAAAACCCGTTCTCGGCCTCGGTGACCCTGACGCTGCCCGCACCCACGGCCGACCCGGTCATTTTGACGCGCTACGCCCTGGAAGGTCTCAAACGGATTTTCAAGCCCGCAGTATCCTACGGGAAAGCGGGCGTGGTGCTGGCCGGTGTCGTTCCCGCCAATGTGATCCAAACGGCCCTGTTCGGCGAACGGACAGGCAATGCGGCCCTCACCGCCGTTGTGGACAGGCTCAATGCCCGGTACGGGAGCGGCACGGTACTGCTTGCCTCGGAGGGAACGCAAAAGGAATGGCGCACACGCCCGGCCATGCGCAGCCACCGCTACACCACCCGCTGGAAGGAACTGCCGGTGGCCAAGGCGTAAATCGCGTTTCAGTCCGGTATCTTCTTGTGTTCGTATGCTTTCATGCGCAAGGCGCACTCAATGGCATCGCGCAGTTTCTGGTCGGAAACGTTGAAGAAGTTCTCGGCAATCCATTCCATGACTATTTTCGGGGCGGTGATGTCTTGGGCACGGAGGATGAATATCTGCTCGTCGTCACCCGGTTTGGCAATGATCGGGTCGGTCGGTTTGATGGCCATGTGGCGGGGGTTTGGGGTTTGCGGAAGATACTGTTTCGGATGCTATTTCAAAGGATGCCGTTTTGCGTTTTCCTCCCGTTCCCGTATCCGGTCGGATTGGATGGCGATGGTTTGCAGCAGGGCATCACTCCCATAGGCGGCCGAGCCGGGAATGCCGCCGGCCAGAACAGCACCCGAATCGCCAGAGATGCAAACGAATCAGGTACACATAAGCGCCTACTTCACAAAACCTTAACCAACATTTAATTTTGCGGTAACCGCTCACCGGATATTTTGCCGAACCTTTGACCGGCTTTAAATACCGGGCCCATCCTCTGCATAAGGCTTGTCAGGGGATCCCAAAAAATTGACGGTCAGGTGTTCCCCGCAAAAAACCATGTTTTCCATATCCGGTTGTTTCCGTTTGGCAGCACGGACGATGATGCGGGCAATGGAGCCGGCTCCGTGCGGACATGAAACCATATCCCGGCAGTTCATGGAAAACAAAACAAAAATCCCCGGCACGCTTCTGCAATTCCATACCGACCAGGAATTACTTCATCTCTTGAGTCAAGGCAACCACCAGGCTTTTGAGGAGATCTATCACCGGTACTGGTCTCCACTCTACGGCTACGCCTACAATAGATTCAGATCCCGGCTGATCTGCCAGGAACTCATTCAGGAAGTCTTCCTGACCCTGTGGAGCAAGCGGGAAAACGCCGGTTCAATCGCATCTTTATCCGCTTACCTCTTTACCGGTGCCAAATACCGGCTGTTAAATGAGATGAAAGCGGACCGGATCCGCAAAAATTTCGCGGCCAGCTTTACGGCATTCCGTTCCGAAAAAATAAGCCGTGTGACCGAAGAGATGGTGGCGGCATCCGACCTGCAAGAGGCCATGGACACCAGGATCAGTAAACTCCCACCCAAATGCCAGCAGATATTCAGGCTCAGCCGACACCAGCACCAATCCGTAGCCGATATTTCCAACGCACTGGGCATTTCACCGAAAACGGTTGAGAATCAACTGACCAAAGCCCTCCGAATCCTGCGCTTGGGCTTGGGGGAGTTTTTTCTGTACTGGATGATTGCCCTGTTCACCGGATAGCCCACCCGGATGCCGGGTCGCACATCCCATCACCCCCCATCGGACGAGTGCGCCTTTCCAGCGTGGCAACCACCCAATGCGTCCGTTTTTCGTTTCCGGAAGGTTTTCCGACACCGCGAGTATTTTTTTTTAATGGGCATAGGTGTTAGGCGGCTCACAGTTGGCTTCACCCATGGATACCGCTGCAACTTCGCGCCCCGGCCTTATGAATGAACACGACTTTAGGAGACTTATCGATCGCTACTTGGGGGGGCAATGTAACGCCGAAGAAAAGCGGCTGGTGGAAGACTGGCTGGATTTCCTGGAACAGCAACCGGGCCGTTTTGAGCGGTGGAACGCGGAGGACCAACAAAAACCGGGTATTGAAATGCTGGCGTTCATTCGGAACCGGATGGATGCCGGAAAGCGGTCCTCTTCCCGGCGGCTGGTCACGGATGCCATGTGGCGGGTAGCGGCTTCCATCCTTTTACTGGTTGGCATGGTCTATTGGATTAATCAATCCTTTCCCCGCCGTGATTCCTCCACCCTTGCCTACCGTCACCGCACTTCGACCAAAGGTATAAACAAACAAATCTTACCCGATGGTACGCTCGTTTGGTTGAAGGGAAAAAGCCGGCTGACTTTTCCGGCTACTTTTACCGGAAAGCTTCGCGAGGTGGAATTAAGTGGGGAAGCCCTGTTTGAAGTAGCCAAGGACGTTTCCCACCCCTTTGTCATCCGCTGCGGGTCACTGCGGACCCGGGTGGTAGGCACAAGCTTCAACATCCGAAGTGCGCCTGACAACCGGCAGATAGAAGTGGTGGTGCTGACCGGAAAGGTTAGCCTTTCGCTCGGGTCGGGCTGGCAGGAAACCGTGCTACTGCCCCACCATAAGGCCCTTTACCGGGCAGACCGTCAATCGATAACGACAACTTTTGAGGCAGGACTGGAAACCTATCTTGCGGGAACCCAGTACGACATGCGTTTTGAAGATATGCCCCTTCGGCAAGTGGTTGAGCGAGTGGAGCAAAAATTCGGTATCCGGATCGAGCTGGAAGCCGGGGAGGGCAAAAACTGTCTGGTAAGCGCCGATCTGACGGATCAGTCGCTGGCGGTCACCCTTTCCCTGATCAGTCAGGCATTGGGGGGTGATTACCGGATCCAAGGGGGAAACATCCGATTGAGGATACCGGACTGTTCCTGATCGTTTACCGTCCAACTTGAATTCCCGAATCCCTCATACGATTTCCAACTTAACCCGCCCCGCCAATGAAGTAAATCGATCCGCCTTCTAAAAAATTAGGAGTGATTGCGCCACTCCTAATCTTAACCATTTCGGCTTCTCATCACCCGTCATACGGATGAGTGGACACCTTTTGCCTTACTAAACCTAATAAAACGCCCCAAACCTATGAAAAAAATCCTGTCCATCTTTCATGTTTCCAAAAAAACGGTGCGAATGTGCCATTTTTGGGTTTTAATTCTTGCCTGTCTCCATGATACCGCCCTTGCCCGCACCGCCCTTGCCCGCACTGCCCTTGCCCGCACTGCCCTTGCCCAGGATGTGCTGGAACGCGAATTGACAGTAAACTTCCAGCACATCCCCCTGCGGCAGGCACTGAACCAACTGAGTGGGCAGGTACCCGTCAAGTTTGTGTTCAGCAGCAACCACATCCACGCGCGAAAGAGAGTGACACTGGTCGCCAACCGGGAAAAGCTTACCGTCATTCTGAACCAACTGCTCAGCCCGATAGGCATTGAGTTCAACTTGGTGCAACCCGGCTTTATAGTCCTGAAGAAAAGCCCTTCCCCTACTGGCAGCTTTTCACCAACCGGCAGCCTTCGGGATAACAACCCCTTCCAAAGCCAGAGCCGGCCGGCCGGGGAGAAAGATACAAGTAGCCTGCCTATCCTGAGCGGCAAGGTCACTGATGAAAACGGGCAGCCCGTTCCGGGTGTGAACATCCTGCAGAAAGGCACCACTTCAGGCACTGCTACCGACACCGGGGGGAACTACCGGCTCGCCCTGAAAGAGTCGGCCAATCCTGTCCTGGTATTTTCCTTCGTTGGGTATCAGACGCTTGAGCAGGCAATCGACAACCGGACAACCCTGAACGTGCGGCTCACACCGGATATGCGGTTCCTCCGTGAAACGGTTGTCGTAGGCTATGGCACCCAAAACCGCCGCAACCTCACGGGTTCGGTATCCTCCCTCCAGACCCGCGCCATCAAAGACCAGCCCGTAGCCAACATTGCCGAGGCTATGGCCGGCCGCCTTCCTGGCGTGTTGATTCAGCAAACCACCGGTGCGCCGGGAAGCAACCTTGCAATCAAAGTGCGGGGGGTGGGCTCCATCAGTGCAGATAACGGCCCGCTCATTGTCCTGGATGGCCAGCCCTTGAATGCAGGAGCCCTGAACCTGATCAACCCCAACGACATCGAGAAAATCGACGTGCTCAAGGATGCTTCGTCTACGGCCATATACGGTTCGCGGGGTTCCAACGGTGTGGTGATGGTGACCACCAAGCGGGGCAAAGCCGGACAGACCCGTCTCGATTTCGACTTCTACACCGGGGTGCAGGAGGTAACCAAGAAAATGGACCTGCTGAACTCCCGGCAATTTGCGGAGTTCAGCAAGGATGCGGTCAACACTGCTTACCTTGAGCGTGTCCCCGGCGCTTCCATCAATGATCCCAACAATGTCCGTCCGCCAAACCTGCGCTACCGTTATGCACGGGGGGAATTTCCCGGAATCAACTTCGACGACCCTGGCAGCCTGGCTAACTACGACTACCAGGATATGGTTTTCCAGAAGGCCCCCATCACAAGTTTCCAGGCATCAGCTTCGGGAGGCAGTGAAAAGGTGCAGTTTGCCATTTCAGGAAACTACCTGTCCCAAGATGGCATCATCAGGCGATCAGGCATTGAGCGTTATTCCCTACGTACCAATGTCGATGCCCAACTGACGGAAAAGCTTAAGGTCGGCGTGAGCCTCAGCCCTTCCTTTACGGATGAACAGCGGGTAAACAGCGATGGCCATTGGTCTGAAAACGGCATCATTAATTCGGCGCTCGCCTTAATGCCTTTCGTTCCGATCTACCAGGCCGATGGCGTGACTTACAACGGACAAGCCGCCTACGCGGCCACCTACAACTGGACCGGAGTACCCAACCCGGTGGCCAACATCTATGAAATTGACAACAATGTGGGCAACCTGCGCCTGCTGGGGAATGCCTATGCCGAATTGGAGGTGTTGAAAAACCTGAAGTACCGGGGCACGCTGGGGGCCGACCTCCTCTACCAACGCCAGAACTATTACCAGTCTTCGGCGCTCCCCATATTCAATCAACTGCCACCAACACCAAATAATGCGTTCGCCCTTGCTTCCCAAAACACCAACTGGGTTACCAGCCATACGGTCAGCTATACTTTGGCACTTGGGAATGACCACCGAATGGAAGTGTTGCTGGGCACGGAAGCGCAGAAAAACGATTGGCAGCAAAATCTCGTGAGTGCCAACCGGTTTGCCAATGATGTTGTCCGCACCGTAAACGCGGGGACGATCAGCACCGGAAACTCCCTGCGCGAACAATGGTCACTTTCGTCCTACCTGGGGCGTTTCAACTACTCATTCCGTGACAGGTACCTGTTGAACGCCTCTGTCCGGCGCGACGGGTCTTCCCGTTTCGGACGCAACAACCGCTGGGGCACTTTCCCTTCCGCCTCGATAGGCTGGCGCGTATCCGAAGAGCCGTTCATGGAAAATGTCTCCCTCGTTTCGGATCTCAAACTCAGGGCCAGCTACGGGCTCTCAGGCAACAATGCCTTCGGGAATTATACGCAGACCAGTCTGCTGGGGGCGGAAAATTACGCCTTGGGAAATAACTTGGTCAACGGATTGGCCATCACTTCCATTGGAAATGACAACCTGACTTGGGAAAAAAGCCGACAAACCAATCTCGGGCTGGAAGTGGGCCTGTGGCGGGACCGCCTCTTCCTGACGGTGGATGCCTATTCGCGCACGACCACCGACCTGTTGCTCCAAGTACAAGTGCCCACGCTGACCGGCTTCTCTTCCGCCATCCGCAACATCGGAAAAGTGGAAAACAAAGGGATGGAATTTTCGCTCTCCACACGTAACCTGGCAGGTCGTTTCACTTGGAGTTCCGACCTCAACCTTTCTTTCAACCGGAATAAGGTGCTGGCCTTGGGTGCCGCAGGCGATCCGATCCGGAGCGGTACGGGAGTGGATGAATCAAACATCACAGTCCTCGGGCAACCCTTGGGCAATATTTACGGGTATCGGCAAATCGGCATTTTCCGCAACCAGGCGGAACTGGATGCCTATCCGCATTTTGCCACCACCCGGCCGGGAGACGTGAAGTACCAGGATGCCAATAACGACCAGTCAATCAATGCGGATGACCGGACCATACTGGGCAATAACCAGCCCGACTTCATTTACGGCCTGACCAACACCCTTGCTTTTGAAGGCATTGATTTAAGCGTGGTCATTCAGGGGGTACAGGGCGGACAAATACTGAATCTGTCCCGCCGGTTTTACGATAATCTGGAAGGCAACGCCAACCAGCTGACGACCGTGCTTGACCGCTGGCGCTCTCCCGACCAACCCGGCAATGGGATTACGCCGCGTGCCAATAGTCGTTCGACGGGAAGTAACAACGCCGTATCTTCCCGTTGGGTGGAGAGCGCGACTTACTTTCGGGTGCGAAACATCACGCTGGGCTACAATGTGCCTGCCAGTGCATTAAAACGCCTCAAAGGGCGCTCCCTCCGGCTTTACGCGGGTGTCCAGAATGCCTTCACCTCCTCTAAGTATCTGGGCTACAATCCTGAAGTGAGCGGTTACGAAAGCGCACTCACTGGCGGTGTGGACTACGGATCCTACCCCGTGGCCCGCACCTACACAATTGGCATCAACCTTGGTCTTTAACGGAAATCTTATTTTAAAACCACTTTCATATGAAAATCAACTATATGGTTAAGGTTTTCCTGGCATTGACCATGGTGGCCTGCAAAGATGAGTTTTTAGAGTTGGCACCCATTTCCTCAGCCAATACCGGCACGTTTTATAAAACGCCTTCCGATATGCTCCAGGCCGTCAACGGGGCCTATTCGGCATTGCAACTGAGGGGCCAATACGGAACCTACTACATAGTGTCCGAAATCCCGTCCGATGACACCGCGCCTCCCTTGTCCGGTTCCATCACGGATCAGGACGAATTTGACAAATTCTACCTCCGCACCACGAACCCCCTGCTGGCGGAGCGATGGAGTGACGGATACCGGGGGATTTATCGCTGTAACACCGTGCTCAACCGCATTGCAGCTGTTCCGATGGACGAAATGCTGAAGAAGCGAATAACTGGCGAGGCCAAATTTTTACGGGCACTGATGTATTTTAACCTGGTAAGGGTATTTGGGGATGTACCGCTGGTAGTGAAGGAGATTACGGATACCAATGAAGGATACGCGTATGGAAGGAATCCTGCAGCCGAGGTTTATGCCCAAATTATCAGGGACCTGTCGGAAGCCGAATCGGTGCTGCCACCCAACCATACCGGCGCAAATTCGGGCCGGGCAACAAATGGGGCAGCCAAGGCCTTGCTAGGCAAAGTGTACCTCACCCTTAAGCGGTTTCCGGAGGCGGTCGCCAAACTGAAGGAAGTGGCCGATCTGGAGACATCCGGTATTTACGGACTGATGCCCACCTATGCCGAGGTGTTCAAAACCGCCAATAAGAATGGAAAAGAATCGGTTTTCGCGGTACAGTACCGAAAGGGAAACCTGGGTGAAGGGAGCGGCTTCGCCAATCTTTACGCGCCACAGGTTTCGGGCAATGCAGTCATTGCCTTCGGGGGCGACGGGAACAACCGCCCCACGGCTGACTTGGAAAAGGCCTACGAAGTCGGCGACGTTCGCCGGGACGTATCCATGGCTACCTCATATATAAATGCACAGGGAGTAAAGGTGGACTTCTACCACGTAAAAAAGTACGCCGACCCACCCGTAACCAAGTATGACTCGGAAGATAATTGGCCCGTGATCCGGTTTGCCGATGTCTTGCTCATGTACGCCGAATCCCTGAACGAGACGGGTAGAACAGAAGAAGCGCTCCCCTTGCTCAACCGGATCCGGACGCGGGCCACTTTGGCCGGGAAGGGACCGCTTACCCAGTTGGAGATGCGGTTGGCGCTGGAGAATGAGCGTCGGGTGGAGTTGGCTTTTGAGGGGCACCGCTGGTTTGACCTGGTGCGCACCGGCCGGGCACTGGAAGTACTCAATGCCAAAGCCCAGGCAATTGGCATAACGACAAAACTGACTGCAAACAACTTGGTTTTACCGGTCCCGCAAAGCCAGATCGATGTGAACCCCTCCCTGATCAGGCAGAACCCATTCTGAATAAGGGGAAATACAAGATGAAACCCGGATGGATTTCAAACCAGACCGGTGGTTGCCAGCAAGTCATTCCGGGAGTGAGAGGTTCATCGGGTGACCCGATACCCGCCGCTTGGAATGACTTGTTGATAAAAGCGTATTAGCCAGTGGTTCCCTAACAGAATGCACGTGCCCACGTGCCCACGGGACCAAAACTTTCCGATCCGATTCTGATGAAACCTTTATTCTACCTTACTATTCTGTTCCAGTCAGTCCTTTCCGCACCGGGGCATGGGCAACCGGAAAAAAGCCTGTCGAAATGGCAGGAAGGATACTTGGACATTCACCACATCAATACTGCCAGAGGGAATGCCACTTTTTTCATCTTCCCTGATGGCACGACCATGCTCTTCGACGCGGGGGCCAAGAAACTTCCCCGTGGCAAAGAACATGAATATTTCCCGGTGCCACCCCGTGACTCGTTGTCCCCGGGTATTCTGATTGCGAACTACATCAGGCGGATGGTCCGGCCAGGAAAAAGCCCCCAACTGGATTACGCGGTGATTTCCCACTTTCACAATGACCATTACGGCCAGGTCGATTCCACAACGGACAACTCCAAAAAAGGGAACTACCGACTATCCGGCATCACGGAAGTAGGCGATCAGTTGCCCATCGGAACGTTGATTGACCGGGGGAGTCCGGATTACCTTTTCCCGGTTGATTTGAAAAACGTCTACCGGCATGATGAAACCTTCCCCAACTACCTGGCATTCATCCGGGATCAACAAGCCAGGAACGGAATGGTGATAGAGGGACTCGTTGCTGGCAGGAAAGACCAGATCCGGTTGAAAATCCATCCCGGGCGTTTCGAAACATTCCACGTCAGGAATATCAAAGCCAATGCAACGATCTGGTCGGGGGATGGGAATACAACGTTCGAATATCCTTTTGATCCCCTCAAGCTCAAAGCGGATGAGGTGGACGAAAACGCCATGAGCCTGGTCCTGAAGGTGAGCTACGGACCTTTCGATTACTATACTGGAGGTGATGTGAATGGGTATGCCCAGTGGGGTGGTTCCGATCTTGAAACGCCGCTGGCCAAGGTGGTGGGCGAGGTGGAAGCACTGGCACTGAATCACCATGGCTATTACGATGCCTCCAATGCTTTTTTCCTGCGGACACTTTCTCCCCAAGTGATTGTCCACCAGGTTATCCACGATCCGCATTATCAGCCCGGAGTCTTGAAAAGACTGGCTGCCCATCCAAGTCACGTATTCACTTACAACATGCACGACCAGACAAGGAAGAAGTATTCTTCCGAGGTGTCGAGACTCTACAAAAGCCAGCAGGGCCATATCGTTATCCGGGTTTTGCCGGGAGGAAAGCAATTTTACGTGTACACACTGGATGACCAAAAGGATAACTGCGAGCTGAACGGACGGTTTGGCCCCTACGCCTCTGATCCGGGAAGGTAAGAATCACTATGCGGCCTTCCGGCCTCTTCCAGTTCGCCAATCCGCCTGGCCTGCACCGCGATGGTGCGCAGCAGCGCATCCGTGTCCGGGCTTTGCGCCGTGTCTGTAAGGCCCGGACCTGTTTGTACCAGCACGTCAGGGGAAGTGCCGAAGATGAAATTGGCGTTTACCTGCGGAAAGGCGGCAAGTATCCTCGCCAGCGTGTCGGAACCCAGATGGGTGTCAACCCCTTTCTTGACGCGTATTTTCAGTTGGGCGAACACGGAGGGCTGTATTCCGGCCTTGGCTGCGATTTGCGTCTTGTTCATGTCCAGCGTACCGGCAATCGCATCCCAGACTTCGATTTGGTTCAGGTTGTGTGCTTTCATGGATGTGGGGTTTGGTCGTTTTGAAAGATATTTATGCGCCGTGGCGTACTGTTTTGGGTTTCGATATTTTGAAAGATACTGTTTTTGGGTTTCGTTATTCCTGAAGATACTGTTTCGTGTTACGCCACGGCGCACGGGTGGGCTGCTTTTTAGCCTGACGGCTTGTTGGCTATCCGGCATTCCGCACCGTGGCGCGGCTCGTTCCTCACCACTATCCACCGTGCTCCATTCCCCCACGCTTGGACTGCCCAGCCAAAAAAGGCAGGGCAGGATTTAATTGACGGAAGGAAAAAAGGAAAACCGTTTTCCCCCGGCAAGGCAGCCGCCAGCCCGTGAGAATAAAGACAAACCCTCAAAACAAAAAGCAAAAAAGCAAAGCAAAAACAGCCCCCGCAAGGCTATACAAGCTCGCTCCGCTCGGCCTTGCGGGGGCTGTTTTTGCTTTGCGATAGTCCCGGGCTTTTTTGTTTCGGGGGTTTGTTTTTCGCTTTATACGGGCTGGCGGCTGCCAAGCCTTCCCTGTTCGCCCGGAAAAACAATAAGGAGCCTGCGGCGCATTTAATTGATTGGGGGGTTTGGTTGTTTTCCTTAACCGGTCAGGCATCACGTCTCCGTCGCTTCGCGGCTCCGCCCGGCGGCTCCCGGCTCCTCCGGATCCGCTGTCACCATATCGCCATTTGCTCAGGGGGTTCGGGCTTTTCCACCAGTACTATTTTGGTTGGCTTCATCAGGTTTTGGGCTTTCTGTATCGTGCTGGCGGTTCCGGTGCTTTGCCCATCCCGGCAGGCCAGCACCATATCGGCGCGGCGCACCAGTTCGGCGTTCCGTATGTGCGGGGCGGCTTTGCCGTGCTTGGCATAGTCCGGCCTCAGTTCGGTTACCGGCAGCCCGGCAGCCACCGCCCACCGCGCCGCCAGTGTGTCCGGCCCGGCAGCCCCGCCGTGCAGCAGTTCCGTTATTTGGCCTTTCAGCCTTTCCAATTCTTCCAGCAGTTCCGGTGCCTCCGTCACCGCCCTGCTTCCCGTTACCGCTACTACCATACGCAAAGGTAGTTATTTCACATCACATTTTCAAACAAAAATATTACTTTATCTCATATAATTTTGTATTACATTTGTTTGTTTCACATTTATTTGCTATCTTCATAGTGTTAAATAATTCTACCACAATTTAAAAACACATGAAAATGAGAGAAATTGAAAAAACACCCGCCGCCGCCATGCCCCGCGCCGCCTATGTGGTCCAGGGCAGCAGCACATTTGTTGGCGTGTTTGGCTCCGGCTCCGCCGCCCGCTGCCGCATTGTCACGGTTCTGGACAATTACGTGGCCGTGGAAGTCCTCACGGTTCCCGAAACCAAGGCAAGGTTTGAACAGGATGCGGAACTGGGTTTTGTAAGGGAGGTTCCGCCCCATGTGTTCGGCAACCACGAGGCAAAAGCACTGTGGCGGCTGCAGCAGCTTACGCAAACCCGGTATATGCACAAAGTCGCCACCGTGCCGCTTGCCCCTGAGTTCGAGCATGAAGGCCGTGTAATAGGGTTTTACCCGCCTTGGTTCGGTTCCGCTGCCTGAAAAAAATAAAGCCCGGCAAAGGTTGCCGGGCTTATTTCACAATTTAAAAACGTTTCAAATGTACAAATCTTCTTTCACATCCCGCAAATACCCGGTCTTGGAAGTCATCTACCGAGCCGAATCCGCCAGCCGCATCCGTTGCTCCCGTTCCGATGATTCGGATTACGATGACGTGCCGGAAGGCGAAATGGAAATAACCGATGTACTCGTGGAAGGCAAATCGGTCTTTGAAATCCTCCGGGAAGGCGTGGTTTCAACCCTTGAGGATGAACTGAACAGGATGGCCGCATGAGCAGGGACAGCGCAACGGAAAGGCGGCTGAAGGTTTCAGCCGCCTACCGCCGCCGCAGTTTCGGCGGTTCGCATTTCGTGCCGGAAGTGAGCCTGTCCGGCGCAAGCCCATGCGGTAGCCATTGGCTTGCCGCCGCCGGTTTCGCCCCCGGCGATGCGGTGCTGGTGGTGGTGCGTGATGGCGAGCTTCGCCTCACCAAAGCCGCCTGAGCATCCCAAGCCCCGCCAAGTCCGCCCGCTCTGGCGGGGCTTTTTCCCAACTCCTACCGATACCCCCAACCGATACCCGTTTATGAATATACAGGCAATCAAGATAGACACGGCCACGCAAACATCCTATTTCATCCAACTGCCTGCGGGCGACAGCTTGGCCGAATTGTACCGGCACATCAGTTGCGGCACCGTCGCGCATTTCCAAATTACGGCCATGTACCGCTGCTACGTGGACGACGAAGGGCTGTATAACCAGCACCCCGGCTGCTGGAGCCTGCCCGGATTCACCCAGGCCATTGCCGGCAATGCCATCGTGTGCGGCACCAACGGAGAAGGCGACAGTGCCGGTGTGGATTTGGAGTTTCTGCCCTGGCTCCTGGCCCGCCTGCGTTTCCACGGCCCGGAAGCCGCCCCGGAGCCGTTCATGGCTTTCATTCCGTCGTGACCGATTTTGCAAATAGTATCTT
>JANPIL010000380.1:0-4488 GCA_031424975.1 Sphingobacteriales bacterium
TGACCAGTTGGGTGGCGGATTTTCGCGTTATTCCACTGACCCTGAATGGTTTGCGCCGCACTTTGAAAAAATGCTCTACGACAACGGCCAACTCGTGAGCCTGTACAGCGAAGCCTTTGCCGCCACGGACAATCCGCTGTACAGAGACATTGTTTACCAGACAATCGGTTTTGTCGAACGCGAACTGACCTCGCCCGAAGGCGGCTTCTATTCAGCCTTGGATGCGGACAGCGAAGGAGAGGAAGGAAAATTTTATGTCTGGACCAAAGCGGAAATAGACAGGGTTTTGGGTTTTACAGACATACTATTTTGTGAATATTACGGCATTACCCAAGAAGGCAATTGGGAACACGGCAACAATATCCTGCATCCGGTATTGACGGTTGACGAATTTGCCCGGAAAAAAGGCATTTCCACAGAGGAAATCAATAAAATAGTATCTAGTGGAAAGCAAAAACTGCTGGCCGCCCGCGAACACAGAATCCGGCCGGGACTGGACGACAAGATACTCTGTTCGTGGAACGGACTGATGCTCAAAGGCTTGGCCGATGCGTACCGCGTTTTTGGCGAAACAAGGTTTTTGGAATTGGCACTGCAAAATGCGCATTTCCTGCAAGCCAACCTGCGGACTGGCGGGCAATTGTGGCACAGTTACAAGAACGGCAAGGCCACAATCCAAGGCTATCTGGAGGATTACGCGTTTGTGGCCGATGCCTATATTACACTGTACCAAGCCACGTTTGACGGACAATGGCTTGCCGCCGCTGATGAACTGGCCGGTTATGCAATCCGTAATTTCCATGATGCCGAAGAGGATTTGTTCTTTTTCACCGATGCCACTGCCGAAAAACTCATTGCCCGCAAAAAGGAACTGTTCGACAATGTGATTCCGGCTTCCAATTCGGCTATGGCAAAGAACCTGTACTGGCTCGGCATTCTATTGGATAATACTGAATACCAGCAAATTGCCAGTAAAATGCTGTCAAAAGTGAAGCAGCTCATCCTGACCGATGGCCAATACCTGACCAACTGGGCAACGCTGTTTGCGAGCCACACGCAGCCCACCGCCGAAATAGTGGTTGTGGGGCCGGAAGCCGAAACATTCCGCCGTGAAATAGAGCAGACCTACCACCCGAACAAAGTAATGCTGGGAACGGCCGCAACCAGCACTTTGCCGCTGCTCGAAAACCGGATTGCCATCAATGGCAAAACCACGGTTTATGTGTGTTTCAATAAGACTTGCCGCTTGCCCGTGCATTCAGTGGCCGAAATGTGGGCGCAACTGCAAGGGTGATTTGATTGCCGTTTTCGCTTTGTCGGACTGACAAGAATAGTATCTTTTAAAATCGCCAAACCTGCCGAATTCTTATCAATCTTAAACCATGAAAAACTACTGCATCCTCGTTTTTTGCGCCGTTCTCGGCTGGTTGTCCGGCTGTAGAAGCACCCAAATGGGCAGTACGCCTGCGTCTTACCGCCACGCCACCGACGACAGTACACTGTACAGCGAGAAATCGCCTTTCCTGATGCCTTACAACCGCATTTTGGATCCGGCGGGCGAATCGGTGAGTTTCGGCGATGCCGAAGTTGAAAACCACAGTCTGGATGCCGTGATGATGCCCGATGGCAAGACTTTGCTCGTGGAAGACCGTTTCGGCCTCGCGTTTTTCGATGCCAAAACCCGCCGGTTGGTGCATCGGTGGAGCTACGCCAAGGATTCGCCGCACCGTACCAGCATGAGTGCGTTTTCGGGCATAAAAACGATTATGCACCACGACTCAACGTTTGTATTCTGGGGAGCCGGAGGCCGCGACAAGCCCAATTCGTACATCATGCAGGCTTTCTGGGACGGTTCGCGCGCCAAACTCGTGCGGGTCATTCCGTTTGAGCCGGTTGCGCCCGCCACCATTGCGCTGCCCAACGAAGTGGCCGTAACAAAAGAGGCTGGTGAACTGTATGTGTATACCGTGCTCAATGGCAATAACCAATTGGTCAAAGTAAAGGTAGCCACCCAGCAAATTGTGTGGACGGCGGCAACCGGGGTTTGTCCTTTCGGGCTGACACTCGTGGGTAACGACGCGTATGTGAGCAATTGGGCGGGACCGGTTCCGGATACGGCTGACGGCCGCGAAACGGCGGGCATTCCGTGGGGTAGTGCCTACGTGGATCCCAAAACCGGAGCCATGTCGCGGGGTACGGTTTCGGTCATCAACACCGTGACCGGCAAGCCGGAAACGGAAATCAACGTCGGGCTGCACCCCAACGCCATTCTCAGCAGCCCCGACCAGAAAACCGTGTACGTGGCCAATGGCAATAGCGATTATGTTTCGGTGATTGACACCCGCACGCGGCAAGTGACCGACTCTATTTTTGTGGGCCTGTTTCACAAGGAGGGCAGCGGCTACACCGGCAGCACGCCCAATGCGCTGGCTGTCAGTGCCGCAGGAAACCGGCTGTACGTGGCAAACGGCTTGGACAATGCCATTTGCGTGGTGGATTTGGACGGCAAAGGCGGCCATGCCATCAAGGGTTACATCCCCACGGAAGCCTACCCGTCGGGCATTGTGCTCAATGACAACGAAATGTACGTGACCAACCTGGAAGCCACCGGCGCGCGGATAAAGGTGAAAGTGACCCAAAGCGGAGCCAACAAAAACGGAATTGAACAGAAAGCCTACAACGCCCACAAGCAACTGGCTTCGGTTTCGTTTATCCCGCTGCCCGGTGACGCGCAACTGAAACTGTTCACCGAAAAAGTGAAAAAACTCAGCCTGCAATTCCGCTTGGCCCTCACTGAACGGCTGCCCCGCCCCGGTGTGGCTCCCAAGCCCGTGCCCGAACGCATCGGCGAACCTTCCGTGTTTAAGTACGTGCTTTACATCATCAAGGAAAACCGGACTTACGACCAAGTGCTGGGCGATATGCCCGAAGGCGACGGAATGCCCTCGCTCTGTGTTTTCGGCGACAGCGTGACCCCCAACCAGCACCGGTTGGCCCGCGATTTCATGCTGATGGACAATTATTACGTTTCCGGCAAGTCATCGGCGGAAGGGCATCATTGGGCAAGTGCCGCCATGGTGACCGACTATACCGAGAAAAGCGTCCGGGCTTGGTTCCGCAGCTACCCGCACGTGCTTTACGATGCCATGGTGTACGATAAAAAAGGGCTGATTTGGAATAACGCCCTCGATCACGGCAAAACGGTCAGGATTTACGGCGAGGCCTGTTCGTGCGAGTTCGACAAGACGCAACACAACTGGGGCAGCCTCTACCGGAGGCGTGGGGAAAACAATCCGGCCCCGTTCACATTCACCAACAAAACCACCATTTCGCGCATCCGGCCACACTTGTCGGCCGGTTTTCCAGGCTGCGATGATGAGACCGTCAGCGACCAGATGCGGGCCGACGCGTTTATCAGCGAACTCAACGAAACCGCCGCCCGGCCCGGCGGTGCGCTGCCCAACCTGATGGTGATGTCGCTGCCCAACGACCACACGGCAGGCATGAACCCGCTGTTCCCGACCCCGAGGGCCATGGTGGCCGACAACGACCTGGCCGTGGGCCGGATTGTGGAGGCGGTGATGGCGAGCCGCTTTGCCGACTCCACGGTGATTTTCATCACTGAAGATGACTCACAGGCGGGCTGGGATCACGTGTCGTCGTACCGTACCACCGGCTTTGTGGTCAGTGCCTATTCGCGCCTGCAAAAGACCATGCACACCAACTACAACCAGACTTCGATGGTGCGCACCATGGAGCAGATTCTGGGCCTGCCGCCCATGAACGTGATTGATGCCACCGCCCTACCCATGTTTGACTGCTTCACGGACAAGCCGGATTTTGCATTCAAATACAAGGCCGTGCCCAATCGCGTAGCCCTTGATGAGATGAATGC
Source organism: Sphingobacteriales bacterium (assembly GCA_031424975.1). Taxonomy (GTDB): domain Bacteria; phylum Bacteroidota; class Bacteroidia; order Cytophagales; family 172606-1; genus Xanthocytophaga. The sequence continues at coordinate 3,896 of JANPIL010000380.1, forward strand.
CGACCCCAAGAAATTGACCGGCGCGGCTTTGGGCTTCGCCAACCAATCGCTCAAACACGGTTTCCACCAGATAGACCGGGGCCACGACGACCTGCTGAACCGCATCATCTGGTTTGCCACCAAAGGCAGTGTGCCTTACCCGGCGCGGCTGGCGGGCAAGGATGACGATGATTAACGGTTGGTGCGGTAAGTTGGCAAATCATGGATTGCCCGAATCGGATGGGGGTTTCGGCTTTTGCAAATATACTATTTCAAGGATTTTTCGGACTTGTAGAATGCAACCGTTTGCAACCCGTTTACCATTCCTCTGGCATTTGTATTAACAGCAAAACACCGAAACCACCAGCAACCCGGAAAAAACAATGATTGACATTCATCATTTTGACACCAGCCACATCGAAACATACATCTTGGGTCGCCTGACTGATGCGCAGTGCGCGATGATGCGTGAGGCTTTCCGCCAAGACCCCGACTTGCTGTTTGAATATAAATGGCAGCTTGATTTGATTCATTGTCTGCAACACTACCGCAAACGCGAACTCAAGCAGCGGCTGCAAATGGCGGTTTGGCGGTAGCACACGCGTTAGCTTGCG
>JANPIL010000381.1:0-4285 GCA_031424975.1 Sphingobacteriales bacterium
CAGCGGTGACCCGAATCAGACAGACAGATAATGACAGAAAGACCCAACCTGCTCGTGGTGTGCGGACGCAACAAAAGACGCAGCCGAACAGCGGAATATTTGTTTAAGAACGACAACCGCTTCAGTATCAGGTCGGCGGGCGTGAGTCCGAAAAGTGACCGCAAGATTTCCGAGGCCGATTTGCATTGGGCTGATTTGGTGTTGGTCATGGAGCAGGAGCAAAAAGCAAAAATCCGGGAACTGTACCACCATTTGCCACTGCCCACGATTGAGGTACTTCTGATTGAGGACGAATATGAATTCATGGATGAAGAATTGCTGCCGATACTGACCGACAAGATCAATGGTGCGTTGGCACGTGTTTTCAGCCTGTGAATCAAAGCGGGTTTTGGCTTTGTGAAACATACTATTTGGCCGCGCTGGTTTGGCATTGCGGGGGAAGGCCAGATTCGTTTGGCGGGCGTGTTTTTACGGGCTGGCATGGTATTAATCGGCTATCCTTGCCAGAGGCTGCCCGTTGCCAGCTTGTATCACTCCTTCTTCCACACACTAAACAGCATTCCACGATGATCCTGAAACAAACCTGGCTGATGGGCTTGGCCGCCTGCGCCTTCTTGGCTGCTTGCGGCGGCGGCGAAAAAGCCGACACCAAGCGTGAAAAGGAAGCCATTGCCGACACTGCCCGCGCTGACACCATGGCCACGGGAACAAGCCTGCAAACAAGCCTGCCCAAGCCCTTCGCCACCGAATCGGCCAAGAAATTTGCCAAGGTGATTGGCTGGCCCGCCGGAAAAACTCCCGTGGCTCCGGCTGGTTTCACGGTTGCCAAATTCGCGGAGGGGTTGAACAATCCGCGCTGGATGTACCAAGCCCCCAACGGCGACATATTCGTATCGGAAGCCAATTCGGAACCGAAACCGAAGGAAAAAATAGCCGCCGTACTGTCTGGCCAAGCGAAATCGCAGAACTTGGGTGAGAGTGCAGACCGCATCACAATGTTCCGCGATGCCGACGGGGATGGCACGCCAGAAGCGAAACACGTATTCCTGACCGGCCTGAACCAACCGTTGGGTATGCTGGTGCTGGGCAATTTCTTTTACGTGGCCAATACCGATGGCTTGCTGCGGTTTCCGTACCAAGCGGGCCAAACCAGCCTGTCGGTGAAGGGCGCGAAAGTATTGACGCTGCCCGCCGGTGGCTACAACAACCACTGGACGCGCAATATCATTGCCAACGCCGAAGGTTCCAAGATTTACATATCCGTGGGGTCGGGCAGTAACGTGGGCGAGAACGGCATGGAACACGAAGTGCACCGCGCCAACATACTCGAAATAAACCCGGACGGCTCGGGCGAACGCATTTATGCCAGCGGCTTGCGCAATCCGGTGGGCATGGACTGGCAGCCCGGCACCAAAACCCTCTGGACGGCCGTGAATGAGCGTGATGAACTGGGCGATGAACTGGTGCCCGACTACCTGACGAGTGTGCGCCAAGGAAGTTTTTACGGCTGGCCCTACGCGTATTTCGGCCAGCACGAAGACCCCCGGCGCAAAGGCGAACGGCCCGATCTGGTCAGTAAAACAGTAGTGCCCGATGTGTCTTTGGCTCCCCACGGCGCATCGCTGGGGCTTGCTTTCTACGGCCAGCAGGCATTTCCCGAAAAATACCGCAACGGTGTCTTCATCGGGCAGCACGGCTCTTGGAACCGATCGGCATTTTCAGGTTACAAGGTGGTGTTTATCCCTTTCCGCAACGGCAAACCAGCCGGTGAGGCGGAAGATTTCCTTACCGGCTTTGTTGCCAGCAAAGAGGAAGTGCATGGCCGCCCCGTAGGTGTGACCGTACTCAAAGATGGCTCGGTGCTGGTGGCCGATGATGCCGCCAATACCGTTTGGCGGGTGAGTGCGCAACAATAATCCGACCGGCAACGCACAACCCGAAAAGCATAATTCAATTTGTCACCGGCCTGTTTGGATTCTTATCAAACGGCCCGCACCATTGCCCATGAAAAAAGCAGCGTTGGCAACTTGCTGGATATTGGCCCTGTTTGGGGGCTGTCCGCAGGCGTTTGGCCAAACCAACCGGCAACTTGACCGCAACAGCATTGGCTGGTATGTGTATAACGGCGACCACAAATTGAGCCGCAAGTGGGAATTGCACACCGAATACCAATGGCGGCGCATAGATTTAATTAAAACCTGGCAGCAGTCGCTGTCCCGGTTGGGTGCGGCGTACCAAGCAACCGACAAAGTGAAAGTAGCGGCCGGCTACACGTATTTCGTCACCTTTCCGTATGGTCGCTATCCGGTGGCCGACCGGGGCGTGCCCCGATTCGAACACCGCACGCATCAAGATGTGCAATGGCAGGATACCACCGGGAGGCTGCAATTGACGCACCGCCTGCGGCTTGAACAACGGTGGCTTGGGCAGCCCGCCGAAAACAATCCCCGGCGGGTGGCGGCATGGGAGTTCCAGAACCGGATACGTTACCAACTCCAAGCCGATATTCCGCTGAACGGCTCCACTGTCGGCGACGGAGAGTTTTACCTGACCTTTTTCGATGAGTTGTTTCTGGGGTTCGGCAGGAATGTGGCCAACAACGTGTTCAACCAAAACCGGCTTTTCGGCGGGCTTGGCTACCAAGTACAAGAGGGCTTCCAACTGGAATTTGGATACCTGAACCAACTCACGCAACACGCCGAAAACGACGTGGTTACCGGCAAGCCAGTATTTGAAGTCAACAACGGTTTCCGGTTCACCATCAATCACGGCCTCGACTTTACAAAACGCTGACAATTGCCCACCGCCCCCGCCAGAAATATTGGCGGAGGGGGTTTGGACTTTTTAAAACATACTATTTTATTTGGAAGACAATCCGTTTGACTCCGCAAAACGGTCAGTTCTTACCAAAACCATAAAACCTACCCGCGATGAACAGCCGGAAAGTGGTACTTTATATTGCCATGAGCTTGGACGGCTACATTGCAAAACCGGATGATGACTTGGGTTTCCTGTCAATCGTTGAGCAGGAAGGCCAGGATTATGGCTATGCCGATTTTGTGAACACCGTTGACGCGGTGATTGTGGGCAGGAAAACATACGATAAGGTTTTGTCAATGGGTTATGACTTTCCACACGCCGACAAGGACGCGTACATAATCACCCGCACACCCAGACCCGATATTGGCAATGTGAAGTTCCTCACCGGGAACATGAAAGACCTTGTAGATCGGCTGAAAAGCCAAAAAGGAAAGAACATATTCGTGGATGGCGGAGCCGAAACCGTTAACGAACTTCTGAAAGACGGTCTTATTGATGAATTTTACATATCCGTAATCCCCATTTTGCTGGGCGAAGGTATAAGGCTCTTTAAAGATGGCCGCCCGGAGCAGCAACTGACCCTTATTGATTCCAAGTATTTTGACAAAGGCCTGACCCAGCTTCATTACAAACGTGCGGATGCCTGAGCGAAGAAAAAACAGGCGGGCTTGGGCTTTTTGAAAGATACTATTTTGCCGCGCCTCACACCACTGATACCACCCGGTCGGTAGCTTCGGTCAGGTGGCCGATGGGATTGGTGAATGCTTGCAGTCCGTGGGCGTTCAGTACGTCAATCACTTCTTGTGTCCTGTCTTTATTTACGGCTATGAGCAGTCCGCCGCTGGTTTGGGGGTCGGCAAGTATAGCCCATTGCGGTTCGGTGAGGGCGGCTATCTTGTGGCCGTAGCTATCGCGGTTCCGGGTGGTGCCGCCGGGTACTGAGCCAAGGGCAATGTAATCCATGAGGTCGGGCGTGATCAGTGGCACATCGCTAAAACTGACCACGGCACTCAATCCGCTGCCTTCGGCCATTTCAGTCAGGTGTCCCAACAAGCCAAAGCCCGTAACATCAGTCATGGCGGTGACCGCACCGAGCCGCCCAAGGGCTTCGCCTACGCGGTTTAGCTGCATCATTTGGTTCGCGGCCAGGTTTTGGTGTTCCGCTTTGAGCATCGATTTCTTTTCGGCGGTAGTGAGTATGCCCACGCCCAGCGGCTTGGTCAGAAACAGCACATCGCCGGCTTGCGCTTGGTTGTTTTGCTTCACGTTGGCAATGTCCACGATGCCATTGACGGCCAAGCCGAATATAGGTTCCGGCGAATCTATGCTGTGGCCGCCCGCCAAGGGTATTCCCGCCTCCTTGCAAATGCTGCGGCTGCCATCAATGACGCGCTGCGCCACTTCGGGAGCCAATTTATTGATAGGCCAACCCAAAATGGCAATTGCCAACACGGGCTTGCCGCCC
>JANPIL010000382.1:0-12304 GCA_031424975.1 Sphingobacteriales bacterium
CATCCGCTTGAAGGGAACCGCCGTACGCGACCAGGTCTTCTGGCTGGCCTGTGGCTTGCACAACTTGAGGATCGCTTGCCGATATGCCAATGAAAAATCGTAATAACCTCTAGTATCTTTTGGAAAAGCCAAACCCGCCCCAGTTTTGAATCGGGGCGGGTTTGGGCTTTTCGGAACATACTATTTCCCGGAAGCCATTTTTAACTGATCTCTTTGAAGGCCTGCGCGAAAAACTGCATTTCCTCCATCGTGCCAATGCTCACGCGACACCATTGCTTGCCGCCAAACTGCCAGTTGCGCACGCCCACGCCGCGTTTCATCATCTCTTCCGAAAACTTCTTGGCTTCCATTTTTACCGGGAAAATCACGAAGTTCGCGTGGCTGGGCACGTATTCGTAGCCTTCGGCTTTGAGCGTCTGGTACAGGAAATCGCGCGATTCGGCGGTTTTTTGCACCACCATTTTCGTGAATGCCTGGTCTTGGTAGCTGGCCATGGCACCCTGCATGGAAATGGCCGAGATGTCCATTCCGTCGGTGTAGTAGGTGGAAAACGCCTTGACCAGCGCGGGCGGGGCAATGAGGTAGCCGATGCGCAAACCGGCAAAGCCGTGTACCTTGGAAAATGTCCGCGCCACAATCACGTTCTGGCCCTTTCGCACACATTCAATCATGGAATGCTTCTTGGGGTCGTCCAAGTAGTCAATGTACGCCTCGTCAATGAATATGGGCACCTTGCGCGACACCGACTCGCAGAACGAACGCAGTTTTTCGGTCTGTAAAATAGTGCCGGTCGGGTTGTTGGGGTTGCACACGTACATCAGCTTGGTGTCGGCGTTCAGGCGTTTTTCCATCGCGTCCAGGTCGTGGGCGTAGTCCTTGTTGAGCGGCACTTTCACCCAGGTGGCCCCGTATCCGGCGGCGGCTTCCATCAGATAGTCATACGACGGGTCGGCGGCGATGATGTTGCCGCCCTTGCGGCTGTAATACAGGGCGGCGGCCAGCAGCATCTCGCTTGATCCCGCCCCCACCATCACGTGTTCCGGCGATACGCCTTCTTGCTTGGCAATCATGGCCGTAAAGTGGCGTTGCTCCATGAACGGGTATTTGTAGCTGTCGGCCAAGGCATTGATAATGGCTTTCTTGGCGGTTTCAGACGGCCCCCACGGGTTTTCGTTGGCAAACAGCCGCGCCTTGAGTACAGGCATATCGGCGGCAATCTGCGCCTCGCGGCTCAGTTGCGAACGGCGGAAACTATGTACAGCGGCATTTGCCTTTGCTGTATCAATGCCGCCCAGCGTGAATCCGGCGGTGAGGGCGGCCCCGGCCTTGAGCCAGTTGCGGCGGGTAAAGGTTGCGTTCATGGTGGTTGGGATGGTTATGATGGATAAGCGGGGTTTGGTGTTTTTAAAAGATACTATTTTACCTCACCCCCGGCCCCTCTCCTACTGAGAGGGGAGCAAGAAAGCCCCTCCCTTGCGGGGAGGGGTTGGGGTGGGGTCTTTCAAAGTTGCCCATCCACGGCGGCGCGAATGGTTTTCTCGTCGGTCATGCCCACGTGCTGCCACACGAGCTTGCCCTTGCTGAACAGCATCAGGTTGGGCAGCGCATCCACGGAGCGGGCTTTGACCAGCGACTTGTTCTTGTCCACGTCTAATTTGAGCAGTTTCAGCTTGGAGCCGTATTCGGCCCCGAGTTTTTCCACCACGGGCAGCAGTTTCTTGCACGGGCCGCACCATTTGGCGTTGAAATCAATGAGTACCAAGTCGTTGGCTGCCAGGATTTTGTCGAGTTGTTTGACGCTGAACTCTTCGGTTGTGACGAGCGGCGCACCGGCCACCGGCTTGTCGGCCAATGACCATTTCATGTAGCCGCCGTCCAGGTTGTACACTTCCTTGAAGCCCTGTTTTGCCAGCATTTCGGTGGCTTGGCTGCTGCGTCCGCCCGACATACAGTACACGAATACGGGCTTGTTTTTGTCCAGCGTCTGAATGTCTTTTTTGAGTTGCCCGCTCTGGATGTTGCTGTTTTTGGCGTTTTTCAGGTGTCCGCCCGCAAACTCTTCCGGTGTCCGCACGTCCAGCAGTTGGGCGTTGGGCGTGGCGGTCAGTTTCTTGTCGAACTCACTGACGGCAACCGTCTTTTGCGCGTATGTGAGGTGAAAGCAGCAAACGGCAATAAATAAAAGGAAATGCAATTTTTTCATGGGGTGTTTATGGTTGGTTGTTTTACAGGCGAATATTCATCTTATCACCAATTTCCAATTGTATAACGTTTCCGTCGCGCCGATTTTAACGAAGTTATTTTTTTCAAGTACTTTGAAAGATGCGGTGTTTGTTTTGTTTGTTGAGGCGATTATTGATTTTACTTCCGGTTGTCCTTTGGCCCATCCGATAATTCCGCGTACAACCTCGGTCATGTATCCCCTGTTCCTGAATTCATCATAAGTGCCATAGCCAATTTCTATCTCTCCGTTCGTGTTCGGTTCGCCAACCATGCACAAATCACCAACCATCTTGTTTTCGGTTTTTGAAATCGCCGTCCAAAGCGTTGAATACAAGTAATTCTTGTTTTCGTCTGCCACATTTGGCAGTATTGTCTGTTCAAGTGCTTCTTTCAGTTCAACTGAAATTGTTCTTGATGTTTGGTTCAGGTTGAATTCCTCTTCCAAGGAATTGTCGCATTTGGTGTACTTTACCAACTGTCCATAAGTCAACGGTTTCAAAATAAGCCTTTCTGTTTCTATCATTTTGCTTTTTTTGTCTCAAATTTGTGTTGCGTGCGATATTTTATGATATATAACAATCTCCGGTCTTTTTATGCACTTCTTTTGGTTTGATTGTAAAATTTCCGTTAAAGTCAACTTTGAAAAATACTGACGAAAAAGAGCTGTTTTCCCGAATTGATGTTAGCCGTCATTTTTATTTATTCATCAACTTGTCAATATTTTTGATTATTATTTCTCTGTTTTTTCTCGTCTTAATAAAATTCGGCAATCTTTCCACCATTGTCGTGTGCGTCATTGTCTGCCTCTCTCTTAATTTTGCGGAAACATATTTCCGTATCTCGTTCAAATGTTCCCGATTATACGCCCAAAAAACCTTGCCTTTTATTTCTGTCTGAAACCACAAGGGCAAATTGAAAACCGGGTCGCCTATCCCCGTATTTTCATAGGTTAATGTATACGCGTCGTTCCTCGGTTCGTAATTGTTTGCTGTACCGCAGTGTGGACATTCTATCGTCAGGTCTTTGACTTTTTCTTTATTATTTGGAATATTTTTTTCAATGGAAAGCCCGCAATCACCACAAATTCTTTTAACAATTGCGTGGTATCTGATGCGTTCGTCAGCTTTTTCAGCGTGATTGCAATTATGACAAATTAACTTGTCTTCACTTGTGTCATACGATTGTTTGGTAGTTACGACCGCCAATTCCCTGCATTTTGGGCATTCCACGAGAAATTCACCCATGTACGAATGTCTTACTGTGGCTGGTCCTGAATACCTTGTGTTTTCATCACCTGAAACTGAGGTTGACATAGCCGATGTTTTTTCGATTGTCTGTTTTCCTAAAATTACCGCCGACTTGTAAATATGCGAAAGATTTGGCGCACCTTTTTGCCATAAACCACAGACCCACGTATTTCCAAGGCAGCCAACCGCCACAAAATCACCATTTTGCGCCAACGCATCTTCGTGTCAGCCATAAAGCTACAAAAACGACAACACAAACCCAGCCGAACCCGTAAACTAATTTGCCGCCCGCAAACGGCAAAAGCCACCCACCGAAACGGCGGGTGGCTTGCGGGCAAAATAGTATCTTTCAAAAACGCCAAACCCGCTGGCTGTCAGGCGATTTCCTTGAAGGCTTGGGCAAACATTTTCATCTGATCCATTGTGCCAAGGCTTACGCGACACCAGTTTTTGCCTTCATACTGCCACTCGGTGCGGATGCTCACGCCGCGCTTGGTCATTTCTTCCAGAAACCGCTTGCCGTCCATCTTGATTGGGAAAAACACGAAATTCGTGGCCGACGGCAGGTAATCGTAGCCCTGATCCTTGAGCAGTTTGTACAGGAACGCCTTGGATTCGTTGTTCTTGGCGATGGAATACTTGATAAAATCCTTGTCGCCGTAGCTCACCACGGCGGCGTTGGCCGAAGTGGCGCTAATGGCGCTGGCTCCGGGTGTGAACTTGCCGATTTCCTTGATGGTTGCCGCTTGGCCAATCAGATAGCCGATGCGCAGGCCCGCAAAGGCGTGTACCTTGGAGAAAGTCCGGGCAATGAGCACGTTTTTGCCTTGCCGCACGCACTCCATCATCGTCGCTTTCTTGGGGTCGTCGGCGTAGTCAATGTACGCCTCGTCCACGAAAACGGGCTTTTTGTCCGCAATGGAATTGCAGAATGCGGTCAGTTTTTGGGCGTTGGAGACAATGCCCGTCGGGTTGTTGGGGTTGCAAATGTACACCAGCGATGTCTTGTCGGTCACTTTGCCCGCCATCGTGTCGTAGTCGTAATCATAGTCTTTGGTCAGGGCCACTTTTTCCCAGCCGCAGCCGATTTGCGTGGCCGCCCGCACGAGTTGCATATAACTCGGGTCGCCAGACAGTATCTGGCTGCCCGCCCCGGCCTTGAACGTGTAGTACAACGCCGCGCCGATCAGCAAGCCGCCCGAACCCGCGCCGAGCAGCACTTGGTCTTCGTTCACGTTTTCTTCCTGAGCTATCATTTTGCGCAGTTGCATCAGCGTTTCGCGCGGATACAGGTAGCTGGTGGGCATGGCCTCGGTGATGGCTTTCTTGGCCTTTTCCGACGGGCCGAACGGGTTTTCATTGGCCGACAACCGGGCTTTGATTACCGGCATATCGGCCAGGAACCGGCGGCGCGTCTGGTGGGCTGCCGCGTTTTGTTGCGTGCCGAGGGCCAGTCCGGCGGCCATCATCGCGCCAGATTTGAGCCATTGTCTTCTGTTTACTTGCGTGGTCATGGGATTTTCGGGTAATGGTGGAATGAATGGTTGGATTATTGAACGGTCAGATGGTTTCCTGTTTTGTGTCAGTATCTCGGTTTGGCAAAAACCACCTGCGAATATCGCACAAACGGCTGGCCATTGTACTGCCCCGACCACATGAGCGGAATATTGATGGTTCTGGCATCTTTGGCCTTGGCTATGGCTTCCACGCCCGCTACGCCCAGTTCGGCCCACGTGCGGCTCGTGGTGATTCGGCCGCTGGCGTTGGTGGTAAGGTCGGCGAGTTTGGTACCGTCGCGCTTGAGGAAACTGACGGCCAAGTTGGCCACCGGAATGGAGTCAATGCCCACGTTCTTGTCCAGGATGCCGCTTTTGTCGAGCGTGTACACGCTGACGGACAGGCTGACCGGACGGCTGAAATTGGTGCTGTCAATGGTAAAATTTACGGCGGGGGCCGAGTTCAGGCCGCCACCGGCCAGGTAGCCGCTCACGCCTTCAACCACCACCAGCACCGGCGACTCAACGCGGTCCACAAACGGGTCTTCCACACGCTGGCAGGCGGATAGCCCAAGCGCGAAAACGGCGCACAAGGCAAGGAGGGTTTGGCTCTTTTTTTTCATACTATTTTCAGTTGTCCGGTTCATGGCTTTGTTTGGTTAGTCAGAATGGTTGTTTTTTTGCCTTGTGAAAACCTCAACCCCTCCCCGCAAGGGAGGGGCTTTGCTCCCCTCTCAGTAGGAGAGGGGCCGGGGGTGAGGTCATTCATTTCTCCACCCACCACAGTTTGGTTTTCATGTCGTTGCCCCCGCCGTTGAGTTTGATGCCCGCTTCGAGGCTTTTGCCGTTGAGCGAGGTTTCGCTGGCCGGGTAGGGCAGACGGGTGGGCAGCGTGCCGTCGTTTTCAAAGAATGCCCGCGCATCCTTGACGGGCATTACCGGCAGGCCGGTGCGGCGGTATTCCGTCCAGGCTTCCACGCCCTGGCCGAATAGTGCGAGCCACTTCTGATCCATGATTTTCTCCTTGTTCACCACGCCCAAATCGCTGATATACGTGGCCGGAACCTTGAGCCCGTACTGCTCGAACGAGGCTTGGATGCCCTTGTCGAAATACGTTTTGGCATCGCCGGCAATGTCGCCGTCAAAGGCGGCTTCGGCCAGCGTGAGTTGCAGCTCGGCGTAAGTCATGACCACGCTCGGCGCGGAAGGCGACAGGAACGACGTGCCCAGACCGGCTCCCGTGGCCAGGAAAGTGGTGGCGATGGCATCGGGCAGGCCGTTGGGCACACCGATGAATTTGCCTTCCTTGTTGGGCTGCGCATACACCGAAATCCGGGTATCGTTCAGCGCGGTCAGCTTGTCCACCAGCGTCTTGCTGATGTTCCAGTCGGTGCGGCTTTCCTGTACCATCACTTGGTGCCACTCGTTGTTGCTGGGCAGTGTGGCGGTGCTTTTGAGCAGCATATTGTCGGCGTTGCCGGTAAAGACCGGAAACTTGGCCGGATCGGCCAGGATTTCGGCCATGATGGCCCGCGACTCGGCGGACTTCTTGGCCGCTTGGCGGTTGGCCAGCCGGAGCCGCAATGAATTGGCGAATTTCTTCCACTTCAAAATGTCGCCGCCGTACACGATGTCGCCCGAAATCGGCGGCCCGCTGGCCGACAGCTTCTCATTGGCCGTTTTCAGGTCGTTGAGAAGCCCGGCATACACTTTCTCCTGTGCGTCGTAGGCGGGCGTGTAGTTGGGTTCGGCGGCCGTGCCTTTCAAGGCTTCCGAATACGGGATGGCCCCCCACATATCGGTCATCAGCGAAAACACCCAACTGCGCATCACCAATGCCACACCCTCGTAGTTGGCGTTGGGAGCGTTGCCGTCCGGTGCCGACTGCACGATGATGCGCTGGAAATTGAGTTGCGAATCGTTGAGGAAAGCCTTCCAGTTGTTGTTGGTGAACGCGGGCGAAATGCCGTAGTTGTCGCCCTCGTTGGAATAGATATTCCGGGCCAAGTACTGCATCCAGAGCATAGTTCCGTCCAGATTCAGCCGCTCAAAGCGTGCTTGCCCGCCCCAATAGCGGTCAATGGAGGTTTCCAAGGCGGTAGGCAGCAGGAATTGCGCGCCGATGGCCGTCGGGTTGTTGGGATCCACGTTCATGGCATCGAACTTGTCGGTGCACGAGCTTGCCGTCAGCAGCAGCGCGGCGGTCAGGGCCAGTAGTTTATGTCGGATATTTGTCATGGAGTCGAAAATTGTCGGTTGTCAAAATAGTATCTTTTAAAAAGCCCAAACCTGCCCCTCCAAAAGCCCCCTCTTTCGGAGGGGGTTGGGGGAGGCCTTTAAAACCCGAGCATCACGTTGAAGCCCATGCTGCGGCTGCTGGGCAGTTCGCCGTAGCCGAAGCCTTGCTGGTTGCCGCCGAAACGGTCGAACTCGGGGTCAATGTGGGGCGTGTTCTTGAAGAGCATCGCCACGTTGCGGCCCACCATCGAAATCTTGGCCGTCTGGATGAACATCCGCTTGAGCAGCGCGGCGGGAAGCTGGTAGCCGATGGTCACCTCGCGCAGTTTCACGTAGCTGGCATCGAAGATGGCGGCTTCGTGGAAGCGGCGCGGATTGTTGAAACCGTAGAACTGGCTGGCATTGGCGATGATGTCGTTGGGTACGTATTGGGGTGCGTCGGCAGTGCCGATGTTTTTCACGCCCTTGCCAATTACGCCCTCTTCACGACCCACGGCGGTTTCCTCATACTGTCCCGTCCAGCGGGCGGTGGTGGTGCCCTCGTCGTAAATGTCGCCGCCCATGCGGATATCTATCAAGGCCGACACGCTGATGCCCTTGAACGTGAGCGTGTTCTGGACACCGCCCGTCCAGTCGGGCTGGATGTTGCCCAGCATTTGCTGCTTTGTCGAAACCACCGGCAGGCCGTCTTTATACAATACCTGCCCGTCGGGTGCCCGCTCAAAGCCGATGCCATACAGCGTGCCGAATGCCTGCCCCACGCGGGCCTCGGAAGTCAGTCCGCGCCGTTCGGTCAGTGTGTAGGTGGTCAGGCCTTCGGCCAGCGACAGCACGCGGTTGCGGTTGCGGGCAAAATTAACCGACACATCCCACGCAAATCCGTTGCTCAGTTTCACGGGTGTGCCGCTCAAGGTGGCCTCCATGCCCTTGTTCACGACTTCCCCGGCATTCAGGATACGGGTGTTGTAACCGGAAGCCTTGGATATTTCCACCCCCAGAATCTGGTCGCGGGTGGTTTGCTGGTAGTACGTCACATCCAAGCCTACGCGGTTGTTGAGGAAACGCAGGTCCGCGCCCAATTCAACGCCGGTTGTGATTTCAGGCTTGAGCGTGGAATTGGCGATGGCCGGATTTTCGGTGAATTGCGGCACGCTGCCGTTCCACGAACCGTAAGGCCGGAAAATCTGCTGCAGGCGGTACGGGTCGGTATCGCTGCCCACCTGCGCCCAGCTTGCCCGGATTTTGCCGAATGAAAAGATGTTGTTCTGGATGCCCAGCAGTTCGGTGACCACCGCGCTTGCCGAAACCGATGGGTAGAAATACGACCGGTTGTTGGCGGGCAGCGTGCTCGACCAGTCGTTGCGGGCCGTCACATCCAGAAAGAGTGCGTTGCGGTAGCCCACCTGGAACGCTCCGAACAGGCTCTGCATTTCCGATTTGAAAATGCTGCTTTCAACCGTATTCAGGCTGGGCACTGAGTTGCTGAGGTTGTAGATGCCGTCTACGACCAGTGCGCCTACCTGCGTGAAGTTGCGCTTGGCGTAATTGGTGCGCTGCACTCCGCCAGCCTGCGCATTCACCGAGAAATTGCCGCCCAGGTTCTTGTTGAAGCTCAGGATGAAATCGTTGTTGGTTTCCTGACGGCGCAGCACCTCTTCCGAATACTGGCCGGGCGTGCGGTTGCCGTTGCGCACCCGCTCAAAATTGATCCGGTTGATGCGCGTGTCGGTCCACACGTCGGTGCCGCTGCGCAACAGCAGGCTCAGGTAGTCTGTAATCTGGTATTTGAGGGCGATGTTGCCCACCAGGCGGTCTTTCTCATTGGAGAAGGGCAGTTTTTCCTGGATGAAAAACGGATTGGTGAAAAACGTGTGCTGCCAGTTGGGCGGGTCGGTGTCGGCGGGCCTGCCGGGCAAGGCACGCTGGATGTGTACCGATTCGTAGTCGCGCCAGTTCTTGTGGTCTTCCCACGAAATGTGGCGGTGCGACCAGATGAACTGCTGCCCTTCGGTGAAACCCCGGTTGGCCGAGCCGGACTTGATGTACTCGCCCGACATGGTTGCGCTGAACTTGGAAGTGAAGTTGTAAGCCGTGTTGAGTTTGAAGTTGCTGCGTTCAAAGTCGTTCTTGTAGGCAATGCCTTTCTGGTCAAGCCGCCCGAGCGAAAGCCGGAAGCTGCCCTTGTCGTTGCCGCCCGACAGGGCCACGTTGTTGGTGACGGAGCGGCCCGTCTGCCAGAACTCATCCCAGCTGCCGGGTTGCGGGGTCAGCGGGGCGGTTGCCGTGCCGGTCTGCCATTGGCGTACTTGCCGGCCATCCATGGGTCCGCCCCAGCTTTCGTCCGTGCCGTCCGTGCCCGACAGCGGAGCCGCCGGGCCATACGCCGCCCGGTATTGCGCCACCGCAGCCGGATCGGTTATGCTGCTGCTCCAGCCGTCGGAATACCAGGTGCGGTAGCCGTTGCCGCCACCGTAGGTGTTCTGGAAGTTGGGTTCTATCCACGGGCGTTCAAAGGTTACGTTCGAGTTTATTTCCACGCCGATGCCCTTGGTGCCCGCGCCATTCTTGGTCGTGATCAGGATTACGCCGTTGGAAGCCCGCGAACCGTACAGGGCCGCCGCGTTGGGGCCTTTGAGTACGGATATCTCCTTGATGTTGTCCGGACTGACCTCCGAAATCCCCCCGCCAAACTGCTTGTCCGAACTTTGCTGGATGGGTACGCCGTCAATGACAATCAGCGGCTGGTTGTTGCCCGAAACCGATGCCTGCCCCCTGATCTGGATGTTGGAGCCGCTGCCCGGCCCGCCGTTGGAATTTACGCGCACCCCGGCAATCCGGCCCGACAGGCCGTTGACCACGTTAGACGAACGAGCCTCGACCAGTTGCGAGCCTTTTACTTCCTGAATGGCGTAGCCCAGCGATTTCTTCTCCTTTTCAATGCCGAAAGCCGTCACCACAACTTCGCTCAGGCTTTTGGTGTCGGTGGCCAGCTTGAAATCTATTATTTCCTGGTTGCCCACCGCCATTTCGGCACTCAAGTAGCCGATATACGAGAATATGAGCGTGCTGCCGCTGCCGGGCACGCTTAGCTTGTATTTGCCATCCGCATCCGTAATGGCTCCGGTGGTGGTTCCCTTCAGGAGCACATTCACGCCCGGCAAAGCCGAGCCATCTTCCTGGGCGGTTACTTTGCCGCTGACCGTCCGCGTCTGCGCCCACAGCGGGCTGGTGGCGAGTATCGCCAGCAAGCAAGCCGAAAGTAGGTTTCTCATCATGGATTCTGTTTGGTTTGGTTGTGAAAAGGGAAATTCATTGCCCGCTTGATTAAATAATTGGCAGGCAACGTATTGGCTCGGTCTGGAACTTGCCGCCCGGCTCGTGGCCGCAACGGTCCGAAACGGCAAGCCCAGCCGAATGTCTTGGCCGCACTATTCCGGCTTGATTCGGAATTGCGGATAGCGCACATGAATGAATGCGCTGCCCGGCAACGGAAAAACCGGTGTGCGGTAATGTGCGGTAAATGAATGTCTGGTAAAACTGGAAAATGCGCTGCAAGCGGTCACCCATGATTTTTGCACGGCTCTGAAAACCGGCAAAACGGGCGGTATGCTGCCAAGCACGGACGAAAACCATTTTGCGGCCTTGGTTCAGTCCGTGCGCAAGCCAAGGAATGTGTCCTTGGCTGTTTGATGACACTAATGTTGTAAGAAAAAACTCTTTTACCAAATATTATAGGTACTTTTTTATAAGAATTAATATAAAATTTTAATTATAGGTACTATTACCAACTAAAAAGTAAGTATTTATGGATATATTAAAATTTTCCATTTGAAATGTGCAATATCCGGCCCGCACTTTGCAAATGCTTACGCGTGTACTGTTTTCGGGCGGAAAGAAAGCTGTAATCGGCATAAGCAGACGCTTGCACCAGTGCGTAGTAATTTTGCTGAAGGGTGGTAGGTTTGGTGTTTTTGAAGGGTACTATTTTTGGCTGGGATGTACTCGCCTGTTTTGGTGTTGGCTGCCGGTTCGTGAAGACACGAACCGGGGCACTCCGTGGCTTGGCATCGCCGTCTGTCCGTGGCTCGTGTCTTCAAGAGCCACCTGCGCGGCAAGCACCGGCGGGTTTGGGGTTTTCAAAACATACTGTTTTGGGTAGCGGGACTTTCCAAGTCCCGCAGTACAGCGTGTTTTCTTGTATCAGTTCGGATTGCCCGCCTGTCGGCGGACAGGCAAATCCGGTTGCTCCACGTCCGGGACAACCGGCGGGTTTGGGCTTTTTGAAACATACTATTTTGCCTTACGTTTCCTCGTTCCCCGCAAGGACAAGCAGGTTTGGGCTTTCCAGGACATACTATTTTGGCAACCGGCTCACGACCCTTGTTTCTGCACCCGCTCGTGGATGGATTTCACGGTTTGGTGGGCGGCTTCAAAAGCTCCCGCAATCCAGGCGGTCAGATACGACGTGTGGTCGCCGGCAAAGTAGATGTTGCCTTCGGGCTGCAGCAAGGCCGGGTAGTATTTCTCGCGCACATCGGCCGGATACATGGCCCAGCCGCCCTGGCTGTACTTGGTTTTCTGCCACGCGATGGAGAATGAATTCTCAAACTCGGTGGCATACTGCGGGTGGATTTTGCCGCCCTGATCCAACGCCAGTTTTTCGCGGTCGGCCAGCGACAGGCCGCCGATTTTTCCGGCAGTGGCCCCGTACGTGTAAAAGCCAATCAGCACGCCTTTCTTGGAGAAATAGCCCGTACACGGATACACAATCTGCGTGATGTCCATGTTGGTGCGGCTGATGCCGCCAAAAATGCCATCGTCCTCCTCCCAGAAACGCCGTTTGAACTGCATCCCGATTTTGGCGGTATTGTTGTACGGCACCAAATCAATGGCCCGCGTGATATTGGACGAAAAATTGTTTTCAAGGCCCGCCAGCACCGGAAGCGGAATGGTGCAGATGCAATAATCGCCGGTGAGTTGCTGCTCGGTTCCTTTAACCGTGTCGCGGTAGGTGATGGCAACGCCATTGTCGGTTTTCATTATTTTCTTCACCTCGGCGTTGTAAACCGGCTTTTTGCCGATTTTTTTCACCAGCGCATC
>JANPIL010000383.1:0-9417 GCA_031424975.1 Sphingobacteriales bacterium
TGCGACGGCTTTTTTTACCGGGGTCTGGATGTGGCCGTGGTGGGTGCGGGCGATACCGCCTGCGAGGAGGCCAGCTACCTTTCCAAAATCTGCAACAAGATTTACCTGATTGTGCGGCGCGGCGAGATGCGGGCCTCGCAGATCATGCAGCAACGGGTCATGAATCTGCCCAATATTGAAATCCTGTGGAATACTGAAACCGAAGACATCCTGGGCGAACACGCCGTGGAAGCCGTACGCGTGAAAAACAACCGCACTGGCGAACTGCGCGACATTGCCGTCAAGGGCTTTTTCGTGGCCATCGGCCACCAGCCCAATTCCGGCATTTTCAAGCCGTACTTGGACATGGACGAAAACGGCTATATTGTCACCGAAAAGGGCAGCAGCCGCACCAACATCCAAGGTGTATTTGCCTGCGGCGATGTGCAGGATCACGTGTACCGCCAAGCCGTGACCGCTGCCGGAACGGGCTGCATGGCGGCTCTGGATGCCGAACGGTATCTGGCCGCCAAGGAAGCCCGCGAGCTGCAGCCGCACTGACGGCAATGCGCCGCCGCCAGCCCGCGTTAGCATCATACCGGGTTTGGCACGTTGAAAACATACTATTCCAGAACGCGGCTGCCGGACGTTTCAATCGGGAACAAACCGGACGCGGAGCCTTTGCCGGCTTGAATCTTTATTCAATACCATGCGTTTTTTCACCCATGTGGCATTCATCCTCATTTACTGCACCGGCATTCACTGCACCGGGGTTTTGGCGCAGGAAGACAATAAATTCACCAAGCCGCTGAACAACAAGAATGCGCCGCCCAAGCCGGACTCGGCCGTAAAGGCCAACGCGTCTCCCGGTTCGCAACGACAGCCCGGCTTCAACCCGCAACGGAAGCCGTCGTTGGTGAGCGAGGACACGACCGACATTGACGAGGGCGAAATGAGCGTGGTGGAGATAACCGAGGAAGTGAAAGTGGATTCGTCGTGGATCAAGATTGCCGAATATTATTCCGTCTGGGATTCGCGCAATGTGGATCCGTACGGCATTGACCCCAAGGATTTTGACGACAGTGTGGAAATCCAGCTTTACGACCAGGCAAGCGGACAAGGCTGGGCATCGCCCCTGAACCAACTCAGAACCACCTCCAATTTTGGCTTGCGCGGCTACCGGTGGCATTACGGCACCGACCTGGACTTGGACATGGGCGATACCATCCGCGCCGCCTTTGACGGTATTGTGCGCATTGTGCGCTACGAAGCCGGTGGCTGGGGTTATTTTGTGCTGGTGCGGCATTACAATGGCTTGGAAACGCTTTACGGGCACATGAGCCGCCAACTCACCCAAGTGGGCCAACTGCTCAAGGCCGGCGAAGTCATTGGCCTTGGTGGCAGCACGGGCCGCAGTTCGGGGCCGCACCTGCACTACGAGGTGCGCTACCAAGGCAATGCCTTCGACCCGTCGCTGATCTATAACTTTTCTGAAAACCGGTTGAGCAGCCAGTATTTTTCGCTGCTGCCCTCGCACTTCGCGCACCTCACCCAGCGGCGGACAAGCGTGGTGCGCCGCCTCGTGTACTACCGCGTGCGGCGCGGCGACACGCTGGGCGGCATTGCCACGCGGCACGGCACTACCATTACCAAACTCACCAAACTCAACCGGATTGGCCGCAACAGCACTTTGCGGCTCGGGCAGCGGATACGGGTAAAATGACAGAGGCCAACAGAGGCCCCACCCCCAACCCCTCCCCGACAGGGAGGGGAGTTTTTTTGGCTCCCCCTTTTTGGGGCTGGGGGCTAAACAGTATCTTCCGGAAAGCCCAAACCCAACGCTTTTGGACGGTAAATTGAAAACGGCAAACTCCAAACCCAACCATGAAAATAGATATTCTCGCCATTGCCGCCCATCCCGATGATGTGGAGCTTTCCTGCGCCGGCACGCTGCTGACCCACGCCGCCCAAGGCAAAACCATCGGCATCGTGGATTTGACGCGGGGCGAACTGGGCACGCGCGGATCGGCCGAACTCCGTCTGCGCGAAGCCGGGGCGGCCGCGCAAATCATGGGGCTGGCGGCACGCGAAAACCTGGAACTGCCGGATGGGTTTTTTGAGAACAAACCCGAACACCAGATGGCGGTAATCCGCGCCATCCGCAAATACCAACCCGAAATCGTGCTCACCAACGCCGTGCAAGACCGCCACTCGGATCACGGGCGGGCAGCGCAACTGGTGCGCGAAAGTTGTTTCCTGTCGGGCTTGGTCAAGATTGCCACGGAAACGGATGGCGTGCCGCAACCTGCTTGGCGGCCCAGGGCGGTGTACCATTTCATCCAGGATTACTACATTGAGCCGGATTTTATCGTGGACATCACGCCGTTTTGGGAGCGGAAAATGGCCGCTGTCCGGGCGTATGGCAGCCAGTTTCACAATCCGGACAGCACCGAACCGCTCACGCCGATTTCATCGCCCGAATTTGCCGGTTTTCTGGAAGCCCGCGCCCGCGAGTTCGGCCACCGCATCGGCGTTACGTTTGGCGAGGCTTTCACGGCACACCGAACTATTGGCGTAGGTAGCCTTTTCGATTTGAAATAATATTCCTGTCAGGATTGGCCGCACCCAAGGCCACCGGTTTCATTTCCCTTTGAATCATGAAAACACTCGCTGCCTGTATCTGCCTTCTGTTAACCGCCACTTCCCTGTGCGCCCAAGGCAACGAATCCGGTTCCGGCCTTGTCCGGCGCATCTACGAGGATGTGTACTGGCAAAAACAGCCTCAGCAAATCGTGTTCGGCAACAGCCAAGTGCGTTTGCGCATCAATGCTGCCAATGGCAACTGGACGGAATTTACAGACACGCCGGGCAAAAATAGTATGTTTCAAAACACCCAAACCTGCCTCGATGCAAAGGTGAACGGTGCGTGGCTGCTGCAAAAAACAGCCGCCAAGGTGGTCGGTTACCAAGTCGGCATTGACCGGCTGCGCAACGGCGTGTCGCTGGAGATTGTGCGGTTGGCGGGTGGGTATGAAATCAGGGAATGGTACACGCTTTTTCCGGATGAAAACCGTGTGGAACGCCGCGCCCAACTGACCCGCCAAAATGGCACGCTGCAAAATAGTATCTCCGGCAATGCCCAAACCCCCGATAAGTTTGAAGGTTTTCGGTTCAGCGTTCCCAATGTGCGGATAGGTGATTCCAAGGATTGTGTTTTTGACGCACCCGGCCCG
Source organism: Sphingobacteriales bacterium (assembly GCA_031424975.1). Taxonomy (GTDB): domain Bacteria; phylum Bacteroidota; class Bacteroidia; order Cytophagales; family 172606-1; genus Xanthocytophaga. Next base: position 3,213 of record JANPIL010000383.1, read on the forward strand.
TTTTTCCCCAACTCATACACCACGCCCGGAATGCCGTGCGATTCGCTGAAAAACCGCGAGATCAATTTTCATTCCGCTCCCGATGCCGGATTCGGCATTCTGGCCATCACCAACCAAAAGCTTTCGCGCACGCTGGCATCGTGGATGAACACATCGGGTGAAGTGAATTACGGCTCATCAATCAAAGGCGATGGCATAGGGATTGGTTTTCGCCACCACGATTTTCGCTATGCGTATATGCCGCCCGGTTTTACGGTCTCGTCGGACATCCAGCACAGCATGATTGCCAAAAATTTGCCGGAGGCATTGGCTGCCTACCGCCAAATGGTGGCGCAAACCATGCCGCTTGACTCCAACACGCCCGGCTGGGTCAAAAATGCCGTGATCCTGGAAGTGCTGCCCGATTATTTTCCCGGCGGTTTCAAGGGTTTGACCAAGAATCTGGCACGTTATAAGGAAATCGGTTTCAATACGGTCTATCTGATGCCGCATTGGGAGGGAGGCTATTCGCCAACGGATTTGTACAAGGTCAATGCGAAATATGGTACGGAAACCGACCTGAAAGAAATGGTTCGAACCGCGCACGGCTTGGGCATGAGAGTGCTTTTTGACATGGTGATTCACGGAATGGATTCCAAAACGCCCGCACCGGCCGTCAGGCAGCACCCGGAGATTTTCATCAGGAAGGAAAACGGCGAGATTGCCATGCACCCCACTTGGGGGAGTGCCAGCACCGATTGGGCGCATCCGGCATATCAGCAATACATGAAGGATTTGGTTTTGCACGACGTACGTACGTATGGCATAGACGGTTACCGCGTGGATGCGGCATCTTTCAAAGGCCCCAACTGGGACAAGCAAATTGCCTATCCGGCATACCGCAGTGGGGCGGCGGCTCCCGAACTGATGCGCGGAATGTTGGATGCGCTGCGCGAAGTGAACCCGGAAGCGGTGTTGCTAAACGAAGTGTTCGGTCCGGTTTTCTACACGGTCTGCAATTTTTCGCACGATAACCAAGCCGAAAGTTCCACGATTATCCAGGAAAAAATGGAACAGAAGCTTTACCGTGCCCATGACTACAAGCAGCACCTGACCAACGTGTACGCCATGCTGCCGAAAGGTGCGAACCGGGTTTTTTACGCCCGCAACCACGATACTTCCTGGTTTCTGCACTTCAACGGCTACACGCCGGTTTTCATGAACCTGGAAGCCATCCACGCTTTCTTTGGCATTCCCGAAGTGTTTGCCGGCGACCGCAACTATCCGTTCACACCTGACGAAAAGCCGGAGGTGTTTGAAAGCTACCGGCGGATTTTCAATATGCGCCAGCAGTTTCCCGAATTGGTCGGCGGCGATATTCTGCTGCGTGAAGTCGGTTCCGACAACCCGGATGTTTTCAGCGGCATCCGTCGGCTGGGTGCGGATGCCTCCCTGGTACTGGTTTCGTTGAGCGGCCAGGAGCAAACGGTGCATGTAACCTTGCCCGATTCAATACTGCCGTCGAAACCATTAAAATGGTTCGCAACACGCATTACCCCGTTGTCGGGAACTGCCGGAGAAAACAAAACCACCGCCATTGTTGAACGCACAATGGCAGTGAAGTTGGCTCCGTACGAAGTTTGGGTGGGGCGGCTCGAATGAGAAAATCCCGGACGGGGAAACGCGCGGGAAAAGTGAAGAAAAAATGGTAGTCCTTAAAGCCAAACCTTTCATATTTGCTTTCCCATTTTTTGCCAGCCACCCAAAACTCCCATTCGTATGCCGCTCAACCACGTTTTGGTAGTGCTCAACCCGATTTCGGGCGATATTGACAAGGATGAGATTGTGACACTGCTCACAACCTTTTGCGAAAGCCGCCAGACCGCCTTTGAGTTGTACAAAACCGTGGGCGACGAGATGGACGAGCAGTACATCCGCGATTACCAGCGGCAGCATCCGGTTGATGCGCTAGTGGCCGTGGGCGGCGATGGCACGGTGAACCTGGTGGCTCAAATCCTGATTGGGCAATCCACGCCGCTGGGCATTGTGCCGCTGGGTTCGGGCAATGGATTGTCCAAAGACCTGAAAATTCCACAAACGCTGACCGAGGCACTGGCCGTGATTGAAAAATTCAATCCCATGCCCATTGATACGCTGACTGTCAATGGCTTGCCGTGCGTCCACATTGCCGACGTGGGTTTCAATGCGGTTGTCGTGGACAGGTACGCCAAGGAGGAGACGCGCGGTTTTGCCACGTATGCGTGGAGCACCATGCGCGAATTTGCCGACTACCAGCCCGGCCATTACCAGATCGCCACCAACGGCGGCGACTTTGAGGGGCTGGCTTTCATGGTGGCCTTTACCAACGCCAACGCGTTCGGCAGCAACACCATCATAAACCCGGCCGGCATAATCAACGACGGGAAGTTTGAAGTCTGCATCCTGAAGGAATTTCCCAAATTCGAAGGTGTGGGCGTGCTTTACCGCCTGCTGACGGGCGACATTGACCGGTCGCTGCACACCGAAACCATTCACTGCACCCGCGCCACCATCCATAACCCGCAACGCCAACTGATGCAGATTGACGGCGAACCAATGAAGTCGGTGGAGACCATCGAGGTTGCCATCAGGCCCGCCAGCCTGAATGTGCTGGTGCCGTGATTGGAAAATGCGCATGGTTTCCTGAGGTAGCCCCAACCCGAAATCTGTGCGCCGCAGATTTCTGATTGGGGTTTGGACTTTTTTAAAGATAGTATTTTGAAAAAATGGCATTTTTCGTAAATTTACTTGAACAAATCAAAGCACCCTATCCATGACCAACTCCAGACGCAGTTTTCTGAAAAAAGTGGGCGGAGCCTCCGCCCTGATTACCGCCGGCACGCTTGCGGCCCGCGCGGAAAGCGGTTCCGAAGTCCGCATCCTGCAATCGCAGATGAAAGTCACGGCCAACGATAAGGTGCGTGTCGGCCTGATTGGGGCGGGCATCATCGGGCATTACGACCTTGAAACGGCCCTGAAAGTGCCCGGCGTGGAGCTGGCCGCTGTCTGCGACCTGTACGACGGGCGGATTGCCCGCGCAAAAGAGAAATGGGGGAAACAAATATTCACCACCCGCGACTACCGCGAGATTTTGCAGCGCAAGGACATTGATGCCGTGCTGGTGTGTACGCCCGACCACTGGCACGACCGTATTTCGATTGATGCCATGAATGCGGGCAAGCACGTGTATTGCGAAAAACCGATGGTTCACCACGTGGAGGAAGGCCAGGCGGTGATTGACACCCAGAAAAAAACGGGCAAGGTGTTTCAGGTAGGCAGCCAGCGCGCCAGCAGCGTGGCAATCTTGGAAGCGCAGAAATACTACCGGCAAGGGCTGATTGGCGAGCTGGCCTACGTGGAGGCCGCCTGCGACCGCTCCAGTGCCAACGGCGCGTGGCAGTACACAATGCCCAACGATGCCTCGCCGAAAAACGTGGACTGGGACCGGTATCTGGGCGATGCGCCAAAAGTGCCGTTTGATGCCAAGCGGTTTTTCCGGTGGCGCAACTACAAGGACTACGGCACGGGCGTGGCCGGCGACTTGTTCGTGCATTTGATTACCAGCCTGCACGTGGTGACCGGTTCGGTCGGCCCCGAAAAAGTGTTTTCGATGGGTGCGCTTAACCATTGGAAAGACGGCCGCGATGCGTACGATTTGGTGACTGCCGTGATGCAGTATCCGAAAGCGGAAACGCACCCGGCTTTCCAGTTTGTGACGCGCGTGAACCTGGCGGCTGGCTCGGGCGAGAAAATGTACGTACGGCTGGTGGGCACTGAAGGCGTGATTGACATCGGCTGGAACGACTTCACGGTCAGGCACTTCAAACGCGCGAAAGCTCCCGGTTTTGGCGGCTACGATTCGGTGGAAAGTCTTCCCAAAACCCAGCAGGACGAGTTGCTGAAAGCCTACAATGCCATGTATTCCGAGGATGACCGGAAGACCAAATACGCCGAGGAGATAAAATTTGTGCCACCGAAAGACTACGACGACCGGCTCGACCACATGATTGCCTTTTTCAACGGCATCCGTGAAAGCAAGCCCATCATCGAGGATGCCGTATTTGGTTTGCGCGCCGCCGGGCCGTCGCTGCTGGCCAACCTGAGTGCCGAGCAGCAGAAACCCATCGTCTGGAATCCGGTGAAAATGAAGATTGTTTAAAAGGTTGAATGGTTGGTTGTTGAATGGTTTGGCGGGGTTTGGGCTTTTGAAATCATACTATTTTCAAGCCATCCGGCAACCAGCCATTTGTCCGTTCAACAACCAAAACATTCATATCAGGCTTTCCGCGTCGAAGAGCTTGTTGGCAACCGCGTTGCTGTAAACGGCATAATTAAAGCCTTTCTGGATGGCAAACGCGCCGTACTGGCCCGCTGTGTTCAATGCCAGGAAACCCACTTGGATGTCGCGGTACTCGCGGTATTTCTTTTGGATGCGTTCCACGGCGGCCCGGCAGGCTTCCTGCGGGGTTTTGCCTTGGCGCATCAGTTCCACCACCAGGTGGCTGCCCACCGTGCGGATCACCGCCTCGCCCACGCCCGTGGCGCAGGCGGCCCCCACTTCATTGTCCACGTACAAGCCCGCCCCGATAATCGGCGAATCGCCGATGCGGCCGTGCATTTTCCACGCCATGCCGCTGGTGGTGCAGGCTCCCGACAGCTTGCCGCTGGCATCCAGGGCCAGCATTCCAATGGTGTCGTGGCGTTCTGAATTGATTTTTGGCTCGTATTTGGCCGTTTTCAGCCATTCCTTCCACGCCTTTGCCGCTTCCGGCGTGAGCAGGTTCTGTTTTTTGAATCCCTTGGACAAGGCGAATTCCAACGCACCCGTACCCGCCAGCATCACGTGCGGCGTGTCTTCCATGACACGGCGCGCCACCGAAATCGGGTGCATGATGTGTTGCAGAAACGCCACCGCGCCGCAATTGTCGTTTTCGTCCATGATGCACGCGTCCAGCGTCACTTTGCCGTCGCGGTCGGGGTAGCCGCCGTAGCCCACGCTGTTGACTTTGGGGTCGGCTTCGGGTATCTTCACCCCCGTTTCCACGGCATCCAACGCCCGGCCATTCTTGCTCAATACCTGCCACGCCGCTTGGTTGGCAGCCAGGCCATGATCCCAAGTGGAAACGACAATGGGTTGGGCGGCAGCCGGGGAGGTTTGGCCCCCGCTGAAGACGGGGCTTTCAGCTTTTGGAAAGATACTATTTTGCGGTGTCCCGTTTTCGGGAATACGTGGCAGGAAAACGGCCGACAAAGCGGACAGTTTGAGGAATTTCCGGCGGTTGTTCATGGGGCGGTGGGTTGGTTTCGGATAATCGGGAAAATATATCGGATGCTGGCAAACCAATACTAATGATTTTTACGCTTATGCCCAAAAAACCAATTCTCGAAGTATGCGTCGAATCGGCTGGCGCGGTCATGGATGCGCACAAGAACGGGGCCGACCGGGTGGAACTGTGCGCCAACCTGGGGCAAGGCGGCATTACTCCCAGCGCGGGCACAATCGCGGTGGCGCGTACCCATGCAAGCATTGCGATATTTGTGCTTATTCGTCCGCGCGGTGGCGATTTTCTGTACTCCGACAGTGAGTTTGAGGTAATGCGCCACGACATTGAAACCGCCAAAATGCTGGGAGCCGATGGAATAGTGACCGGCATCCTGACCGCCGACGGCCGCGTGGACAAGCCGCGCATGGCCGCATTAATCGCATTGGCGCAGCCGCTGCCCGTCACCTTCCACCGTGCCTTCGACTTGGCCGCCCATCCTTTTGAAGCCTTGGAAGATTGTATCGAACTGAAAATCAGCCGTATATTGACATCGGGACAAGCCAGAACCGCCATGGAAGGCGCAAGCCTGATTGCCGAACTGGTGCGCCAGTCGGCGGGGCGCATCGGTATTTTGCCGGGCTGCGGCATCAATGAAAAAAATGTGCGGCAACTGATTGAAAAAACGGGCGTGGAAGAAGTGCATTTCTCCGCCATGAAAACCGTGGACAGTACCATGCTATTCCGCCAAATAAACGTGCAGATGGCAAATGCTACGCATTCATCGGAGTTTTCCGTTACGGTTGCCGATGTGGAGAAGATTAGGAATATCGCAAAAACACGAAACCCGCCGGGGATATAAATTCCGGCGGGTTTCGTGTTTTCAAAAGATACTATTTTCGCGCAGCGGCTTATTGCAAATGCGA
>JANPIL010000384.1:0-2972 GCA_031424975.1 Sphingobacteriales bacterium
AGCCGGTCGCCGAGGAAACTTTTGGGTTGCTGCACCACTTCCCACAGCGTCAGGTTGTTTTCCATGGCGGCCACCACCATCTTGGCCACCGTAGTGTCGCCGATGCCGCGTTTGGGCAGGTTGATGATGCGCTTGAAAGCCTCCTCGTCGTTTTGGTTGATTGTAAACCGCAAGTACCCGATGATGTCCTTGATTTCCTTGCGCTGGTAAAACGACAGCCCGCCGATGATGCGGTACTTGATGTTTTTCTTGCGCAACGCCTCTTCAAACGACCGCGACTGCGCATTGGTGCGGTACAGGATTGCGAAGTCGTTGTTGGTCAGGTGATTGAGCATCTTGTCCTCAAAGATGGAGTTGGCCACCATGCCGCCTTCCTCATTGTCGGACGATGATTTGATGACCTCGATTTTGCCGCCCTCCACATTGTCCGTCCAGACGTTTTTCTGGATCTGGCTCTTGTTTTTAGCGATGATGGAATTGGCCGCGTTCACGATGTTTTGCGTGGAGCGGTAGTTCTGTTCCAGCTTGATGATCTTCGTGTCGGGATAGTCGCGCTGGAAGTTGAGGATGTTCTGGATGTTGGCACCGCGAAACGCGTAAATGCTCTGCGCATCGTCGCCCACGACGCAGATATTCTGGTACACCGCCGCGATTTTGCGCGTGATCACGTACTGCGAAATGTTGGTGTCCTGAAACTCATCCACAAACACATACTTGAATTTCTGCTGGTACTTGTTCAGCACATCCACATGGTCGCGGAAAAGCACATTGGTGTTAAACAGCAAATCATCAAAATCCATGGCATTGGCGCGGCGCAACCGGTCCTGGTACGTCTGGTACACCCGCCCCATTTCGGGTACGCGGCTGGTTACATCCTCAGTCATGAACTCAAGGTTCTTGGCGTAAGCCTCGGCGGAAATCAAATTGTTCTTGGCCGACGAAATGCGGTGCAGCACATTATTGACGCGGTACACCTTGTCGTCCAAACTCAATTCCTTTAAAATGCCCCGGAGCAATGACTTGGAATCCTCGGTGTCGTAGATGGAAAACTGGCTCGTATAGCCGATTTTGGTGGCTTCGATGCGCAGAATCCGCGCAAAAATGGAGTGGAATGTTCCCATCCAAACGCCGCGTGCCTCCGTGCCTATTTCCTTGGTTTTCTCAATCCGGTTGCGCATTTCGCCCGCCGCCTTGTTGGTAAACGTCAAAGCCATGATGCGGAACGGGTCTTCGCCATTGTAAATCAAGTGCGCGATGCGTTGCGTGATCACGCGGGTCTTGCCCGATCCGGCTCCGGCAATAATCATCAGCGGGCCCTCGCCGTGCAGCACGGCTTCGCGCTGGGGTTCGTTCAATCCTTCCAAATACTGGGGTTCTCTCAATTCCATCCTGTCAGTTGCGGATTATCGGTTGCCGTGGGTTTCGGCTTTCCGGAAGATACTATTTCTTAGGGATTCGGCTGGTTACAGCCTGTCAATTTCGTCTGTGGGCAGACCTGTAAATGTGCTAATCTTGTCAGTGGGTTCGCCTGCCAATTTCATTTGCCGCGCAATCTCGCGTTCCCGCACTTTACCGCCTTCTTCAGTGCCTTTCTCAAATACAGTGTCCATGACATTTTTCCAATCCCGGTAAGACTTCACGCTGTCTTGGTAGGCAATCTGTTCCTGCGGGTTATAGGTGGCTATTTCCGCCACTTCAAACAGTTTCAGGAAATCAATCAGCAGGTCTTTGTTGGCTTCCTCGCCGAAAATTTTCTTGAAGCCGAAATCCGTAAACGGATTGATGTATCTTTCTGTCATAACCGGGTTTGGGCTTTCCGGAAGATACTATTTTCCCGGGCCTGCAAGGTACAAAAAAACAAACCCGCAAGGGATGCCTCACGGGTTTTTGAACGAATTTGCGGTTTTGCGGCAACTGTCAGACGGAAAAACTCTCACCGCAGCCACAGGTGCGCGTCGCATTCGGATTGACAAACTGGAAGCCCTTGCCGTTCAGCCCGTCCGAAAAATCAAGTTCCGTGCCCAGCAAATACAGGATGCTTTTCTTGTCCACCAATATCTTTATGCCCTTGTCTTCAAAAACCTGGTCGTTGGGCTGCACCGATGCGTCGAATTTCAGGTCGTACATCAGGCCCGAACAACCGCCGCCCTGCACCGCCACGCGAATGTTTTGCTCGCTGCCCGTGCCGTCTTTTTGGCGCAGTTCGGTGATTTTGTCCTTTGCTTTTTCGGTTACCGTAATCATATCTGTAGTGGGAATAGGTGAGTTTGAGAATCCGGGAGCAAAACAAAAGGTGGGTTTTGCCTTTCCCGGAGATACTATTTTTTGCAAATTTACAACCGTTTTTCAAACTTAAAAGTTCGGTAATGCTCAAAATCGAACACATCGGCATTGCGGTCCGGGATTTGGCGCAATCGGAGGAATTGTTCCGGAAACTGCTTGGCACGCCGGCCTACAAGCGCGAAACCGTGGCAACGGAGGGCGTGACAACCTCTTTTTTCCAAACCGGCGCAAACAAGGTCGAACTGCTGGAATCCATCAGTCCCGATGGCGTGATTGCCAAATTCATTGAAAAGAAAGGCGAGGGAATCCATCACATCGCCTTTGAGGTAGAGGATATTGTGGCCGAAATGAAACGTCTGGAAAGTGAGGGTTTCGTGCCGCTCAGCAGCCTGCCCAAACGCGGCGCGGACAACAAGCTGGTGTGTTTCCTGCACCCCAAAACCACCAACGGCGTGCTGATTGAACTGTGCCAGACAATGGTGGATGAGTCGTCCGCCGAAAAAATCGCGCCTTACGGTTCCTAATCCTGAATTCGTCCTTACCTTTGGCCCATGCCCAAACGACTCATCTTGGATGGCCGCCTGCTCGACATCACGGTTACGCGCCTGTGCCAGCAACTCATTGAGAACCACGGTGCTTTCGGGCAGTCGGTGCTGCTGGGCCTGCAGCCGCGCGGAATTTTGCTGGCC
>JANPIL010000385.1:0-10837 GCA_031424975.1 Sphingobacteriales bacterium
GTGAAAACCCGCGTTGCTGAGTCCCCAGATTACCTTCTGGTAGCGGAAATTGAGGTTTAAAGATGTAAAATAGAAATACCGGAAACGGCTGCCGTATGAAGACCCATCGTAGCCGGTTCTGAACACGAATTGAGGTGTGAAAGAAAACTTGGACTCCGAACTCCGCTGGAACGTGTATCCGAACTGCCAGTAGGAACTGAACCGAGTCTTTAAGTTCGCCCCAAAGTCAACACTGCTGTAGCGTATCTCGCTATGGGTGAGCAAATTAACGGAATAGCCCACATACCATTTTTGCGTGTTGAACAGAATGGCCGCCCGGCTTTGAATGCTGAATGCATTTATTTTTTGGCGTTCGTTGGTGAATGTTGGCCAGTAATTGTCATACGAGGAGCGGGAAGAGCTGTATGAAAAATCCAGGGAAGGCGAAATGGTGTATTTGCCTTTCAAGGAAAATTTGGGAGCTACCGCCACCGCAAAGCCGTAACCGTGGCCCTCAAAAGACGAAGAGCCACCACGCTGCCGGGAATAAGTAGAAGAGACACCAATGCCGCTGCGGAGTGCGGGTACAAACTGATCGTATGAACTTTGCGTCGCAACTCTCCAGCTGGAAGAGGACTCCAAACCGTCAAAACCAATATTCACATTCAGCCTTGGGCTTTGGGCTTCTCCGGCGAATGAACTGTTGAACTGCATGGGCAAGGCTCCCAAAGGCACATCTTGTGCGCGGCTGGCAAAAGGCAATAGGATACCGGCCCAGACAAGGCTGGATTTTAAAATTACACGCATCATGGGCTTAGAAGTTATCGGTTTTGAGTGGGACTACGTAGGGGACATTACCTTTCAGAAACTCGTTGGCTTGCCGTTGTTGCAACGCTTTTTCTTTCATGCGGATGATTTGCCGCCGTTGCTGGCCGGTCTGTTTTTTGGGTGCGACAAACCCTTTCAGTTTCACCCGCGCCAGTTTGTCCGTCCAATTGGGCGATTGAATTGCAAGGGTCTCCGTTTCCAATGCCAGGTGCGGTGTCAGCGGCGGCAGTTCAATGGTTGCAAACTGCATCTGATTGTTTCCTTGCGTTTCCGGCAATTCCGGTTCAGCCAAAGTCAAAGGTTTGTTTTGCCGGGATGGCCTCCCGTTTGCCGCAACCGGCTTTTTGGGCCCGGCTTCGCTTATTTCGGGAGCCAACTTGTTTCCAAGTTCAAATGCAATCGGTGTTTCGGCCTGTGAACCAACGGGTCGGGTCGGGTTTTCCTTGGTGGCCGGTGCGGGGCGGAACAGCATTGCCGCCAGCAACAGCAACAGCACGCAATTGCTGAGGTTAAAGCGCAGCCCGTGCGTGGTTTTCCCCGCCAGCAGGGTTTTTTCCAGTTCACTTGTGTCATGAAAATCCGCTTGCACAAACGATTCCTGCCACAAATTCAATTCCTCGCGCAAGGCGGCATCGGTGGCCAGCCGCCGTTCCAGTTGCCGGGCCTGCCCTGCGTCCAGCTCGCCTTCCACATACTGGAAAAGAAGCAGGTCGAGGCTGTTTTCGGGTATTTCTTCCGGGCTTGGTTTCATAGCACGTGCGCCAGTTGCTTGATGTGGTTCTTTACTTTTTGGCGCGCCCTGAACAGGTACACCTTCACCTGCGATTCGCTGAGTGCCAGCATTTCGCCTATTTCGCGGTATTCGTAGCCTTCCAAATCACGGAGCAAAATAATTGATTTCTGAAGCGGCGGCAGTTCGCCCAAGGCACGATCCAGTACCGTTTGGATGTCGAATTGCGTGTTCTGGAACACCGGTGGTGCCTGAATCTCCGCATCCAGCCGCACTTTCCGGCTGCATTCTTGCAAATAATCAAGCATGGCACGGTGGGCCACCGAAAACAGCCAGGGTTTTATTTTCAGCGGATTCACTTTGTCGCGGTTCTGCCACAGTTTCAGGTAGCAATCCTGCACGAGGTCGTTTGCCGCCGCCTGGTCTTTGAGCGATTTATGGAGGAACCGGAATATGCTTTTGGCATATTCCTTTACCGCGTGGTTATATTCGTGCGTTGAAATCATCCGGGAGCAAGTTCATTCCGCCTCGTCATGGGTAAGACCGGCTGCCGGGCCAAAAGTTACAGCCCGGAGAAAATATTTCAAAAATAGCCGGATTACTGGCGAAGTCCCAAACGGGTTTCTAAACTGCGCGGTGGTTGAAAACATGGACTTTGCCGAAGATCCGCCCCGAAAATAGTATCCCCGCTAAAGCTAAAAGTTCCGCCAGAGGCGGAAACGGGGCTTTCAGCTTTAAAAACACCAAACCTGCCTGCACGTATTGCGGCAATTTTCCATGAGTCAAATGAACAATCCGCCGGTTTTCGGGCTTATCCGGTTGGGCTGCCAACCGTGTGGAGTAGGTTTTTACGCCGGAAAAGCAGCCATTAGCCATTCAACTCATCCATTAGTTAGTGTATGCCCATCACCATCTTTTGGTTCCGGCGCGATTTGCGTTTGGAAGACAATGCCGGGTTCTCGGCCGCGCTGCAAAGCGGACATCCGGTGCTGCCACTGTTTATCTACGACAGCGACATTCTGGACATTCTGGAAGACCGCGCCGATGCCCGCGTCACGTTCATCCACCAGACCATTCTGGACATGCGCGGCAAACTGGAAGCCGCCGGTGGCACGCTGCTGGCCCGCTACGGCAAACCGCTGGACATTTGGAAGCAATTGCTGCAAGAACATACAATAGCGGAAGTGTACACCAACCACGACTACGAGAACTACGCCATTGACCGCGATGAATCGGTGCGACAACTGCTTGAAAAACAAGGCGTTGTGTTCAAAACTTTCAAAGACCAGGTTATTTTTGAAAAGCAGGAAGTGGTGAGTGGCGGCGGCACGCCGTACACGGTTTTTACGCCGTACAGCAAGAAATGGAAAAGCCAACTGACCGTTGCCGATTTGCAGCCGCGCGAATGCGCCAAACATTTCGGCAACCTGCACCGCACCGAAGCGGAACCGGTGCCAACGCTGGCGCAAATGAATTTCACGCCATCCCAAATCCCGCTGCCATCTTCGGAAGTGAGCGAGGCAATTCTGGAAAAATACGCCCAACAACGCGATTACCCGTCGGTGCAAGGCACCACGCGGCTGGGCCTGCACCTGCGTTTCGGTACGGTCAGTGTGCGGCAGTTGGTGGATAAGGCCCGCCAACGGAGCGAAACGTGGCTCAATGAACTGATATGGCGCGAGTTTTACATGATGATTCTCGCCAACTTCCCGCACGTGGAGAAACACGCGTTCAGGGGTGCGTATGACCGCATCGAGTGGCGTAACGATGCCGGTGAATTCAAACGCTGGTGCGAAGGCCGCACCGGCTACCCGATTGTGGACGCGGGAATGCGCCAACTCAACGCCACGGGTTTCATGCACAACCGCGTGCGCATGATTGCGGCCAGTTTCCTGATCAAACATTTGCTCATAGACTGGCGTTGGGGTGATGCCTATTTTGCCGGCAAACTGCTGGACTACGAATTGGCAAGCAACAATGGCGGCTGGCAATGGGCGGCGGGCAGCGGCACCGACGCGGCCCCTTATTTCCGGGTCTTCAACCCGACGCTGCAAACTGAAAAATTCGACAAGGCGCGGGAATACATTAAAAGCTGGGTTCGTGAATTTGGCACGCCCAGTTATCCGGCACCCATGGTCAACCACGAGTTTGCCCGCGAACGGGTGCTGAAAACCTACCGCGAAGCGTTGGCGAAAACAACGGGCGGGTAAAGGCTCCAAAGGCCCCCCAATCCCCGAAGGGGGAGCAAAAAGCCCCTCCCTTTCGGGGAGGGGTTGGGGTGGGGCTTTTTTACGGTTTGGGTACGCTCAGTTTCTTGCGGTAGTGTGCCACCCACCGCGCAATGCCGATGCCGCCGATCAGGCCGGGAGCCAGCCACACCAGCAGCGGTGGCAGAAAATGCACATTGACCACGAAAAAGGCCGTGACCGCCGCGATATAGGCCCCGAGTATGCGCTGCATATGCCCGAAAAACCATGCCATCCTGACTGGCTCGGCTTGTCCGTATTGGCGGTGAAACCGGAAGTCGGTCCAAGCGATGCGCAACATGAACACACCGAAAACCGCGTACATGATACCGAAAAACACGTTGCCGCCCGGCAGATTTTCGATTGCCCCGTACAGGAACCAGCCACTCAGGCCGAGCATTATAAGTCCCGACAAGGCGGCGATGCCATTCACGAGCCAGTCGCCGGGCGGTATGTTCTCCATCGGTTTCTTGTGCCGCACAATGCGCACACCGGTGTAGGTGAGGTAGAAACTGAAGATGCCGACAAACATCAGAAACAGGCGGCCTTCGCTGAAAGGCTTGATGAAAAATGCCGTTGCCGCTGAAAACGACACCAGCATCATGGCCCAGAAGAATATGCGGCCCGTGACAATGTGTACTTTTCCGCCCTTTTTGGCAAACATCGGTACCAAACCCGCCAACAAGGCCGTGAAGCCGCCGATGATGTGAAAAACGGTGTTTATGTTTCGGATTGTTTCCATGTCAGTAAGGTTTGGGGTTGGTGGTGGATCGCCGGGCAAACATAGCACACCCATTGGTTCGCCGCAGCGAAAAGGGCTTTCCGGCAAGGCCAAGGGATGTTTGACAAGGCGGGCAATCCCGTTGGTGCGTTTACTCGGCGGGTTTGGGCTTCTGGAAGGATACTATTTTCGGAGTCGAGCCGCTCGGGGTAATTCCCTTTCTTCCGGTACGCGGCGGATTTTGTTAACACAAACTTCACGTTGGGGAAACCGCCAGTTCACAATCAGACAGTACATTGGTGTCGAGTTAATCCCCGCCCCGAATGAAACTGCTGCACTCCATCCGCCAATTTTTTCAGGAACGGCTGTTCCTGTACCGGGTTTATTTCACGAATAGCGCCCTGCGCCATCCCCGCGCGGCCAAGACACTGGCTTGAAGCCGGGATGCCAAGCATTTTCGGGGTCACCGCCACACCCCGCAGGCACGTTCGCTGCCTGCGGGGTGTGCTTGTTCGGGAGGTGGTGGCTTTGCCGGCTCGGCCACGGGTTTCCTCCCGAAAACACAATTTTTTTTCTCCGTAAGGCATTTTTTCCTGTACTTCCCGCGTCAATGCCGAAAGCCAGGCTCCACCAATCCGCAACGCCGTGAAAATACTGTACGCCATCCAAGGAACCGGCAATGGCCACATCAGCCGTGCCCGTGACATCATCCCGATCTTGCAGCAAAAAGGCGAAGTGGACTTGCTCGTCAGCGGCACGCAAGCCGATGTGTCGCTGCCCTACGAGATAAAATACAAGCTGAGCGGATTGTCGTTCGTGTTCGGCAAGAAAGGCGGCGTGGACCTGTACAAGACTTTCAAGCAGGCCAAATCCAAGCGTTTCATCCGCGAAATCCGCAGCGTGCCCGTGCATGAATACGACCTGATACTCAATGATTTCGAGCCGGTGTCGGCGTGGGCTTGCCGCCTGCGCAAGAAACCCTGCATCGGCCTGAGCCACCAAGCGGCGGTATTGTCGGCGGGTGCGCCGCCGCCCGACCACAGCGACCCGGTGGGCAGGCTGGTGCTGCAGACCTACGCGCCCACCAGCATGGCCTATGGCTTCCATTTCGAGGCGTATGACCAAACTATTTCCACGCCCGTCATCCGCCAGCAAATCCGGCAGCTCGCACCCACCGACCAAGGGCACTACACGGTTTACCTGCCCTCGTACGACGATGAACACCTGATTGAAATGCTCACCCAACTGGATGATGCGCGTTGGGAGGTTTTTTCCAAGCACAACCCCAAGCCGCTGACAGTCAAGAATGTGAGCATCCGGCCGGTCAGTAACGATGCGTTTGTGGCAAGCATGGCTTCGTGCACGGGCATCCTGTGCGGGGCCGGGTTTGAAACGCCCGCCGAGGCACTGTTTTTGCAAAAGAAAGTACTGGTGATACCCATGAAAAACCAGTACGAGCAGCATTGCAACGCGGCGGCCCTGGAAAAAATGGGCGTGCCAAAAATCAAGAGCCTGAAAAGAAAACACCTACCCAAAATCGCCGATTGGATTGCCAGCGGCAAAACCGTGGCGGTAAATTACCCCGACGTGACCGAACAGGTCATAGACCGGATTATTGCTAACGTGGCCGTGTTCAGCAACCGGTAATTTATAGTTCAGGGAGGCAATGTGAAAAACAGGGCGGTTGTGAAAATAGTATCTCCCAGAAACGCCAAACCCGGCCAGTTGCCGCACCGTAAAAATACCCCAAATCCATGCATATGATAACTATCGAACACATTGCCATCTGGGTGAAGGATTTGGATGGCATGAGAATTTTCTATGAGAAATATTTTGGTGCTGTTGCCGGTCAGCAATACCATAATCCGGCAAAGGGGTTTTACTCGTATTTTATGCGCTTCGGCGATGGCTGCCGGTTGGAGCTGATGCAGATGCCAACCATCCCCGATAGCCTGAACAATCCCGCAAGCCAGTTTACGGGGCTGATTCATTTTGCGGTTTCAGTGGGCAACCGGGAGCGGGTAGATGCACTTACGGAAAGGCTGCGAGCGGACGATTACACGATTGCGGGCGAACCTCGAACCACCGGCGATGGATATTACGAAAGCGTAGTGTTAGACCCTGAAGGCAATCGCGCGGAAATCATTGCATGAGGCAGGCGGAAAGCAACACGGGACAATGATTGAGGACGATTAAAATAGTATCTTTTGAAAACACAAAACCTGCAAAACGAGCATACACCGCCTTTGAACAGCACCACCGATTTCCACTGGGGCGTGGCCGTGGCCGCCCACCAGATTGAGGGAGCGTATAAGGAAGACGGCAAAGGGCTTTCCGTTTGGGATGTGTTTGCCAATAAGAAGGGCAACACCTACCTGAACCAGACCGCCAACAAGGCCTGCGATTTCTACCACCGCTACGAAGCCGACCTCGATTTGCTGCAATCGCTGGGCATCCGGCATTTCCGGTTTTCGCTGGCCTGGTCGCGCATTATGCCGCACGGTACGGGCCAAGTGAACCCGCAGGGGATTGATTTCTACAACCGCCTGATTGACGCTTGCCTGCAACGCGGCATTGAGCCGTGGGTGACGCTCTACCACTGGGATTTGCCGCATGAACTGGAACGCAAGGGCGGCTGGACCAACCGCGACGTGGTGGGCTGGTTCAACGATTATGCGGAAACGTGCCTGAAACATTTCGGCGACCGGGTCACGAACTGGATGGTGATGAACGAGCCGATGGTGTTTACCGGGGCGGGTTATTTTCTGGGCATCCACGCACCAGGCCGGCGTTGGCTCAGGAATTTCATCCCCGCCATGCACCACGCCGCCCTCTGCCAGGCCGAAGGCGGCCGCATGGTCAGGCTCCATGCACCGCAGGCGCGGGTGGGCAGCACGTTTTCGTGTTCGTACGTTACGCCGTTCAGCGAATCGCCGCGCGACCGGGCGGCTGCCCACCGGGTGGACGCGTTGTTGAACCGGCTGTACATAGAACCGGCGTTGGGCTTAGGCTATCCGATTAAGGATTTGCCGTTTCTGAAGGATGTTGAGAAATACTTCCGGCCAGGCGATGAAAAACGGCTGCCGTTCGATTTTGATTTCATCGGTGTGCAAAACTACACCCGCGAGGTGGCCAAACATTCGTGGTGGATGCCTTTCATGAACGCCGACTTGGTGAAAGCCGCCAACCGGGGAAAGGAACCCACGCTCATGGGCTGGGAAGTGTATCCGGAGTGCATTTATGAGATGCTGAAGAAATTTGCGGCATATCCGCAAATCAAAAAACTGATGGTGACCGAAAACGGGGCCGCATTCACCGATACGGTGCTGAACGGCCGCGTCCACGATGCCCGGCGCATCCAATATTTGCAAGACCACATTGCGCAGGTGCTGCGTGCCAAAGCCGAGGGTGTGCCCGTGGAGGGCTATTTTGCGTGGACATTCCTGGACAATTTCGAGTGGGCCGAGGGCTACCGTCCGCGCTTCGGCCTTGTCCACGTGGATTTCGCCACGCAAGAGCGGATTGTGAAGGATTCGGGATTGTGGTTCCGGGACTTTGTTCAAACACAAACCCAAGAAATATATGGGAAAGATGTTGAAATGGACAAATAGTGAGTGGGTTTTGGTGTTTGGCTGGCTACTATTTTCTTGTCAACCAAAGCAATCACATCAACAAAGTATTGTTTTAGCACAGAAAGATTCCGTGCGAACTAAGATTTCAACTATTGACCCCGATAAGGTTTCTGAACCTGTTATTTCTGGAGAATCAGAACCTCCGATCACTGCCAAATCAAACAGCTTGAATTGGTTCGCAATGGAGTGCAAATACACAGGGCATATTCCTGTGCAAGCCCGCCGAGAGTTGTATCCATTCAACAAAGCGCGTCGGATTACATTGATTTCATACGAAAACACAGGTGAAAATGAAGGATTACCCTTGGTTGTGCAGAATTACTATGAAAATGAACAATCTAAACGCAATACTGTTGCAGGATATAAGCGAAAACAAGTGCGATCCGATTCCATTCAAGGGTTGTATCTTCAGTCTGATTCTATGGAAAATAAGGAATTTCCTTTCATAAAAGACAATATTGAGTTCTCACAAGCACAGATAGATACACTAACCAATATGCTTTATAATTACTCATATCGGCGAAAGCCACTGTACAGAAACCTTTCTATGTGTGTTTTTACACCCCGCCACTCACTTGTTTTTTACAACGATAAGGATATGGCTTTTGCCCGAATAGATTTATGTTTTGAATGCGGGGAGGCCGTGTCAAGTTCAAAGAAAATAAACTTGGGAGTTTTTTGTACAGGAAAGTGGGAAATGCTCGGAAATTTCTTCAATAATATCGGTATCAAATATGGGTTGAATAAAAATGGTGTTGAATGAAACTTCTGAAGCGCATCTCTATTATTGCAATTCTATATAATCCTGTTAAAAACAATTCAATGAAATGCGCGTCACAAAAAAAGCCCCTGCCTTGTGCGGGCGGGGGCTTTTTGCAGGATGTTGTTATTTTTCAGGCTTCGCTGTCGTACGTGACCTTGGGTACTTGCTGGTCAATTTCCCAACGGCCGGTTCCTTCCTCGCCAATCACTTCAAACAGTTCCAGGCAGCGGCGTGCCACGTATTCTTCTTCGCGCTGCTCCTTGTGGAACCAGTTCAGGAATTCCATCGTCACAAAATCCTTTTCGCGGTAGCAGCGGTCGGCAATGTTGTTGATGGCTTGGGTGGTTTTGATTTCCAGTTCCAAGGCCGCCTCAAACGTGTCGCGGAACGACTCGAATTCCTGAGGGATATTTTCCACCGCTGGCGAAACGGCGGTGCCGCCCATGTCGGCTACGTATTTGAAAAAGCGCATCATGTGCATCCGCTCATCTTCCGATTGCTTGTAGAAGTGGTCGGCACTGTTGTCGAAACCATTGCGGTCGCACCACGAAGCCAGCGCCAAGTAAACCGACGAATTGTGGGCTTCCATCTTTATCTGCGCGTTCAGCACCAATTCAATGTCAAGGGCGAGCAGGCTTTTCAATCGCATCAGGTCTTTCATATCGGTAAGGGGGTTTGGTCTTGTTGCAGGATACTATTTTTATCAACAACTAAAAGTACGCCCGTGCGGTTCGGGTTTCCAAACGAAACGCTTATTTGTTACTGCATTTATAAGCAGTCTTAATTGGAATAAAAAAGCCGCATCCCGGAAAGGACGCGGCTTACAAGGCGTGTTTCCTGCCGGATTCAAGAATAAACGGGCAGCGAATACAGCCGCTCCTGAATGATGCTATTGAGGTCGAACATCACAAACGCACCTTCCAGCAATTCGCGGAAGGCAATTATCTGGCTGATATCCAGCACGTAGGAGTGTTCGCAGGCGCAAAGCGAAATGATCTCTACATCGGATGTGCGCGACACGTCGGTTGCCATTTGTTCCAAGTCCACGCCGGCAACCGCTTTTTTCAGGCGGTTCAGGCAACGGATGTCATACCGGGCTATCTTGCCGCCGAATTCGACGAAAAGCGCCTTTTCCGTATCCGATTGGTACACGCAACCGCTGCCGGTACGGAATACTTCGGCCCATTCGGATTTTGCGGAGGCAACAAGGTTTTTGCACATGGGAATACGCTGTTTTTGACGGGACAAAGCTAATGCTTATTTAGATTAAATACAAACAACGTGCCGGGTGGTTGCAAGGATGGAAGGTTTTTTGCAAACTTGGACTGACATCGAAACCATCCGGCAACCAACCATTCAACCTTTCACGCCATGTCACTCATTCTGCCCGTGCGGGGCGTTGCGCCGCAAATCGGGGCGCATTGTTTCTTGGCTCCCAACGCCACCATTGTCGGCCAAGTCGTCATGGGCGAGTATTGTAGCGTATGGTTTAACGCCGTGGTGCGCGGCGATGTGCATTCAATCACTATCGGCCACCACACCAACATCCAGGATGGCGCGGTGATCCACTGCACCTACCAGAAACACGCCACCGTGATCGGCAATTACGTGTCCGTGGCCCACAACGCCATTGTGCACGGCTGCACCATTGAAGACGAAGTGCTTATCGGCATGGGGGCCATCGTCATGGATGGCGCGGTGGTGGGGCGCAATTCCATTGTGGCAGCCGGAGCCATCGTGTTGCAAAACACCATCATCCCCGCAGGCAGCATCTACGCGGGCAACCCGGCCAAATTCCTCAAGAACGTGAGTGCCGAACAGGCGGAAGTTTTCCTGCGCACGGCTAACAACTACGTTATGTACAAGGATTGGTTTGACTCGTAGGGGCGGCCCTTGCGGCCGCCCGGTGCTGTCCGCCAAAATAGTGTCTCTTGAAAA
>JANPIL010000386.1:0-6559 GCA_031424975.1 Sphingobacteriales bacterium
CTTGCGCATTGTCAAGGACACCATCCGCTTGAAGGGAACCGCCGTACGCGACCAGGTCTTCTGGCTGGCCTGTGGCTTGCACAACTTGAGGATCGCTTGCCGATATGCCAATGAAAAATCGTAATAACCTCTAATATTTTGCAGCAAACCCAAGCGGTATTGCTTGCCGTTGCTTAGGAAACCTGCGGTTTCGCACAAGCTAAAGCGTGTGCTACTGCGGCGCAGCCTCACTTGCGTATCACCGCCCCCAATTCTTTTTCGTATAACTGAATCAGGCGCTGCATGGTTTTGTCAATCACGGCATCGGTCAGGGTTTGGGTTTCGTCTTGCAGCGTAAAACTGACCGAATAAGATTTTTTGTCCGCGCCGATTTTTTCGCCTTCGTACACATCAAACACATTCACGGCTTTCAGCAATTTGCGTTCGGCACGTTCGGCAAGGGCTTTTATCTCCTTGAAAGACAGCGTTTTGTCAACCACCAGCGACAAGTCGCGGCGCACTTCCGGAAACTTCGGAATATCCGCAAAAACCACTTTCGGACTGTACTGCTCCAGCAAGAAATCCCAGTCCGCATCCGCATAAAATACCGGCACCTTAATGTCGAGCATTTTGGCAACGGCGGGTTTGAGCATTCCCAAAGATACTATTTCGCGGTTGCCAACCCGGTAGCTCAAGCCATACGCGAAGTGCGCGGCCTGGGTTTCTGCGGTGTCAAACTGCTTCACCTGCATCCGGTGCAGCAGTTGCTGCACTGCCGCCGCCAAGTCGTGGAACGTAAGCGGCTGGCTGGCCGCAAGCCAACTTTCGGTGTGTACATCGCCCGTGAGCAACAAAGCGAGGCGTTTTTTCTCGCTGTATTTCCCGTCTGTTTTAGAATACGTTTTCCCGAATTCAAACACTTTCAAGTCCTTTTGGCGGCGGTTAAGGTTGTGCGCCAGTACCTCCAGACCCGAAAAAAGCAGTGTCTGGCGCATCACGGCCAAGTCTTCGCTCAGGAAATTCAGGATTTCCACATTTTCGCCACCGGTCAGCGACGGAAATTGGGCGGCGTAGGCCGGCTTGGTCAGCGAATTGGTCAGGATTTCGTGGAAACCCTTGGCGGCCAACAAGTTGGCTATCTTGCTTTGCAGCGTATTTGCGTCCGGCTCGGGGAATTGCGCCAAAAAACCCGCGTTCAGGTTTTCGGACAGTTCAATGTTGTCAATTCCGTAAATGCGCAGTATTTCCTCCACAATATCGGCTTCGCGCCGCACATCCACGCGGTACGGCGGCACACTCACCCGGAAGCCGTCGGCGGTTTCGTCCGAAACTTGGATGTCGAGCAGTTGCAGGGTTTTCTTAATGAATGCCTGATTCAACTCCTTGCCAATCAGCCGGTTAATATTTTTGTATGTGACCGCGAATTGAAAATCCAGAACCGGCTCGGGGTAAATATCCGTAACCGCCGAGACGATTTCGCCACCCGCAACTTCCCGAATTAGCAAGGCGGCGCGTTGCAGCGCGTAAAGTTTCAGGTTCGGGTCGGTACCGCGTTCAAACCGAAACGACGCATCGGTTTTGAGGCCGTGCCGCTGGCTGGTCTTGCGGATCCAATCGGGCGAGAAATAGGCGACTTCCAAGAAAACCCGCGTTGTTGAATCCTTGATGCCCGACTCCAAGCCGCCCATCAAGCCCGCAATGCCAACCGGTTTTTCGGCATCGCAAATCATCAGGTCGGTGGCGGCAAGGGTGCGTTCCGTTTTGTCGAGCGTGGTAAATTTGGTGCCGCCGAGCAGCGTTTTCACGATGATTTTGCCACCAGTCAACTGGTCAGCATCGTAGGCGTGCATGGGCTGGCCGAGTTCGTGGCAGATAAAATTGGTCACGTCCACGATGTTGTTGATTGGCTTCAACCCGATGGCTTCCAGCCGTTTGCGCAACCATTCGGGCGAGGGCGCAACTTTCACGTTATCCATTGAAACGCCGCAAAAACGCGGACAAGCCTCCGGGTTTTCGATTGCAACGCCAATTGAAATAGTATCCTTTGAAATAGTATCTTTCAAAAAGGTGAAACCCGCCACATCCGGCCAGCACAATTCGCGGTTTAGCAGGGCTTTCAGGTCGCGGGCCACACCGATGTGCGAGGCCGCGTCGGCACGGTTGGGCGTAAGTCCGATTTCAAACACAAAATCCGGCTCCATGTTAAAATAACGCGTTGCCGGGGTTCCATTGGGCAGGTCGGTTTGCAAAACCAAAATCCCGTCGTGCGACGCACCGGTGCCGATTTCATCCTCCGCGCAAATCATGCCTTCCGACGGATGTCCGTACACCTTGCGTTTTTCGATGCTGAATGCCGGTTTGCCTTCCTTGTCGTAAAGCATGGTTCCCAGCGTGGCAACAATTACCTTTTGCCCGGCCCGTACGTTGGCCGCCCCGCAAACTATGGTTGAGGGCGCACCTGTACCAATATCCACGGTGGTCAGGCTCAGTTGTTTGTCTTTGACGGAAAAGGTTTCGCAGGTCAGCACTTCGCCAACCACAAAGCCGCGCAATCCGCCCGCCACCGGCTGTATTTCCTCCATGCCTTCCACTTCCAGACCGGTGCGCGTGAGCATTTTGCCCACTTCCTCCGCCGGTTCGGGAAGGTCAATGTATTGCCGGAGCCAATTGAAGGATATTTTCATAAATGTCGGATGGTTCGCCCTGAAAAATATGGGCGAAAGTACGAAAAATAGTATAGTTGGGAAAGGCCAAACCCGCCTTTCGGCAGATAGCGAAAAGGGCGGGTTTGTTCAGAAATGCTTGTTCAGCATCCCCATCAATGAAATCCGGCGTTTGTATTGCGTACGCACCATAATCAAGATTTGGGCGGCGGTTTCCGGCTTAAATTCCTTGAGTTGCAGCAGTGTTTCCACAACAGCATTGTAATGAACACTGGCAGGTTTATCCAGATTTTGGTCTATCCTTTCCAAGAAATAGGCTTCGGCTTCGTCAGGAACATCCTTTTTTCGTTCGGAGAAGAAATCAAATGCCAGTTTCTCCGACACCGATTTTTTGTGAATCATCCTAATCACTTCCGGAAAGCGTTTCTGACGGTTCAAATAACCGAGAAACTCTTCCACATTCGATTTTTTGAATAATTTTTCCAGTCCTTCCCGTTTTTCAGGCAAATAGCTGAGTAATGTCTCGAAAAAAATTGCGTCCACCAATTTTGACGCAACCGCTGTTTGTGCCATTTCGTGCAATGGCTGCGTTAGTTGATACGCCAGACTGAAATAGGTTTTAAGCAAATTCTCCTTTACAAAATGCGGGTTGAAACGCTCGTCTTGGGTGTGTTTTTCCAGATATTTTCGCAAATATTTCAGCGCGTCCACTGATTGTTGACGCTGTTGGTAAAAATCAAACAATTCCATTGCCAAGAAGAAACTCTGTTTGTACGTTTTCTTCAACACAAATTCCCGCTCGCCCATTGAAAAAACCGGCAGCAGCGTTGTGTACAACCGTTCGGCATCCGTGTTTTTATCATTGCGCAAATCATTTAAAAACGCTTCTTTTAAAACAGGCAAGTCGTCTTTGCCAAAGAACTCATCAAAACGGGTTTTAATGTCGTCAAACGTACCGTAGTCCATTTCGCCCAAGGCTTTCTCAACCTGTTTGACAAAATAAAATTTGGTTTCTTGCGCCAATGTTTTTGCGAAATCAATCACATAGTCGTTAAAATCGTCAGATTCAAAATAATCATCGCCGTGGTAATCTTCCGTGTACAAGTACCCTTCGTTAAACGCATCGTCCACTTTTTTCATGAAATGCAACAGCAAGTCAGCGATGTTTTCAGATTGGGAGCCATGCCAGAGCGGGCGAATCCGGTTGAAATGCTGCATGATGCGCTTTTCAAACTTGTCAGGTTCGTACATGATCCGCTCGTCTTTGAAAGTATTTTCAATGGCGGTTTCGGCAGCGGCAAAGAGTTTTTCCGCCTGTGCGCCATCCACAACCGGAATGACGGTGCTACCGGCGGCTTGCTGTTTCAATAGCAAATTGATAAGCTCTTCCTTACTCAAATCCTCTAATTTTTCACGGCCAATGGGCTGAATGTCAAAAGACTGGCTTTGTGGCAGTTCGTCATGGTTTTTTTGGGCGTGAATCAAAACGGCAGTGATGTGCTTGCAAATGTCGCCATAATCATACGGGCAACTGCAACGGGCAAGAATAGCGGGTTTTTTGCACTCAATTTCAACCGTGTATTCTTCCGTTCCGATTACTTCGGCAGTCAGTTTCTGCGGATTCGCCAAATGAATGTCACTGATGCTACCCGATTCATAATAATCCTTTCCCCGATTATAAATGGTTGTGCCACAGGCTTGCCTGACTTCGGAAAGGCTCAGTTTCTTAAAGAAACCAGATAATGTATCCTGATTTGTCGGGAATATTTTTGCTTTTGCCATGCATGGACAAAATTAACGTCAGATAACTTTTGAGGCTGGTTTGAAGACAAGCTCAAGCCTTCGGGTATTCCCAAGGTTTGCGGTAGGCGCGGACGAGCAATTTGCTGGCTTCCGGGTCGTTGGCAATGGTTTCGGTGGCTCCGTCCCAGCGCACATTGCGGCCCGTTTTGGCCGAAATCATGCCGAGCAAACTCATGTTTGTAGAGCGGTGGCCGATTTCAATGTCGGCCACCGGGCGCGATTTGTTTTTGATGGCTTGCAGGAAATCCGTCCACAGTTCGGCAATGTTCTGGTCGTCGGGCTGGTTCAGTTTCGGAGCTTGGTGGATGACGGATTTGTTTTTGCTGGCCGGATAAAACGTCCAGCCATCTTGCCAGCCCATGTGGAATGTGCCTTCGGTTCCGTAGAAATAGCAGCCCACGTTTTCGCCTTTTTCGGCGTTGTTGGCCGCATACTGGCGGTGTTCCCAAACGGCGGTGAACGATTCAAATTCAAAGGTAGCCGTCTGGGTGTCAGGCGCATCGGTGTTGTCTTTCTTTATATGGCGTGCCGCCGAGGAGAACACATTGCGCGGATATTTCTCGTCGGTCCACCACAGCACCTGATCCAGCCAGTGAATGCCCCAGTCGCCGAGTTGGCCGTTGGCAAAGTCCAGATGACTGCGAAAACCGCGCGGATGAATGGTCGGATTATACGGCTTGAGCGGAGCCGGGCCGCACCAAAAATCCCAATCCAGCTCCTTGGGCGGCTCCTCGTCGGGAACAATTTTTCCGGCATCGCCGCCATAATGCACAAATGCCCGCACCATGCCGATATGGCCCGCCTTGCCCGATTTCAGAAACTCCATGCCCGACCGGTTGTGTGGCGAAACCCGGCGGTGCAAACCCACCTGGCACACGCGTTCGTATTTGCGGGCGGCGGCCAAAATCGCCTGTCCCTCACCGATGGTGTGGCCGATGGGCTTTTCCAGATACACGTGTGCGCCTTGCTGCATGGCCATGATGGCGGGCAGGGCGTGCCAATGGTCGGGCGTGGCAATGATTACAATATCGGGTTTTTCGCGAGCCAGCAGTTCGCGGTAATCCTTGTAGACTTTGGGCCGGTCGCTGGTTAGTTTGCCGGTTTCGGCGAGTGCCGCTTTTATCTGCCGCTGATCCACGTCGCACAGGGCCACCACTTTAGACTCGCCAGCCTGTAAGGCGCAACGCAGGATATTCATGCCCCACCAGCCGCTGCCAATCAAGGCGGTGCGGTATTTGGGCGCGGGCTTGGCATACGTGACCAGCGGATATGATAGCAACGTTGCACCGGTCAGGACGGTGGTTTTCAGGAAATCCTTGCGGTTCATGGCGAGTGGTTGGAGTGATTTTGCGGTGAAAATAGCCAATCTGCCATCCCGGCACAACCGGGTCAGGAAAACACAGCTTATTCAATCACTTTGGGCACGCGGAAATGCACGCCGTCGTGTTGGGGCGCATTCTGCAAGGCTTGCTCGCGCGAAAGCGTTTCAGTTACCACATCTTCACGCAACACATTGGTTTCCAATGTCATGTGCGTCAATGGCTCCACGCCAGAGGTATCTATTTCGCCCAGTTTATCCACCCAACTAAGAATCCGGTTCAGGTCGGAGAGTATCTTGGCCTCGTCGCTTTCACGGAGTTGGAGACGGGCAAGGTTGGCTATTTTTTGCAGTGCTTCGCGGTCGGTGTTCATAATTGGGTCGGTTTAAACCGGGGGTGATTTTGCCGCTCCGGAAAATAGTATGTTTTGAAAAGGCAAAACCTGCTGGTTCGCTCGCAAGCCGATGCCCGGTTTCGGTCTGACACACAGTGTCTGACCTGCGTTCCGGTTTCCCCAAAATAGTATGTTTCAAAAAGCCCAAACCCCCGGTTCCCAAAAGCCTCACTCCTCCAGTTTCCCGCGCCGGATAGAATAGGTGGCCGAAATGGGGAAATGATCGGAAAAATCCACTTCATTGTGCACCCGAAAATTGTAGGGTTGCAGGCGGTCGTCGTAAAATTGGTTGTCGATGCGCAGGAAAAAAAACTCGCGGCTGTTATACGTGAATCCGAAACCGCTGCCCGCGTCTTCAAAGGTGTTGTGGAGGCGTTTGCGCATTTTCTGGTACGTGTAGC
>JANPIL010000387.1:0-8086 GCA_031424975.1 Sphingobacteriales bacterium
CAGGTTATCTGAAGCCGGATGCGTACGTGTCCGGCCATGTGGGCCACAAACTAAAACCCAAGTTACAAAACTCCGCCATTTTCGGCGTGCAGGAACTGGGGCGCGGACAGGTGATATACATGGCCGAAAATCCGCTTTTCCGTGCTTTCTGGCACAGCGGCAAACTGGTTTTCGGCAATGCGGTGTTCATGGTGGGGCAAGGGCAATAGGGAAAAGAGCCTCTCCCAACCCCCTCCGAAAGAGGGGGCTTTTGAATCGGCAGGTTTGGCGTTTTGAAAAGATACTGTTTTTTAGCCCCCTCCTTCGGAGGGGGTTGGGGGGAGGCCTCGGCTTTTGGCTTTCCAAAACATACTATTTCCGGTTTGCCCATTTAATGCCTATTTTTGCGCGTCTGTGTTGTCAGCCTTGGGAATTTGAAAATTCCGGGTCTTTAATCTTAACATTCGGTCGGAAGTGAAATATCTGAAATATTTTCTGCTCAGTCTGGCAATCATTGCGTTGGACCAAGCAGTCAAGCTGGTTGTACACCGCAATATGTATCTGGGCGAGGAGTTTCCGGTCATTGGCGACTGGTTCAAGATCCACTACACGCGCAATCCGGGCATGGCTTTCGGCATTGAGCTTGACTGGAAATACGGCAAACTCGTGCTCAGCGTGTTCCGGCTGCTGGCCATGGTCGGCATTGGTTATTACCTGTACCAACTGGCCAAAAAAGCCGTGCCGCAGGGTTTGCTCTGGTGTACGGCGTTGATTTTGGGCGGAGCCGTCGGCAATGTGATTGACAGCACATTTTACGGTGTGCTGTTTAATCTGGCTACCGAAAACGCCCCCACCCGCTGGTTTCACGGTGAGGTAGTGGATATGTTTTACTTGGACATCTGGAAAGGCTACCTGCCGCAGTGGCTGCCGGGCATGGGTGGCGAATATTACTCGCTGTGGCCCATTTTTAACATCGCCGATGCCTCCATTTTTGTCGGCGTGGCGGTAATCCTGGTTATGCAACGTAAATATTTCGCCCACCGTGACCTTGAAAATGCCGTGCCGGAAAATGATTCTGCCGGGGCACAAACTGAAGCAAATACCGGTTTCAAGCCTGACCAACCCCACGTGACCGATGCGCAGGAGCCGCAACTCGGCAATGACAGGTGACCACCCGCATGAAATTCCCGAAAGCAAAAACCCCGTCGCGTGACGGGGTTTTTGCTTTTGGGAAGATACTATTTTTCGGCCTTTCCGTCATTTGAAATTAAAAATCGCCGGGACAACAAAAGTCACAAAGATTGCCCACACACAATAAACCGGCAGGAAGAAAGCAATGCTGTGTTTGACCCTTTCAATCTGATCCTTGTTTTTCATCGCCTTCAAAAGCCGGTAGGCCATCATGAGCAGGTTTGTCAGCATCAGCACGTTTCCACCCAATACCGCAAGCCTGTTCGGCGTGATTCCCCATTCTGAGATCCTGAACACGATTGCAGACAGTGCTATGCTATTTATGATTATTGTCACGGCTGACAGTGCGAACAATAAGATTGTCCCGATTCTGCCATCCGCATTTTTCGGGGTTTCAGCTATCGAGAAAAGGATGATTGCCATCACACCGCTCAGCAACAGATTGAAGGTCAGCAGGAATTCCCGGTCGTTATACGGGTTTTTGCCCGTGAAAATCAAGGCGGAAAGGTAAACGAGAAGTACTACAAGCACCAACGGGGTAAATATTTTGGCAATCACCGGGGATATCTTGTTTGTCAGTTGTGGATTCTCTCGGACAAGGTATGTGCCTATAATCGGCGCGGCCGGAATACCCCAGACCAATACGTAATGCGAATAAAACTCTTCTATTTTAATATCAATCAGTTCGAATAACCCGAATGTGACTGCGGTCAATAGCCCGCCCGCAATGACCATAATTGTTATCATCACCACCAAGTCGGCATTGTATTGCAGAAAATCCAGCCGTCTTTCGCTGCTGTTCGGTTGTTGGCCAACAAACGTGAAGCCCATAACAGCCCATAAAAACAAGGGTAGGTGAATACAAGCCAGTATCAAGGTGTCGCTTCCGGCATCATCGGGAAGCAAGTTGATGTAGGCAACCGAAACCAGAAAGACCGCCGAAACAATGAGAACGCTTTTCGTTTGGATTCTACGCTTCCAGGCAAAGTAGGCCGTCAGCAATGGCAAAACGATAAAGGAAAGGTTCCGGGCGTAAAAATAGTCAGGCTCAATTCCGGCAAAGTCCGGAATTTTCGCCACCAATCCCGCAATGAAACAGGCTGCCAGCACAAGGGTCAATTCCTTACTTGTGCCCCACGAAATCGCTTCCTGATCGAAGTTCAAACGGGCATTCCAGCATTGGGCTGTTGCCGTTTCTTGGATTTCCGGATAAACAAGATTGAACTCTCGTTTGAAAGTCGTTTTGTCGTTCCGGTACATTCTTTCGAGTTGTTCCGGATTGTCCAAGTTATTTTTGATTTCCGCTTTCATGCTGTTGGGATTTAAAGGGTTATATGGAGGTTTCGGCTTTTGGAAAGATACTATTCCGCCCGTTCGCCCTCGCCAGAAACGCTCTTGTTTCCGGCGGAACGACGGTCATTGACTCACAATGACTCCCACTCCTCGGCAAACGTTTCGGCGGTGGCAGGATGGGGCCAGCTTCTGCCCGGCGACCGGATGGGCGTTGCCGGCCAGGGCAGATTATACTTGACAAAGAAGGCGGTGCCGCCCAAAAACAGTGTCTCCCCAACCATAAAAACCCACCACGGATAATACGTTGGAACATATTGCGTGATTTCCGCAAAGAGCGGTTGTTGGGTGCCGGGCATCCATAAGGCCGCCAATCCGTGGGTTTGCCACACAAAAGCCAGGTAGCCATAGACAAAACTGCCCGTCACCACCAAGCAACCAGCCAGCCAAAGCACTACGGTAAGCCGGGGGAGGCGCGTGGCGTGGCCGTTGTTGTTGAGCCAGACAAGCGCGCGTGTGAAAAGAATGATTGTGAAGGCGACCACGCACGGGGCCAGCACCGGCCCCACCCATGTGACGGGGATCAGGAACAGCACATCCCAGGTAAACAGCGATTGGGGCCAGCCCAACAACGCGTACAGGAAGACATAGTAGAAAATGTCCCAGACAGCAAACACGTACAGGAAAAAGGCGAACCGTTGAACCGCCGTTTTGCCAGTGAGCCAGCCCACACCGCCTAACATGATCAGGGTGGCGGCTTCGCGCAGGAATTCGGTGAGTGCAATATCGGCGGAGATGGGGCAGAGCGGAAACCGGAAACCTTGCGGATAATACAAGGCGCGCAGGTAAACGACAACGGCGGTTTCCAAATAGCCCATTGCAATGGCGAAAACAGTAAGCCAGACGATTGTTGGACGGGTGATTTTCATGGGGACGGGGCGTGAGGAAAAGTGGATAATCGGGCACGAAGTGCACATAGGTTTTCAGTCAGCAGTGTGTCGAAGGCAAACGCCGAAACATTGGCAGCGATAGCTGCTCCGCGCTGGTAGTCGCGACGGAAAACAAGCCATTGGTCGGGCATCAGGATTATGGCCAGCACGACCGTGGCCCATACCGAAACAAAATGGTTGCCATTGCCCAGCAGAAAAAATTGCATCCGGGCTTCGCCTTCGCCCGTCATCGGATAGTCGAGTAGCAAATGCTTGGCATCGTGCGCCTCGTAGTGGGGCAGCAATTGGAAGCCGTGCCGGGTGAGGGTGTCCGCAATGGCGTGTCCCAGCGTGCCGGGTGGCAATTGCCGCAAATCGGACAGGCCATAATTCCACCGCTTGGGTTTGTAAAGCAAACCGACCAGCGGCTTGGTGAGCCAGACCAGGTTGATCAGGACGAAAGAGCGAAATTGGCGATAAGGTTCAAACATTTTAAAGTACTTTGAGTTTCAAAGTAAAAAGACAAAAAAAATCAGCGGTTGCCCTTGATCAAAATTTCCAAGGCTTTCAAGTGTTCATTAAAAGCTTTTTTGCCGGTTTCCGTGGCTTGGTAGGTTGTGTTGGGTTTTCGCCCGACAAACTGTTTTTGCACGGCCACATACTGCTGTTCTTCCAAGGCCCGCAGGTGGCTTGCCAGATTACCGTCGGTGAGGTTAAGCAATTCTTTCAGGCTGTTGAAATCCATTTGTTCGTTCACCATCAGCACCGACATAATGCCGAGCCGGGCTTTGCTTTCAAAGGCTTTATTTAAATTTTCAAGCAGTTCTTTCATGGAATAAATGGTTAGCTGGCGATATGGTTAAATGGCTAATCTTGTGTGATAATTCTGAATAACCATTTGACATTCAACTATTCAACCATTTCTTTCATATTTTCGGTACATCGCCGCACCGTACACAATGTGCAGCACACCAAAGCCAAGCGCCCAGAACAGCAGTCCGTAACCGATGAAAAACAAGGCGACCAAACCCA
Organism: Sphingobacteriales bacterium; assembly: GCA_031424975.1. Classification (GTDB taxonomy): domain Bacteria; phylum Bacteroidota; class Bacteroidia; order Cytophagales; family 172606-1; genus Xanthocytophaga. Next base: position 4,422 of record JANPIL010000387.1, read on the forward strand.
GTAAAATTTCGCTCATGCCCAGGTAGCGGATGTCGTGCAAAGTATATTTGCTGCCGTTGAACAGCGAAAGCCCGTAGAAAACCAGCATGGCAGGCGGAACCAGCCCGATTTCGCCGTGGTAAAGCAGCGCAAGGCAGAAAATGCCGCCCGCTGCCAGCGGAACAAGCAAATTGACCAGCAAGCGTTTGGCAGTGTTTCCCCAGACAATCTGCCCTTTGCGCCGGGCCTGGCGCGTGGTCAGGATTACGGCCACCGCCAAGGAAGCCGCCAAAACGGCAACGGAATCGAGTAGCAACAACATTAACGTTTTCTGGTCGCTGTAAGCGGCGGCGTATTCGGCGTAGAAAAACGAATCGGCTTGCAGGATTTTGAATGCGAAAGCGGCTCCGACCAAGGCGAAAATTCCGGCAAATACGCCCGAAAGCCCGCTCAGGGAAATGAAGCGCGATGATTTTTCCATCAACCCCCGTATTTCGGTGAGGGTTTCCAAGTGTTGCTGCGATTCGGACATGGAAAGTCTTGAATGAGGTTTTATAAAGTACTTTGTTTTGCAAAGTATGTTTATAAAAATCGCATTTGCAAGCGGGACTCGGGATTTTATTTGAAATGGTTATGGTCCGCAGTCCCCGGAAAAAACAGCAGGCAGGTTTGGTGTTTTCAAAAGATACTATTTTGTCCGGATCGGGACTGATTGGATTACAGGGTTTCCGGGAATTTTCCTGTTTGACAAAGACAAAAAGAACGCCTCATCGATTTTTTTTCAAAAAACCGGGCAATGTGTGACTTTCCGGCCAATGGTGCGACTAATAGGTAAAACAATCCGTAAGTGAACAGAGAAACTCTTCAGAAGGAATTTACGCAACTTATTGCAGTCCAGCAAAAGCTCATACACGGCGTTTGCTGTCTGTACTATTCCTCGGCAGAAGACAGGAAGGATTTGTTTCAGGAAATTGTATTCCAACTCTGGAAATCCTATCCGGCTTTCAAACACCAGTCCAAAATTTCCACATGGATTTACCGGATTGCCATCAACACAGTATTCACGAAAATACGCAAGGACAAGACACGACCCAGAAGCGAGCAGATTTCGGAGCAAGTCTGGCAAATCGCTGATTCCGATTCGTATGATCCGCAAGAAACAGCGGCGGAATTATACCATGCCATACGGCAGCTTTCTGAAACCGACCGGGCAATTGTCATGCTTTATCTGGACGAACACCGCTACGAAGAAATAGCCGTTGTAATGCAAATGAGCAAAACCAACATCAGCACACGACTCAATAGAATAAAATCACGTTTGGAAAAACTCTTAAAACAGAACAGCCATGAATCTCGATGAATTGAAACCCTTTTGGGAAACCTACAAGGAACGCGTCAACGAACAGTATCACTGGAACGAAGGCCAGTTAGCCGATTTCATCCGGCAGAAGACAACCCGTTCCTATCCGTGGCTGCTAAACTTGTGCATGGTGTTTTCCCTTGCGGGTTTGACAGGTTGTTGAATAGTTGAATACAGGTAATTGTCAGGTATTATTCGCGTTTACTGTCGCGGCACTTCAGAGAATTCAATGGAATCATGATGTTTTTTCGTTTGCCGTTGGCTGTCGTTTGGAATGTTTCCCCGGAAATTGCAAGTTTTGATGTGTGGGGCGTAACACTATCCCTTACTTGGTACGGACTGCTGTTCGCATCCGGTTTTATCATCGGCCAACAGATTCTGTTCTGTATTTTCCGTCAAGACGGAAAACCCGCCGCCGACGTGGATATGCTGACGGTGTATGTGGGCATTGCCGCTGTTGTGGGAGCCAGGTTGGGCCATTTTGTTTTTTACGAATGGGAATTGCTGCTTTCAAATCCCGTCCGCTGGCTTAAAATTCTCGTTACGCCGCCTTTCATGGGCCTTGCCAGCCACGGAGGCACTGTGGCCATATGGCTGGGTTTGTATCTATACGCACGTCGCAAGCCAGACCAGGATTTTCTTTGGGTGGTGGATCGGGTGGTGATACCGGCGTCGTTTGGGGCCGCCTTGATCCGCTTGGGGAATCTATTCAATTCCGAGATTTACGGAAAACCCACACATTTGCCGTGGGGATTTCTGTTCGTACGGGAAACAGACCCCGGTTTGTTGCCCATCCTCCCCCGGCATCCGACTCAGTTGTATGAGGCTTTTTTCTATTTTTTTCTGTTTGCATTGACTTTTGCGCTGTGGAAACACAAACGCCACCAATTGCCGCAAGGGTTTATGACCGGGATGTTCCTGATTCTATTATTTGGATTCCGGTTCCTGATTGAGTTTTTCAAAACCAACCAAGCTGGCTTTGAAAATGACCTGCATTTGAACATGGGGCAGTTGCTGAGTATTCCGGCAATACTGGCGGGCGTAATGATCCTGCTCACGGCCAAACACAACCGCGCCATTCCGCAAAGTTTGTGACTTTTCCGGAACAGCGCAAAACCCTTGGTTTTGTTTCCATACAACAGCGCGGTTCGCACCTTTCTGTCGCATTCCCGCAGTGCCAAAAGGCTTATTTCTGTAACAATGACGGATGAAGCAAAAAGGCAGGTTTTCCGTTTTCAAAAGATACTATTTTACCCGGATCGGAATTGATTGGGCTACAGGGTTTTTGGATAAAAGGAAGGCGGGCCGGACGCGGTGTGTCGAAACCAGCGGACAGGTGGCCGGTGTTGGCTTAGGAAAGCGTTGGGTGAAAACCATAACCCGTTGACTATCAATTGATAACAATTTTAATCAAAAAAACCTTCCGCCACATGGACGGAAGGTTTTTTTGATGTGATTCCATTGACCGGCTCGATAGTCATGGTCACGGTTATTTTCAGCTCACCTTAATCAGAAACAAATCAGGTTTTCCGGCCTTTTTGGCTTTTTTGTCCAGTTCAGGACGGAAGCCGCGAATTTCTTGGCCGCCCCGGCTGAATTTCACAAACTCGCCCATCGGTTTCTTTTTTACGGTCAGCTTGTTGCCGTTCATTTTTATGTCTTTCGGGTTGCTGGAATGCACGCGCCAGCCGTAGCCCATCCATTCCTTCACAATCAGCGTAATGTTATCCCACTCAAAGAACCAGGCTGTTTCGCGTCCGCCCTTGTCCGACGATTTCCACTGGTATTCGCCAGCGTATTCGGCGGGCAGCCGTTCGTCCTTGTCCAACCCGCTTTTGGGCAGCTTGTCAATGTCCAATCCGGTAAAGTCAGACGAGGGCAGAATCAGGCTTTCCTGCTTGCCGTCCAGTTTGGTCACCGTTGTTTTCGATTCGTCGGATGAGGCGGTGGCTTCACCGCTGTTTTTCTGGGCGTTGCCAAATTTAAAATCCTCCTCGCCTTTCTGCTTCTTTTCCTTCTTCTCTTTCTTGGGTTTTTTCTCCGCCTTTGCCTCCGCTACGGGTTGGGCGGTTTCGTTCAGGACGGGTTCATTGGCTTTGGCCACCGGTTCCACGGTGGTGACTGCCGGTTCCACGGTGGAGTTTTTCACCACGGGCGAGGCAACCGGGGAGTTGTCGGCATCCATCACGTCAATGTAGCCACTGGCATACACAATATTGGATACGTCGGTGGTGGGAACCGTAAAAGTGGCTCCCTTGGGCGATGAGAATTTCTTGTACTGGATTTCATTCTTGGAGATTTCCAGCACAATGGCGTCAATCGTGGT
>JANPIL010000388.1:0-8841 GCA_031424975.1 Sphingobacteriales bacterium
CGCCGCGATTGCGTTTTCCACATCCTCGTGCGGCACTTCGGCACCGAACATTTCCGAGAGGCACTGCTGGATGTCGGTGGTCTTGATGGGCTGGGGCGAGCAGAAAATCAAGGCCTCCACGTGGTTTTGCAGGAAATTCAAGGGCTTGTGCTGTTTGTTGAAACCAACGGCCGGAAGAAACCGCTTTTTACTGTGGTGTGCGTTGGCAAGGCGGGTTTGGGCCTTTCGAAAGCTGAAAGCCCCGTCTTTAGCGGGGATACTATTTTGCTGTGCCCCGCCCGCTGTTTTATTTCCTCAACTTCGCCTCAATTGAGTGCAGCGTGTGCGGCACGGCACGCAGGCGTTCCCTGGGAATCAGTTTTCCGGTGTCCACACAAACGCCATACGTGCCGTTTTTGATGCGGATCAGCGCGTTTTCAAGTTGCTGGATGAATTTCTGCTGCCGGGCGGCCAGTTGGTTCAGGTTTTCCTTTTCCAGTGAATCGGCTCCGTCTTCGAGCAGTTTCGAACTGCCGGTCGTGTTGTCCGTGCCGCTGTCGTTGCGCTTGCTGAGTTGGTTCTTGATGTAGTTCAGTTCGCCACGGGCAATGTCGAGTTTCTGCGAGATGATGGTTTGGAACTCCTTCAACTCGCTTTCGGAGTAGTGCATTTTTTCCTCGGTATTGTTCATGGGGCCACTTCGTGGTTAAAGGTGAAGGATGGGTTTCAATACCGCAAGAACCGATTACGAACCGTGCCTGGACACGCGATTCCGTTAAATTTTGCGCAAAAATACACTATTCCGGAGTAATAAAAAAGGTGTTTTCTGGCAGGTGCCGTTCCCGATGCCGGGGTTGCTGCCAAGTCCGTGTCTCGAATCGGTGCGCTACCGTATTTTCATTAGCTTTGCCGTCTTTCCGTTTATACCGGCAAAGGCGGCAATGTGAACGGCGCGACAGCCGGAAAGCCTGCCCGGCATTTTTTGGCGTACCATGTTTGCAAAGTGAAAAGCCCTTGGAAAAACTGCTTGAAAACCTGATCCGCTACTTTGAATCTCGGTTGGGATTGGTGAGGCTGGAAGTGGAAGACGCCGTGTCGGTGGCCTTGGCCAAGCTGTTGCGGATGGTGCTGACCGGGGTTGCGGGCTTGCTTGCCATCCTGTTTCTGAGTTGGGGCATGGCCGCCCTGCTCAACGCCTGGATTGGCAATGCGTATGCCGGGCATTTGATTGTGGGCGGCTTGTACACGGCGGTGTTGCTGGGGCTGCTTTCGCGGCCCGGCCAACGGCTGCTGGGGCTGAAGGCCGGTTGGGTTGCCAGACGGATTTTTGAAGGCAAAAAGAAACCGTTGCCCTGATTGCAAAGGGGTTTGCGCTTTCCGGGAGATACTATTTTCCGGAGAGTGTTTTGGCAAGCCGATATTTTTTCGGATTGGCTGACTGCAAGGATTTTGCGTTATTGCGTGGCGAATCGTTCCCTTCGACCCAAAACCAACCATTCTCCAACCATGCACGACAAGAAAAGCATCGCCGACCGCAAAGCCACCCTGAGCCAAGCCGCCGACAAGTACAGGATGGCCATTGATGAGCAACTCAACGGATTAAAGGCCAACGCCGGAAAAATCGGTAAGAATACCTTGGTGATTGGCAGCGTGCTGGTAGTCAGTTATTTGATTGTCAGGGCGTTGACCAAGGATAAAAAGTCCGGCAAAAGTGCCGCCACCGAGTCCGGGCGTTACCTGCCCGCCCCTCCCGCGCGGCGCGAATCCATGCTTGTGAACATGATCAAGCAGCAGATCGCCTTGTTTTTGATTGCCATTGCCAAACAGAAAATCACCGAGGTGATTGAGCAACTCCGTAAAAATGACCCATCGCGTTCTTGATACACTGCGCCAGAACCGGGCTTCCGGCAAGCGGGCTTTTGCCGTCTTGGTCGACCCCGACAATACTGATGCGCACCAATGCGAAGGGCTGGCGCGGGCGGCGGCTGAGAACCACGTCGGCTTTTTTTTCGTCGGTGGCAGCCTCATCACGGGCAGCGGGCTGAACGCGGCCATCCGCGCCCTGCAAGCCCACGCCGACATTCCGATCGTGTTGTTTCCGGGCAGCAACCTGCACATGGATATGTCGGCGGATGCGATTTTGTTTTTATCGCTCATCTCGGGCCGCAACCCCGATTTCCTCATCGGGCAGCACGTTGTTGCCGCGCCCATCCTCAAGCGCAGCCGCCTCGAAATCCTTTCCACGGGTTATATGCTCATTGACAGCGGACGGCAGACTACGGTTTCGTACATCAGCAACACCACGCCCATCCCGCACGACAAGGCCGATGTGGCCGCCTGTACGGCCATGGCCGGCGAAATGCTGGGCATGAGCCTGATGTATCTGGATGCGGGCAGCGGCGCGCAAAAACCGGTTTCGGCCCGGATGATTGCCGCCGTGCGCCGCGCCGTGGAAGTGCCGCTGATTGTGGGTGGCGGCATCACCACCACCGCGCAGGCCGATGACGCGCTAAATGCCGGAGCCGACCTGATTGTGGTGGGCAACGGCATTGAACGGAACCCGGATTTGCTGGCCCAGATTGCCGGACGGGTGCACGCAGCAAATGCCAAAATTTCAATGTCTTGAAAAGCCAAACCACGGATGCGGATTTGCGGCCTGAATAGTGCGGAACGCGGGTATGGAAAAATAGTATCTTTCAAAAGCACCAAACCCACCGCTAAACAGAAAGCCCCGGCGTATGCCGGGGCTTTCTGTTTTAAATTCGCAAGTTGAATTCGCAACCAATTTTCCCGGTCAGGATGCTTCCGGGCGGTCGGCAAGTTTGTTGATCACTTCCTGCTTGAGTGCAAGCAACCTTGTTTCAGGGAGGCGAGTTCGCTGTCAATCTCAATATCCATCCGGTGGAGTTCATCCAGCAAAGCCCTCATTTTTGCTTTTACTTCCGGTGGGGCTTGTCCGGTTTTTTTCTCTTCTATTTTCATAATTGATCAGATATTCATCAGCGTTTCGCGGCGGCGCATCTTGCCGGCCGGAATGCCGAACATCATCTTGAAGCGGCGGCAGAAATAGGCGGTGTCCTTGTATCCCACCTCGTGCCCGATCTCGCGGATGCTGCGTTTGGTGGTGCGCAGCAGCTTCACCGCCGATTCCATGCGCTGGTACTCGATGTAATCCTGCGGGTTGATGCCGGTGAGCATCTTGAAATACTGCCCCACGTAATCCTCGCTCACATTGGCCACGTTAGCCAATATCTTGTTGGACAAGTCGCCGCCGATATTGTTCTTGATGAAATTAAAGATATCAATCAGGCGCGGATCCTTGAAATACGTGCTGTTGGTGGCCAGCTTCTCCACAAACATCCGGTTTTTGAGGATGTAGCGCACCACTTCCACCACCACCACGTCGGTTTTTATCTGCGTCACGCGTTCCTTGCCGGGCAAATCCAGCAGTTGCTCGGACACCAGTTCGTGGATGGCGAGGGTAAGCTCGGGAACGTTGGAGATGACAAACGGCGGAATATCCAGCGAGGCGAAGAAGTTGACCGAATCAAAGACCTTGGCCTCGAAACTGACCTGCGAAAACGAATCCGCCAGCGTGCCGATGCGGCTGATGTCGCGGTTGGCGGCAAAGTATTTCTCCTTGTTGCTCACAAACTCCTCGTTGGTGATTGTGGCCGGGTTGCTGCCGTAGGTGATGCCCAGCAGCTTGCCGCCCGGAATGAACAGGATGTCGCCCTCGCCCACCACCGTGTTTTCCGCCCCGTACGACAAATGCCCCTGGTGCAGCAGCAGGATGGTATTTTCCACATCGTAGTAGTTCCTGACGAAAATGGGCTGCAGCAGTTTGATGTTCTTGGCCTTCAGGAATTTGATGCCCAGCGACTCGATGATCTTGTTGTAATCTTCCATGCGGCAATGCGTTGGGTTAGGAATAGGGATTTATCGGTATGTGATTGCATCTAAACAAAATAGTATCCAAAAAAACACCCAAACCCCACCGCGCACTAATTTGCACAATTCTACGAATAGGATTGCGAAAATCCAAATGGAAAGAATATGATTGACTAAAAACAAGGAGTCCCGCCCGGGTATTATTTCAGGATATCCCGTGCGATTACAATTTTCTGAATCTCGGAAGTGCCTTCGTAAATCTGCGTGATTTTGGCATCGCGCATCAGCCGCTCCACGTGGTACTCCTTCACGAAGCCGTATCCTCCGTGTACTTGCACGGCCTCCACAGTCACGTCCATGGCCGTTTGCGAGGCAAAAAGCTTGGCCATGGCGGCGGCGCGGGCATAGTCGGCGTGCTGGTCTTTGAGGTAGGCGGCCCTGAGGCACAGCAGCCGGGCGGCCTCGATGCTGGTTGCCATGTCGGCCAGCTTGAACTGGATGCCCTGGTGTTCGGAAATCGGTTTGCCGAACGCCTTGCGCTGCTTGGCGTATTCCAGGCTCAGTTCGTAGGCTCCCGAGGCAATGCCCAACGCCTGCGCCGCAATGCCGATGCGTCCGCCATCCAGCGTTTTCATGGCGAACCTGAAGCCGAAACCATCCTCGCCAATGCGGTTTTCCTTGGGCACTTTCACATCGGTGAACATCAGCGAATGCGTGTCCGAACCCCGGATGCCGAGCTTGTTTTCTTTCCGGCCTATTTCAAAGCCAGGCATTCCGCGTTCCACAATCAGGGCGTTGATGCCCTTGTGGCCCTTTTCGGGATAGGTCTGGGCAATGACCAGATATACCGAAGCTGAACTGCCGTTGGTGATCCAGTTCTTGGTGCCGTTGAGCAGGTAATAATCGCCCATGTCTTCGGCGGTGGTGCGCTGCGAGGTGGCATCCGAACCGGCTTCCGGCTCCGACAGGCAGAACGCGCCGATGATTTCGCCGGTAGCCAGGCGCGTCAGGTACTTTTGCTTTTGCTCCTCGTTGCCGAAATTCTCCAAGCCCCAGCATACCAATGAGTTATTGACCGACATACACACCGAAGCCGACGCGTCAATCTTGGAAATCTCCTCCATCGCCAGCACATAGCTGACGGTATCCATGCCGCCGCCGCCGTATTGTTCGCTCACCATCATGCCCATGAAGCCCAATTCACCCATCTTGCGCATTTGCTCGGCGGGAAACCGTTGCTCCTCATCGCGGTCAATCACGCCGGGCAGCAGTTCGGTGCGGGCAAAATCGCGGGCGGCGGCTTGTACGGCCAGTTGTTCTTCGGTCAGTTGGAAACTGAGCGGGGATGCCAAAACGGAAGTGTTCATGTCGGGGAAGTTAGTGTTGTGATGAATAGATGAGTTGAAAATAGTATCCCTGCCTGTCCGGCAGGCAGGTTTTTGAAAGTCCAAACCCGCCCTGCGACAGCCGGAAGTCGGCTTGTACAGGCAAAATGCAATCCAAACGGAAACAAGTGCTAAAATTAAGCCTTCGCGCGGAGTTTGCCAACAAAAAAGCGGAAATGGTGGATTTCCGCTTTTTTATTCGCTTTTCTTCTCGACCTCTATTTTTAGGTCTTCCTTGTGTCTGAGAAAATGCCAGATATCCGTGCAAAGCAGGTGGTCGAGGGTTTTGATATGCTTTTTTAGAAGTGCGTCTGTTCTCATATTCGGGCGAACATCGCAGTAATATACTCCGTCAAGTGGATTTAATTTAATGGTGTAACCTTTAAAATGTCCTGGCAAAAACGTTGCACCAATTCCGTAATTGGGTTCTTTTCCAACTCTTTGTACATCATTCAAAAATATGGCGATGTGGGGCAAGTCGCTTTCTGTAAGTTTGGAATATAAAAATTTGTCAATGAATATTTTGTCAATACGGTCTTTGCTGGAAGTTTTGACACTGCCAATCGCTTTCACCTCATTTTCAAATTCAATAATTAGGTCATGCTGGTAATTCATGTTAAATTTTGAATCATCCACAACAACCGGAACCTTGACAGTTCCGGTTTTCGCCTGAATGCCCATTTCAACCAATACAAGTCGAATCAAGCGTTCAAATAAATCGCCATTTATCTTACGGGCAGTGTTGCTTGCACCAGCGGGCAGGGCATCCAGTGTTGCCCCGATGCTTTGCTGGATTGTGTAGACTGTGTGGTTTAATTGGGAGCGTAAGGCTTGGTCGGCATTAATGTCCCGTAAATTGTGCAGCTTATGGAGGAACGTCTTCTTTGATGTTTCAAATGCGTCAGATTGAAGCATTAAATCTGAATTGATCGGGCGGGTGATCTGGTAGTTGCCTGTTTTTCCATACTGCCAGAATTGATACTGGTTCTCGTTTCGTGCAACAATAATGGCTTGGAGCTTGCCAGAGGCGATAAACTCCAAATAGGCTTGGCAGAAACTTATATAATCCTGAAGTGTGGTGAAATTTGTTTTGTCACGGGCAATTGCAACAAGCTGGGTAATGGTCATCGGATGGAAGTTCGGCGTTTAAGGTTTTCTGAATCGTATTTCTTCCATTTTTCAATATCCCATTTCTCAACTAATTCCAGCCTTTCCACCGCCCAACCCAAATATTCAGGCGAAATATCGCACGCCATCCACTTCCGCTGCAATTGTTCGGAACAGACAGCCGTGGTGCCGGAACCGGAAAATGGATCCAAAACCGTATCGCCAACATTGGAGGAAGCCAATATGATTTTCCGTAGAAGTTCCTCCGGCTTTTGTGTTTTGTGGGGCGTTTTCTCATGCATCCCATTGCAAGTTGTCGGAATCTCAATGACATCTTTTGGTTTGGCTCCGTTCGGGTGCGGATGCCATACGTGATCTGTCTTGCCATTGCCATACTGACTCGTTTCAGCTTGTGGATGCGAAGGGTATTTTAACGTGTGTTCGCCATAGGGAATTCTCACTTCATCCACATTGAATGTGTGCGACTTGCCTTTTCTCAGGTGCAGAATGCTTTCGTGGCTCCGCCCCCAGTCGTTACCCAAATTTGCCTTGTTTTTATAGTGCCAAACAATCCAGCGGCAACTTTTGAAAAAACGCATGGAAGGATGTTTCAGGTCGGCCAGAATCTCCGAAAAACCGCAGATGTACAATGTTCCGGTTGGTTTCAGAACCCGGGCGGCTTCCTCAATCCATTCCATAGACCATTGTATATACGCTTCTTGGCTTTCAAAATTATCCCAATCGTCTTTTTTGATGTTGTAAGGCGGATCGGCAAAAATCATGTCAACTGACTCCGAAGGCAGTTGTTTGAGCCATTCTCGCGAATCGCCCAACCAAAGATTTCCATTAGGATGGGCATAATGGAGTTGGATTTCCTGTTTGGCAGAATTGACTTCAATAATCTTCCCTCGCGGAGCGGATGCCCCGAAAAGTGGTGTGTCATTTTTGCTTTTGTTGCGCGTGAAAGCAGTAGTTTGCATGAAAACAAGTAGGTGATGTATGATCGTGATTATGGCTCATGACCAAAGATAATGCATATCTGCCGAAAAGATAAGGAAAATGGATTTTGGAAAATAGTATCCTACGAAAACACGAAACCCAGCATCAGGCCCAGGGCAATGACCATGGGCGGTGCAACCTTGGTGAAGCGCAGCACCGCAAACGTGGCGGCCACTACCAGCACATTGATCAGGTTTCCATTGGCAAAATCCGGTATCTGGAATCCAAAATCCAGGTACGGCATGAGCATTTGCACGGCTGCCGAGGCAATCAGGCCAGTGGCGGCGGCGTTGATGCCTTCCAGCGAGGCCCGCACCACGCGGTATTGCTTCAGCTGGTTCCAGAAGCGGTACACGAAGAATATCAGGAACGTGCCGGGCAGGAAAATGCCCGCCGTAGCCACAAAACTGCCCAACAACTGCCCGAAAAAACCGTATTCGCGCATGGCCAGCGTGCCGATGAACGCCGTGAACGCAAACACCGGCCCCGGCACCACCTGCGCCACCGCGTAGCCCGACAAAAACTCCTCCGCCGACAAATACTGTTTCTTGCGGAACAGCACGAATTCGGTGAACATCAGCGGAACCAGCACTTGGCCGCCGCCGAAAATCAGGCTGCCGTTGCGGTAGAAATTCTCGAACAGCCGCACGGGCAGCCACCGCGTGAGGCCGCCCAAGGCCGCCGCCGCCAGGAAAATGCCCAGCCAAAGCGCGAAATTGGCCCATTGCACCCGCAGCGGCTCCTTGTGCTGCTGCCGCTCCAGTTTCTGGAACTGGATGGCCGTGGCAGCCGCGCCGCCCAGCAGCAATATGGGAGCCATGTAGGGCGCACGCACCGCAAACGCGGCAATGGCCGCCACCAGCCCGATGACGATGCGCATGGGGTTGGTGAATACCCGGCGGCCAATCTGCCAGCCGCCAAACACCATGAAGCCCACCGCCATTGGCTGGATGAAGCGCGTGAAAGTGAGCGGGATCTTATTTTCCTGCAAATAACTGATGCCCAATGCCGCCGCCGTCATGATCACGACCGCCGGGGTAATCCAGGCAATCAGCGTGAGGTAGGCCAGGCCGGGGCCGCCAACCTTGAAGCCGATGGCGGTGATGGTTTGCGTGGAGGTGGGGCCGGGCAGGATGGAACACAGGGCGTTGAGTTCCAGCAATTCCTCGTCGGTCACGTAGCCGCGCTGCCTGACGAGTTTGTCGAAGAACAACGCCAAGTGCGCCTGCGGCCCGCCAAACGCACTGACGGCCAGAATTAATACGTCTTTCAGGAAAATGAAATACCGGATGCGGCGCACTTTTTCGTGCGGACGGGCGGCCATCATATCCTTGGGACGAAATTCAATCATAAAAAAGGCCTGCCCCAACCCCCTCCGAAGGAGGGGGCTTCTGACCGGGCGGGTTTAGGGTTTTCAAAAAATACTATTTTCACAGGGCTTAAAAAGCCCCCTCTTTCGGAGGGGGTTGGGGCAGGCTTT
>JANPIL010000389.1:0-2156 GCA_031424975.1 Sphingobacteriales bacterium
ATCTCCCTGAGCCTGAACGGTTCGGGAACACGCGACATCGCACGGGTACTGCACATCAACAAGAACACGGTGGGAGCCGTGCTAAAAAAAAATACAGGTCTCCCAAGTCAATCCCCGCATCATTGACCGCCATGAAGCCGAACAGTATTTCAGGTTGGGCCAAATCATTTTCCTGTCAGTCAGCATTGACGAGCATCAGCGTTGACGAGCAATGGTCGTATGTGGGCGGCAAGGCCAACCAACGCTGGCTTTGGTACGCGCTGGAAAAGCAAAGCGGCAAGGTATTGGCCTTCGCTTTCGGCAAACGCAGCGACCAGGCATTCTTGGCTCTCCGATCACTCTTGTCCCGTTTCCAGATACGCTGGCACCACACCGACGCGTGGGGCAGTTACCAACGCCACCTGTGGGACTTCGAGCACAAAGTGGGCAAGGACGGCACCCAGGACATTGAACGCAAGAATCTGGACTTGAGAACCCGTATCAAGCGCTTGCAAAGGCGAACGATTTGCTTTTCCAAGTCCGAAGATATTCACGACAAGATTATCGGTTTGTTCATAAACCGGTATATGTTTTGATTTCAACTCCTTTCAGACACTACCGTTTTTTGCTCCCCTCTCAGCAGGAGAGGGGCCGGGGGTGAGGTCTTTCAAGCTATGCGTTTGCTGAACACCTCCACCGCCGTGCCCGACGCATCGGTGGGTTCGAGTACGCGCAGCCACCACTGGCCGTTTTCAAATTCATCCATGCGCACGCAGCCCCGGTGCGCGTGCGTGAAAGAAGCCTTGCCGCCCTTGTGTACGAACGAGGTCTTGCTGCCCGATCCGCTGACGATGTAATGGTTGCCCTTGCGGTGGAAATACTGCAGGTTGTGGTCGTGCCCGGCAGCGTAGACGAGGTTTTCGTGGGTGCGGAAAATGGTTCGCAGCTTGTCCCTCATGTTTCGGTACAGGTGGTGCGACATATCCTCGCTGGCTCCGAACAGGCGGCGGTAAAGCGGGTAAAGTGAACCGGCTACCGGCAGCGGCACGTACAGTTTCTTGTGCAACGCCGTGAGCGGAAACAGGTGGTGCCGCAGCGTGAACCGTCCGCCGTGCAGCGCGTTGCTATACAGCGGATGATGCCCGGCCACCAATATCCGCTTGTTCTTATGTGCGGACAGCGCGGCTTTCAGCAGTTCGTAGAAGTGCGCCTCGCTGTTGGCCGCGCAGCCGTGCGCCGCCCCCGCCGGCCGGAAACCGCGCTGCACCCACCACTGCGTATTGATGATTAGTAAAATCGCCGTATCCGACAATTCAACAATCTCCGGGCCGGGGCAGCCGTTGGCGGGCAGGTACACGCCCTTGCGTTGGGTATGGCTATTGACAAATTCCTCCTGCCGCAGTACATATTCGTGGCCGTCGCTTTTGCCCCGGTTCCAGTCATGGTTGCCCGACAGGAAAACCAGCCTGCCTTGGAAAGCGGTGAACACGTCGAGTTGCGCCCGGAGCCGCTGTTCCGAAATGTCGCGCAGGCGGTGGCCTTCGGGGGGCAGTCCCTTGGGGTAGATGTTATCGCCCAGGAATACGGCTGTCATCCGCTCCTGCCAGTGGGCGGCTTGCGCGGCAATGAGGTTGAGCACCGGGTCTTGGCCGTCCAGTTTGGGGTGGCCGGTATCGCCCACCAGCAATACCGTTTGTAGCAGCGTGTCGTCGGGTGGGGGCGGGTGCTGCCGCCAATTCGCCTCCGGTTTTGCGTAGAATGGCTGCTTGCTGTGCCAGTAATCGTTGTCGTAGGTGAGCTTGGAGGAGGTGAACACGGTTGGTCGGGTTGTTGGTGACTCGGCTGCTTGCAAAATGTGTTCCCGTCAGGTGTTGGCCTGCCGGACATTTCGCACCGGAAAACTGACGAAGCGGTTGCCCGCGATGTAAAAGCGGTAGGGCAGATCCGCGCCCTGCGTGATGCCGATGCGCGTGGTGGTTATGGTGTCGAAAGGCTGGTTGAAACTTGGATGGGCCGCCGCCGGAAGCACGTACAAACTGCCACTGGTCAGGCTCGTGCCGTTCATGGATTTGGTGATTCCCATGGCTTGCACCAGCCGGCCCGGCCCTTTGCACAAGTCGGTGGGCTTGGTGGCGGTCGGGCGGCGTTGCAGCATGGTTTCAAGTCCCTCCACGGGT
>JANPIL010000390.1:0-5290 GCA_031424975.1 Sphingobacteriales bacterium
TTAAGTTGTTGGAAAATATTTAAGTTGTTGGAAAATATTTAAGTTGTTGGAAAATATTTAAGTTGTTGGAAAATATTTAAGTTGTTGGAAAATATTTAAGTTGTTGGAAAATTCAAGTGTGTGACCTTGCCGGAATGCTGCCTTCATGCCAGTGTACCCGGGTTGTTATGATCCCCTGTTTTTGCGACGTCATTTGTGCAAGGGTTTGCAGGCAACACGATACGGCTGCAATCATATCGTGTGGATAAGACCGGAAACCCGGCCAAAACCCTAAATTGTTTCTATATATTCTTGGAAAAACCATACAAGTAAAGTAAATACAGGTAAGGTAATTGGAAGGGTCATGCAGACTCCAGCCGCATCAGTTTTTAAAGGCAGGCCGTTTACAAGCCACCGCCTTTAAAAACTGATTCATTTCCATCCAAGTACCTGAAACAAATAAATCAACAATATTCCGGGAATCGAATTTTCAAGTCTACCCCTACCTGATTCAGACAACCAATGACCGCGTACCGGAGTGTATCAAAGGAATTGTAGTCTTGGGGTTTCAACAAGCGAGCCTTCAGCTCCTTCCATAATCTTTCAATAATATTCAAGTGTGGCCAATAGGGTGGCAGATAGACAATGTAAAGCCCTCTTTTTTGCCAGTACCGGATTCGTTCCTTGATTTTCCGCGAAACATGAATGCGTGCGTTATCCAGAACCACCACGGTTTGTTTTGAGATTCCCAATGAGAATTGCTCAAAAAAATCCACTATGAAGTCGGTATCAATACTGCCTGCCGTGGTTTTGGAAAAGAATGTGTTGTCCCATGAGAGGATGCCAAAACAGTTGATTTGCTGACCGTGATTGGCACTGGTTGCCAGGTTTTCATGCTTTGATTGCCATCCATAGGGAACATACGCCAATTCACTGATTCCCGTCTCATCGCCATAAAACAAGTCAACGTGTCCCAATTCACTGTGTCCCGATTCACTTTGGTTTTCCAAAAGGGCCAACTGCTCCTTTTTCACGGCCAACAATCGGGCATCGGGTTTGGATTTGGTTCCGAGTCTTATTCGCTTGTGGCGCCAGCCAAGGTTTTTAAAAAATTCTTTAAGGTCTTGACACTGAATGACTTGTTGAGTTCCTTTTCCAATACCGCTTGGGCGTTGACTAACTTTTGGCGTTCGGCTTCAACCACCTTCTGTATGGTTTGCGTTTCGTTTCGGGCATCGAAAACCGGTTTGCGCCCTTGCCCTTTGCTATTGCGAAGCGAGTTGATTCCAATTGACGGATATTCACTCATATAGCGTTTAATCCATTTATTGGCTTGGTTCTGGCTTTTGATGCCGACAATCTCACAGATGTCAGATGTCTTACGCTTGGCCGGTTTCAAGAGGATAATCTGGCAGCGTTGACGTAGCACACCATGGCGTACAGGTCGGCCTTGAGTCCATCAGAAGTGTGGCTTACTACACTGTCCGGTGGGGAAATTGGCCCTGCGCCGCTCGACCGATACAAGGGCAGGCAGTCTGCCAAGCGGTTGATCCGCAGCAGGTACACCCCGCAGGTGGGCAGTGAAGGGAACCAGCCGCGCAGGTATATGCAAGCGAAGTGGTGAATTTGGCTAATTTGCCGCTTCGCTTCTTCCATAAAGGCGAACAGGTGAACGGCCAGTACTTCCACAACGGTGAATCCGGGTTCACTGTTGTTGGAAAGGCGTTGGATTTGCCAACCCAAACTCGTATCATGGCACTCGCACGGGTAGCAGCACGGTGCAACCGGTTTCATCCCATCCATGAGATACGACACGCGTTACCCGCTGCCTTTGTTTGTCGTTATACCTGATTTCAACTTCATATTCGCATTAGATACGAAAGCAAATGGTTTTTAAAATAGCGGTGGATTGTTTGGTGTTTGCCTATGACAATAGTGCCAATCAATTGAAGTTGTTACTGGTAAAACGCAACAAGGAGCCTGCAAAAGGAACGTGGGCTCTTCCAGGAGGCTTTGTTAAAGAAACGGAGGAATTTATTGATACCGCACTGAGGATACTAAACCGGGAAACCGGGGCTAAGAATATTTTTCTGGAGCAACTCAAGGGCTACAGCCTGACCGATTCCTCCCCGGACAACCGCATTGCCTCCATTGCTTTCTATGCACTGCTTAAATTAGAGGATTTTAGCCCCACCCACAACAACAGTCCCACCTCCAACAACAGTCACACATACCAATGGGCACACATCAACGATGTCCTCCCATTGCCTTTCGATCACACCCGGAAAATGCAGGATGCCATTCGGAAGATTAAAGAGAGTGTTCACGTCAGGCCGGTTGCCTTCAGTTTGCTGCCTTCCAGGTTTACGCTAAACCAATTGCAGAAAATATATGAGGAGATACTTGCCGTAAAGCTTGACAACAGGAATTTCCGTAGAAAGATAAAAGGCTTAAAATACATCCGACCCTTACATGAGTTGGAAACCAATGTTTCCAGGAGGCCAGGCATGCTTCATTCCTTTGATGAGAAGGAATATATTGTCGCTGCTGACAAACTGACCGTTATCTGATGCGGCCGCCCTTCCCACTTGATTTTTTCGGGCTGCGCGTTCAGTCATCGCTTGAACTGACCCAGCAGGTATTGATAGAAGTACGCTTTGTCAACACCCATAGCTACCCTGACCCATTGCCCCGATCCGGGTTTGCGGAGTATCTGACCCGCGTTAGGCCCTTTGCCGGATATTTCCAGTTCCATCCTTTCAATCGTAAAGGCCTCCGGAATGGCCAGATAGCTGGTTGCCAACACATCCCACATGAAATAGGCGTATTCATAGGAGGGGATGGTATCAATGGTGGTGGCCCAGAACTGCCCGGCCAGATTGGAGTAGAGGAAGGAGGATTGCAAAGCCAGGCTCTTTAAAAAGCCAATGGTTACGGGCACTTGGTTTGTAACATCCAATGGAACAATAGTCAGGGGAAGCCGGTATTGCAACAACTTGCGGGATGCAACAGGATCCCAAAACACGTTCCATTCGGCACTGTTATCGTGGTTATAAGTCCGTACGTTCCCCGGCACGTCAACCGCCCCCCCCATCCAGATTATTTCCGCTATCCGATCTGCAACCTCAGGGTTGTACTCGATAGCTTGCACCAGACTGGAACACGGCCCTGTCATCAATACCGTTACCGGAGTGTCAGAGGAGATGATTT
Organism: Sphingobacteriales bacterium; assembly: GCA_031424975.1. Lineage (GTDB taxonomy): Bacteria > Bacteroidota > Bacteroidia > Cytophagales > 172606-1 > Xanthocytophaga. The sequence continues at coordinate 3,190 of JANPIL010000390.1, forward strand.
TTTCCGCGATCATACTCTTGCTTTCAGCAACCCGGACAGCCCCAAGGGTGGGTTCGACATTAATCATGAGCGGCAACGCATTTAAAATTTTGGGTTTTGCCCGCCAATCGGCTGGAAATGCGTTCACGCCGTGAAAACTGCTTATTCCAATGGCCATTTCAGTCTTTCCAGATAGCGAAAGGATTTTAAGGGTCGTCTCCAGCGCACTTTCCGCATAACAGTCCCCAGGGGTGATGGTGACAGCCGCAATGTCTACATGGTCCATTGACAACAATAGCATTAAGGAAAGAAAGTCGTCGGCGGAACCGTCGTGGTCAAATACAACCTGCTTCCGTTTGTCATTACTTGGCATATATCTTAGCGTTATTTTGACGCAAAGATATGTGCCATACGGTAAAACAAAAACACCTATTTTGAAATTCCTTACTTTGAAGCGTGAGAGATTCTTCAATAATCTGATAACCAGTACTTTAATTAACGGATCGCACTTGATTTCAAGGGAGTCAAGTGGATGCAAAACACCCATTCCATATCCTGTGAATTTGAAAGGCAAAGACAGATTGGCGTATGACCCCCGTTTCCCGATCCAAAACACTATTTTGAATTTCCGTCTACCGGCCAAATAAGATTTCCGGACACGCTTTTAGCGGCTCGCGATGGACGGCCATGTTTCCATCGGAGCGGCGGACGAGCGAAAGGCCGGACGTGTCCGGAAGGCACGGAAGGCAGGGTTGGAAGTCCCGAAGGGAAACACCGGGCGGAACTTTTCCGTAAGACAAACCATTTCCGGAAACAAACAAGACAAATGCATGCAGACAGTACCCGATGCCCCCAAGGCGCAAAAGACCCTCACCCTGCGCATACGCACCGACAGCGGCCATATCCTGGCGCATGAGCCGGTCGTGTATGAATGGCTGGGTTGCGAATACGATTTCACACCCGCCAAAGCCACCGGCGTGAGCGATGCCAACGGGGAGCTTGTGATTCCCATTCCCGGAACCTACGTTAAAATCCAGGAGGAGGACCGGGGTTGCCTGCAGTACTATTGCCCGAATTTCCTGGGTGACAGTCACAGGTGCATGGTTACCGATGCCATTACGGCGGCATCCACTGTGGTGGTGGTAAAACGCCCGGCTAGGGTGCGGCTCGGGTTTGAAATCAAGGATGCATTAGGCAGGCAGTGGTACCTGGGCGATGTGGGGTTGCATTACAAGGAAAAGACCGGCCCGGATTGCGGTCATGACGATTTGGGCACGTACGTGAAATACGTGCCTGACGCCGACCCCAACATCGCCTTTGCCCTCGACCCTGCCAAGGAATGGAAGTTGCATGTCGCTGCCGGAGCCAGCCGCGCACAGGTTTGTTGGAACGGAAAGCAATCTTCTACGTTGTCATTTGTGCTTGGCAATTGAAATGGTATCTCTTGGGGTTGTAGTCTGTGTGGTGTAACCTGTGTGGTATAACCCCTTTGTTTTTAACTTTGGATGACGGTTGATGTTATCCGGGCCGGTGCCGTTCTTAATGTTGGAGGACACAACCCGACAAGGGTACTACCCAATAATTGCTTCGTCCTGTTTTACTTTGTGCCTAAATGGCTGGTTGTAACCGATTATACTGAATTTTACCACTACCCGGAAAATTATAGTAGGCATCATTTAATTGAGTATGTGAGAAGAATCCACTTGTGCATTCGGTATATTGTGAATTCATCAGACACGGCTATCAGGAAAAGTCCGGTAATGCCTTTGAAAACCATTTGCTTCCGGGAAATGTCACGTGAATGGAAGCCGGTGTCATTTCTGGATACCGTTGTGCCATCCGTACTTTCTGACCAAAGTAATCTTCTTCGCCCGTACCAATTTTACCCGTGAACCGAAAAGATTTGTTAGGAAAAATCAATACTTACCTGGCTCGCTTCACTCAGGAGGTAAGGCAGTTGAACACTGCCAGCCAGTACGATATATGCTGTACCCCGATTTTAGGACAGAAAAAAGAGCGGTTTATAAGTGTAAATCGCTTACCTTCATCTTAAAATCGTACAATTATGCCCAGAAAACCCAGACGCAATCACGACCGGAACTTCAAGACACGAGTGGTGCTC
>JANPIL010000391.1:0-3556 GCA_031424975.1 Sphingobacteriales bacterium
TGGGCTTTCCAAAAGATACTATTTCCACAGGTTCGCCTTCCAACCGCAAACCGCCTTCAACCCAACCCCATGCGCTTGGTTCGCCATCCCGTCCTGTGCAATTACTACGTCACGTACCGCTGCAATGCCACGTGCGGGTTTTGCGACATCTGGGAGCGGCCATCGCCTTATGTCACCCTCGAAAATGCACGGGCCAACCTGCTGTCCCTGAAGCGGTTGGGCGTGAAAGTGATTGACTTTACGGGCGGCGAACCGCTGCTGCACCGGCAACTGGCCGAGTTGCTGGGCATGGCAAAATCGCTGGGATTCGTCACTACCGTCACCACCAACGGGCTGCTTTACCCGAAAAACGCCGGAAAGTTGCGCGGCTTGGTGGATATGCTGCACTTCTCGCTCGACTCGCCCGACCGCGACGAACACGACGCGTCGCGCGGGGTGAAATGCTTTGATTCGGTGATGGAATCCATCAGAATAGCCCGGAGCCTGGGCGAACGGCCCGACATCATCTTCACCGTTTTTGAACACAACACGCACCAGATAGAAGCCGTTTGGCGCGACATCTGCCTGCCCCACGACTTGGTGCTGATTCTCAATCCGGCGTTTGAATACAACAATGTCGCAACCGGCAAGCCGCTGTCTGATAGCGCATTAAGCGAGATCACGCGCTGGGGAAAGCGCAAGAATGTGTACCTCAACGACGCATTCATCACGCTGCGGCGCGATGGCGGCAACCATATAGCCAATCCGGTTTGCCGCGCGGCCAGCACCACCATTGTAATTTCGCCCGACAACAAACTGGTGCTACCCTGCTATCATTTGGGCATTGAAGCCATCCCGATTGAAGATAACCTGCACGAACTTTACCAAAGCCCCGCCGTGCAGCGGCTGGTTGCCTTGGAAGGCCGCCTGCCCGCCTGCCAGGGTTGCGCCATCAATTGCTACATGCAGCCATCGTTTGCCGTGGAAATGAGCAAATACTGGTGGAAAGCCCTGCCCAGCACACTGAAATACAACCGCATGAAAGGAACATGGCGGCAATTGGCGCGGTTTTGAAACTTGGAAAATAGTATCTTTCAAAAACTTGAAACCCGCCCGTTCTCCCAAAAGCCAATGCGCGATTCCGGTCTGACACACAGTGTCTGACCGGAATCGCGGCTTTTCGGAAACAGTATCCTTTCGGAAAGCAAAACCTGCGGTTTTCGCGCAAGCTGAAGCGTGCGCTACTGCCGGCGGCAAAATAGTATCTTTCAAAAACCCAAACCCCACAAGCATTTATGAGCCTCAAAACCGGAATCTGTTCTTTTCTTTTTTACCTTTTCTCTTTTCTCTCCTTCGCCCAGCGTGCCGACGACCTGTACGTGCCGCTTGAAGTGCAACGCGCCTATGCCGACGGCACGCGCAGCCGCGATGGCAAGCCGGGAGCCAACTACTGGCAGAACCGCTCGGAATACAGCATCAGCGTGGAGCTGGTGCCCGGCACGCGGCAAATCAAGGGCGAGCAGACGGTGGCGTACTACAACAACAGCCCCGATACGCTGCGGCAACTGGTGATCCGGCTGTATCCCGATGTTTTCAAGAAAGGTAATGCCCGCGATGAGGACATTGACCCGGACGACGTGACCGACGGCGTGGCCATCACGCAGTTGCAAGTCAATGGCAAGCCGCTGGATGTGTCGCCGGGGCAGGATGGCCGCATGGCTGCCGTGCGCCGCACCTCCACGAATATGCTTGTGCGGCTACCCGAGCCGCTGATGCCTAAAAGCAGCTTGAAACTGGCCGTGAATTGGAACTATACAATCCCGAAAAAGACGCACATCCGCGAAGGCACGTATGGCGACGGCACGTTCATGGTGGCCTACTGGTATCCGCAAATTGCGGTCTATGACGACATTGACGGCTGGGACCGGCTGGAATACGGCGCGCAAACCGAGTTTTACAACGATTTTTCCAACTTTGACGTGACCGTGAAAGTGCCGCCGGGTTTTCTGGTCTGGGCTACGGGCACGTGGCAGAATGCCAACCAAATCCTATCGCCCGCGATTCTGAAAAGGTATCAGGATTCAAAGAAATCGGACGCGACCGTGCGCGTAGTTACCGCCGAAGACTGGCAGAAAGGCGGCGTGACGCAGGCAAAACCGCAACTGGCATACCGGTTCAAAGCCGAAAACGTGCCCGATTTTGTGTTTGCCGCCAGCAACCGCTACCTTTGGGATGCCACCAGCGCCACCGCCGAAACCGGCCGCCGGGTTGCCATCAGCGCGGCGTATGACGTGAACAGCCAGGATTTCCGCGAAGTGGCGCGTTTTTCCAAGCAATCGGTCGAGTATTTTTCCACGCAACTGCCCGGCGTGCCGTTTCCGTATCCGAACCTGACGGTTTTCAACGGTTCGGGCGGCATGGAATTCCCGATGTTCGTCAACGACGGTTCGTATCCGCTGGATGATGCCGCCGAGGTGACAGCGCACGAAATCGCCCACACGTATTTTCCGTTTTACATGGGCATCAATGAACGCAAATACGCTTGGATGGACGAGGGCTGGGCGCAATTCCTGCCCAACGAGATTCCGTTCAGCATTAACGGGAAGCCATTTTACGCCCAGCAATACAACGCGCAGTACTTTGCCAGCGTGAACGGCCGCGAACTCGAAATGCCGCCCATGGTTCCCAGCACATTGCTCGATAACCAGTTTTCGTACACCATCGCCTCGTATATGCGTTCGGCCACGGCCTACGCGCTGTTGCAGGATTTACTGGGGAAGGAGAAATTCAAACAGGTCTTGCAGGAATATATGCGCCGCTGGCACGGCAAACACCCGCTGCCGCACGATTTCTTCGCCAGCTTTAATAGTGCGGCCCAAGAGGATTTGTCGTGGTTCTGGAAGCCGTGGTTTTTTGAGCCGGGCTACGCCGACCTGGGCATCAAAAGCGTGACCGAAGGAACTGTGCCCAACATCACAATCGTCCGCAACGGTGCGCTGCCCGTGCCCATTTATCTGACCGTTACCTTCACCGACGGCACCACCGACACGCACCGCGAAACCGCCCGCGTGTGGCAAACCGGTGCGAAGGAATTTGCAATCACGAAAAAATACGCCAAGCCAATTCGCAGCGTGGAACTCGGCAACCCGCAAATACCGGATGTGAATGGCCGCGACAATGTGTATGAAGTTGGCCGGTAACCGTCACGAAAACGGGTGGGAAAACAGTATCTTTTGGAAAGGCCAAACCCGTCTGGAGTTGAAATTCGTAGAGACGTTGCAGTGCAACGTCTCATGTGCCACGTCAATGTTGGCAATGAAGATGTTGTAGCAGCAGACGTTGCGTGCAACGTCTCTACCCCGCCCACCCCGATTTTCCTGTCCGCTGGTGCAGGTGGGCAATCGGGGCGGGCGGGTTTCGCATCTTCAATGCGTGAAAAATAGTATGTTTCAGAATGGCAAAACCCGGCCCGTCACAAACCCAGCACCGCCTGCCTGAACTGTTCGCCCCGGTCTTCGTAGTTGCGGAAAAAATCGAAGCTGGCGCAGGCGGGCGAAAGTAGCACCACATCGCCGGG
>JANPIL010000392.1:0-6707 GCA_031424975.1 Sphingobacteriales bacterium
AGGCAACTGGATGGCGCAGGCGTGGCTCTGTCCATGATTACCAACCGGGGGATAAAGGTCTGGCCCGAAGGCTTTTCGGAAACTTTCTGCACCGACCACTGGCGGTGCCGCTTCAAGCCGGCCGAAGGAACCGTAATGGCCAAGGAACACATTGTTCGATTACTCGGCGATGCCATGGACAAAGGAATTGACACCATCAAGACCGAAAACCTGTACGCGTTTGACGGCAAACCGGGATTCTCGCTCGGGCAAGGACAATGACCAACCCTAAACACAAGCCATCATGAACATACAACTGATAAAAGGGTATTTCAACGCCAGTGAGGGCATTGAACTGATTACGCAGATGATCCATGTGAAGATAAAGTTCTTGGAAGGCAAGATTGCCGGCGACAGCAGCGAGGAAGACATCAAGATGCGCGAAAAACGGATAAAGCAACTGCAAAAGGACTTGTTCGAGGCCCGCAAACACCTTGAGCAGGCATCCGGGCTGGTGGACATCCACGCGGAGATTGAAATCTGAAAAGCCCGCAGCCCCCGTCAGGGAGGGAAGTTTTCGCTCCCTGACGGGTCGAGGTTGGGGTTTCTCGCGTTTCGGAGGCTTCTTGAAATAGTATCTTTTAAAAACAGCAAACCCGCTGCTGGCATTTTGCCGGTGGTGGGTTTGCTGTTTTTAAAAGATACTATCCTGTCACGGCAACGGGTTTAGTGTCTGGCAATGCCGTCAGCCTTGGCTGGGCATGGATAGTTTTTCGTACCGGTTATGGATGCCCAGAATAACCACGCCAAACAGCACGGCCACCACAATAAGCACGGTGTTCAGCAAGCCTTCCGCGCCAAACGACAGTTTGATGAGGATGGTTGAGATGATGAACCCCGAATTCCTGATTACCTTACTGAACTTGTCGGTGTGCAGGAATGAAATCAACAGCAGCAAAACATCAGTCAGAATCAATACCGTGAAGAATTCATCGAAAAATATCTTGTTCACGTCCTTGATTGAATCCACCATTCGGGTTATCGAGAAGAAATTCTCGTACACCCAGTGGCTCAGGCTGTACACGGCCAGCACCAGAAACACCGGTATCAGGCAAGCGGCCATGAAATTCTTCATCCTGATGAATTTCAATATTTCAACCGGCAGTGGGCGATTTTCTTCTTGGCCGCCTTCTTGTTTTTCGCTGAACCTGTAAAAAACAAGAATCAACAGGAATAATATGATTGTGGCTCCCAAGTCGTACGTGAACTGGAGGTCGTTTTTTACCGTGAACCAGTTTGCCGTAAATTCGAGTTTGGACAAATCCTTGAAAACCCTTCTGATCACAATCAACGTGATAATCTCGTATTGTTTGCCAATGTAAATGGTGGTGGATTTGGGCAGGTAATACACCAGCAGGTAAACCTCATAAATCAATATGAATGAAAACGGAGTGTAGATGGCCGCTATCGGGTTTTTGAGCAGTTCGGAATAATCGTTCAGGTTCAGAACACCCAAATCCACGAGTGTGATTACCGACAAATGGAGGATGAAACTGATTACCGCGATGAAAACGATGACCACCTCACTTTTTTTTCTGGTCGCGTCAGAAAAGAGTTTTGAATGGATCAGGTTGAATATCTCTTGGTTCCTGTTCATTTTCCGGTTATTGGGCACGGCAGGCGGGTGACCGCCAATCCGTTGGTTGCTTGGTGGGGATTACGATTGTTGCGTGGTGGCGGGGTTTTTCAGAGTGTTTGCTTGGCGCATTGTGCATTCTGAGGGTTGTCGGATAACTTGTTACGGTGGCCGAAGGTTTGCGATTTCCAAAAGATATGCTTGCGCTGCGGGGTGTTGTTTTGCCGGGGTGGCATTCTGCCCGCCAAAACGCACGAAACCCGCCGGATGGGGCGGGTTTCGCGTTTTTGAAAGATACTATTATTTGCTGGCGTATTGCCTCTGTTTTCAAGCAATGGGAAGCTCGACTGTAAACGTGGCTCCCTTGTCTTTGCCTTCGCTTTTCACACTAGCGTTACCACGGTGGCGTTCGGCAATTTCCTTGACAATCCACAGGCCAAGACCCGTGGAAACTTCGTCGCCGGTTGGCGTGGCACTCAGCTTGTTGAAACGCTTGAAGGCGTTGGCCATATCGTCGGCTGTCATTCCTTGGCCTTCGTCCCGCACTTTTAAAATCAGTTTTCCGTCACTTGTCTCCAAACTCACCCAGATGTCCTTGCCTTTCGGCGAATATTTAATGGCATTGCTCAACAGGTTGTCTATCAATTCCGACAATTTGGTTCTGTCGCCATTCACCGATACATTCTCTTCTATTGAATTCCCTATTTTCTGCTGTTTTTTTAAAGCCATCACCGCATTGGTGGATATGACCTTGCGGGTGAGTTCGGAAAAATCAAAAGGCTCAAACCGGTAATCAACCTCTTTCGATAAGGTGGTAGCGTGCTTCAAAAAACTGTCTACCGCTTCCAAACTCTTGTTTGCGGCAGATTTTATCATGTCGCCCAACACCTCCAATTCATCGGCATTATCCTTGTTCTCTTTAATCAGGTCAACCAAAACGGGCAGATGGCAAACCGCACTGCGTATGTCGTGCGTGACCATGTACGCCATCTTGTTCTGGGAGTTTATCGCCATGCGAGACATGATGCGCAACTCCAATTGCTCCATCACAATATAAGCCATGTCCGTCAGAAGCTGTCGCTGATCCTCAGTCAACGTCCTTGGCTTCTTGTCAAGCACGCAAAGAGTGCCCAGGTTGTAGTTGTCGGAAGTTGTCAGGGGTGCCGCCGCATAAAACCTGATTCGCGGCTCATTTGTCACCAACGGATTGTTGCACGTGCGGAGGTCTTGTGAAGTATCCTCGATTATGTAAAAATCGTTGGATAGAATGGCGGAGCCGCACAGCCCTTTCCCCGCTTCGTGCGGTAGTTGCTGCACATCCAAGCCGAAAGCCGATTTAAACCAAAGCCGGTCATTGTCCACCAACGAGACAACGGCAATCGGCACATCCAGAAGTTTCGCTATCAGCTTTACGATGCGGTCGTAGGTTCCATCGGGCGGTGTGTCCAGAATGTCATATTTTTTCAGTGCCTCCAGCCTCTTTGCTTCCATTTCCACTGTTTCCGAGATTATGCCCTTCCGCTGAATATTCCGCGCAAACGCAGGGTATTGGCCAGTCTGTCGCTGGTATGATTCGGATTTTCCGGTATCGGGGTAAATTTATGGTGAAAAACCGGCAATAAAAACAAGCAAGGAACACAAACCTCACATGGGCGGTGTAAGGTCAAGATTGCCGAGCTGATCCGTGGAAACGATTTCCACAGGTTTCGGGAAAGCCCGGTTTTCACCGGTTCCAATACTTGGTTTTGCCGGTTTGCGGCTTTCGAAAGATACTATTTTGGTTGAGTGTGGTGGCCGTATTGCGCGTCTTTCCAGAATGCGATACATTGGCGCGTTGATTTTGACAGGTCAATGGTTAGGCAAGTCGCTTTCAATGGTTTGCGACACTATGCGGTGGATGATAGCATCCAGTTCCTCGGTTGTTTGGAGCAGGTATTGCAGGTGGATTTCGTCGTATTGCCCGTTGGTTCCGCCATCGGTCTTGAGCAGTTGAACCAATCCGAGGATATTGGCCACCGGCCGCCGCACTTCATGGCACTGCTGCCACATGATGGCCCTGAGTTTTTCGTTCTGCATCTGCACCCGCAGTTCGTTTTGTTTGCTTTTGGTGATGTTGTTCGCGTTTTCGGCCACCCCGACCAAGGTTCCTTGGCTGTCATACACGGGGAAGAGCGAAAACAGGTACCAGTCCTGCCCGTCACTCCGCTCAACCTGAATCGTTTCGCCGTGCAAAGCCCTCTTAAAGTGTTCTTTGTGTTCCCTTTGCAGCTCGGGTATCAGGTACGACGAGAAGTCATCGCCAATCTTGGGCGGCATTCCATACCGCGCTTTCATCATTTCGTAAGCAACTTTGTTGAAGTACAGTATTTTGCGGCCGGGGCTTACGAAGCAACTCGCATCATTGGTGCTATTATAAATGGCGGCGAGGATGTGTTCGGAATTCCTGAGTTCCTGCTGCGCGTTCTTTTTCTCATCTATATCAGTGGAGTTAAAGGAAACGCCAATTATCCGGCCACTTCCGTCATACACAGGGTAATAGCCAAACCGGAACCAGACCTTGAAAGTCTCAAAGTTCAGTTGCCATTCCAGTTCTGTTTTTTCGCCTTGCAGGGCTTTGGCAAAGGCTTGGTAAAAGGTTTCCTCTATTTCTTGGATCAGGTAGTTTCTGAAATCATCGCCCTCATACACTTGCCTGCCGAAAAAGTGCAGCATATTGGCCCTCGCCATTTCATTGAAGCTCAATATCCTGAAATTGGGGTCTATCAGCACATTGTTGTCGGTGGTGCTGTTCAGGATGGCGCGAAGCTTGTTTTCGGAGTGCAGCAACTGTTCCTGGGCTTGGTGCCGGGCGGTGGTGTCCCTTAAAAAAACGGTTATCCCTTCAATGCACGGATATGCTACAACTGTGAGCCAGCGTTGCAAGTCCGGCCGGTACTCCTCAAAATGCACGGTCACGCATTCGTCCATTGCCCTGCGGAATTGGGCGACGTGGGCGTATCCGTCGGTGCCGGGAAATACTTGCCAGATGCTTTTACCCAGCATTTCCTGCGCGGTTTTTCCCATTATTTGTTCGGAGGCGCTATTCGCTTTTTCAAAGCACCAATCGCGGTCAAGTATAAAAAGGCCGTCTTCCATTTTATCCATGGCAATTGCTACTCTGTTTATCAATACCTTGGGGTTGTGGCTGGTATTTTCATTGTCATCAAGGTCATGCCCGAGGCAACAAACACCGACAATATTTCCGCTACCGTTCCTGAAAGCCGAAAAACTCCACTGCGCCCAGCCGCCACCCGCCTTGTCGGTCTTGCGCATCTGCAGGCTTTCCACCGCCTCCGGATTCGCCAAGCAATGTGTCAAGGCTTGCGTACACTGCTCGAAATAGTCGGGGTGGACGGCAGTTTGCAAGGTAATGCCCTCAAAACTACCCGTGGAAAGGGAAAAACGTTTTTTGAAAGTCTCGTTTGCGAACACACAACTGCCCTCCTGATCGCTGACTGCCAAGAAGTAAGTCGGCGAATGCAGGAGTAGACCGGGAAGCAACGCGGTTATTTCATCCATCATTGCTACGTGTTCGGGTCTTGTGAAGATTGTGGCTGAAAATAATCCAGTCCTGAAACCAAACTTTTTAACCGCCTATAAAAGGCTTATTCCTTTTCGGACACCAGAATACTGGGAAAACCGCAGGAAACCAGATGGCCGGATTTTGAGCGGCCGACAATGTGAGAAATCAGCCACTAAAACAACTAAGTACGGCAGATTGTTTTCGCCCGGCCTGAGAAACCCCTCATGGCCAAGGTATTGGCAGCCCTGCCCACTGTTGAACGGTTAAGCCCACTTGGGGAGAAAGTGCAAAGCAGGTGTTTTGTGCAGCCAATTGTTTGGATAAAACCACGGGCAGACTGCCGATGATGAGCCACGAAGTTTATCAGCCATGGATTGGGAATGCCGTGTTTTGACACACTAAACCTGATTGGCACAGGCAGGTTTAGTGCTTTCGAAAGATACTATTTTCCAGGCCCGATTCATTGGCGAAAACCGTCACCGTTTCACCACGCGTTTCACCGTTTTGCCTTTTCCGTTGGTTATTTCCAGCAGGTATATCCCGGCGGCGAGGCGGTCTGTTTGCCAGTCGTAATGCCAGTACGGCTGGGTTTTGTTGAGCATGACCGATTGCAGCCGCCTCCCCGCCAAGTCAGTCAGTTGCAGTTGGATGGCTCCGCGCGAGTCGTTATCAATGACCACCCGGAATGTGCCACCGTTGGGGTTCGGATACACGGTGGTGGCGCGTTTCAGGGCTTCATCCTCCACGGCGGTGGGGCTGCCCGCCCAGTTGGGCACCAGTCCCGCTTCGGGTGTCGTGAGTTTGGCGGTAGTGTAAATGTGAAATTCACCGGGTTGCAATGTCAGGGCGCGGTTGGCGGCGGTGACTTCAAGAGCCGTACCCGTGAAGTAATCGTACCAAGTGCCGTTCTGCTGGAAATTGGCCGTGATGGTGGCGGCCTTGACATCGGTGTTGGCAACAACGGTCACTTTCAGGGCCGCGTCGTTGAGTTGCAGTTGTTTCAGTGCCTTGCCATCAGCATCAAGCGTGAAGTCGCGGGTGTGGAAAGCGGGCTGGGTGGCACGCAGTTTCATCAGTTCGGCATACACCTTGTAAAGTTTCAGGCGGTCGGCATCGGCGTAATAATTCCATTTCAGCGGCTTGGTTCCGGTGCGTCCGTTTTCATTGATTGACACATCATAGCCCAACTCACCGAACTGCCAAACCATTTTTGGGCCGGGTATGGAAAAATACAGTGCCGCCATTAGTTTCATTCGGTCCAGTGCCGTGGCGAGTTGCTTGGTATTGTAGCCGGTGGCCGGGTTGGTGTTGCCGTACAGTAACTGCTCCACCATGAGGCGTTCTTCGTCGTGGCTTTCCATATAGGCAATCAGGTTGGGGTTGTTCCAGCCGCGCTGTTTATACGAACTCCCGTTCAAATTGGCTTTGGTGTTGTCATAACCCAGCGCGGCCTCCTTGTAATTGGGCTGCTGGTTTCCCCAGAGCATCATGCCGTAGTCGGCCAGAATTTTTTCCTCATCATTGGCTCCG
>JANPIL010000393.1:0-8306 GCA_031424975.1 Sphingobacteriales bacterium
GGAAACCGTGCCGGGCAACTACCGCGTGTTCTACGAAAACCTCTACCAAGCCATCACCGCCAATGCCCCGCTGCTGGTGCAGCCCGAAGAAGCCCTGCGCGTGATCCAAATCATTGAAGCCGCCTACCAAAGCAACGCCGAAAAGCGGACGGTGGAGGTGTGAAAACCCCGCATTTTCAAAATAGTATCTTTCAGAAAGCCCAAACCTCTTGCCATTACGGATAAAGAAGAATCCGGCCTGCACTTGCTTCAACTCTGGCAGAGTTTAGGACTCTGCCAGAGTTGGCCGCCCGATTCCTTCTTTGTCGGGATGCCAAAGCGAAATAGTATCTTCCAAAAACGCCAAACCCGCCTTTCTCCAAGATTGCTTATCTTGCCCCGCAACCAATAAATCCGCAAGCAGCTTATGTGTGGCATCACCGGCGTTTACGCTTTCAATGAGATAGGGCGCATGTACCAGATAAAACTCTGGAACGCCACTGAAGCCCTGAGCCGGCGCGGCCCCGACCGGGGCAATACGTTCACGCACAACTATGTGGGGCTGGGCCACCGGCGGCTGTCCATCATTGATACCACCGAGGGCGGCAACCAGCCCATGACCGACGAGGCGGGGCGGTACACAATCGTGTTCAACGGCGAGATTTTCAATTACCGCGAAATCAGGCAATCGTTGCAGCAACAGGGCGTTGAATTCAATTCGGATTCGGATACGGAAGTGCTGCTGAAACTGTACGCGCTGGAAAAGGAAGCGTGTTTAAACCGTTTAAACGGTTTTTTCGCGTTCGCCATCCACGACAGCCAGACCGGCAGCCTGTTCATTGCCCGCGACCGTTTCGGCGTGAAGCCGCTGCTCTACACCCTCGACGAAGACCGGCTGCTGTTCGCCTCCGAAATGAAAGCCCTGTTTGTGTTCGGCTTTCCCAAGGAACTGGATCATGTTTCGCTGCAACAATACCTGCAACTCAACTACATTCCCGCCCCCGACACCATTTTCAAAGACGTGAAAAAACTCCTTCCCGGCCATTATATGCACCTGCAAGGCCGGGAAGTGGAAATGAAACAGTGGTACGCGATCCCCGAAGAGGGAGGCAGTAGCCCCCTCCTTCGGAGGGGGTTGGGGGAGGCCTCGGGGGCCGGGGGTGGGGTTTTATCCAACCTGCTTGAAGCGGCCGTGCAACGCCGCCTCATTTCTGACGTGCCGCTGGGGGCTTTCCTGTCGGGCGGCATTGACTCATCGGTGATTGTGGGGCTGGCCTCAAGGCACGTGCCGCAACTGAACACATTTTCCATCGGCTACCGCGACGAGCCGTTTTTCGACGAGACCAAATACGCCAACCTCGTAGCCAAAAAATTCAACACCAACCACACCGTTTTTTCGCTCACCAATCAGGACTTGCTCGAACACGTGTTCGATATGCTCGACTACACCGACGAGCCGTTTGCCGATTCATCAGCCTTGGCCGTGTACATCCTGAGCAAACGCACCCGCAAGCAAGTGACCGTGGCCTTGAGCGGCGACGGTGCCGACGAGATTTTTGCGGGCTACAACAAGCACGCCGCCGAGTACCGGGTGCGGCAGGGCGGCTGGCAGAATAGTATCGTTTCAAACCTCCAAACCCTCTGGAATGCGCTGCCCAAATCGCGAAATTCGGCGTTCGGCAACCGCGTCCGGCAGTTGCAGAAATTTGCCGAAATCACCCGGCTCAACGCCCGTGACCGCTATTGGCGGCTGGCAACTTTTGCCAGTGAAGCCGAGGCGGAAGCGTTGGCGGCCCCCCCCGCCTCCGAAGGGGGAGCCACAAACTCCCCTCCCTTGTGGGGAGGGGCCGGGGGTGGGGTTTTCGCCTCCCGGAAAGATACTATTTTGCGGCACCTCACCGAAGGCAGCGATTTCAACGCGTTCCTGCGCACCGACGTGGAACTGGTGCTGGCCAACGACATGCTCACCAAAGTGGATTTGATGTCGATGGCGCACGGTTTGGAAGTGCGCAATCCGTTTCTGGATTACACGGTTGTGGAGTTTGCCTTTTCGCTGCCCACCGAAGCCAAGATTGACGGCACGATGAAAAAGAAAATCGTGCAGGACACGTTTCGCGACCTGCTGCCGCCCGAACTCTACAACCGCCCCAAGCACGGCTTTGAAGTGCCGCTGCTCAAATGGATGCGCCACGAGCTGAAAAGCCTGATTGCCGACGACCTGCTGAAAGACGAATTTATCGCCGAACAAGGCATTTTCTCGGTTTTGGAAGTGCAAAAGCTCAAGCAAAAGCTCTTTTCATCCAACCCCGAAGATGTCCACGCCCGCATCTGGGGCTTGCTGGTGTTCCAGTATTGGTGGAAAAAGTGGTTTAAGTAAAGTAACCGGCAATGTGTGCCAGTGAAAGGGGTTTGGGCTTTCCGGAAGCTGAAAGCCCCGTTTCCGCCTCTGGCGGAACTTTTAGCTTTAGCGGGGATACTATTTTCCGGCCCTTTTCCCGGAAGTCACCAGGTTTGCTTTTGCGTTTCATCCTCCGCCAGAATCACATCCTTGAACCGCTGGTACAGGAACGAGATTACAAGCAGCAAAATACCCAACGCCACAAAAGCGATGATTTTGCCCAAAGTGGATAGGTGCCTGATGTCAATCAGAAACAGTTTGACGAGTGTAATGGCAAACAGGAAAATGCCCAGCAGCCTCGGCAAACGCTGTTTCAGCCGGATACCCGCCACCACCAACGCCAACGCGTAGCTGCCCCACAACACGCTCAGGCCGGCACGCAGAAACGCGCGGCTGGCTTCTTCGGGTTGGCGACTGGCAAACATAATCAGGTTGCGCAGTTCAAAACTGAGCACGCCCAACACGAAAAAATGAATGAGAACGGATAGGTAATTGCGCAATGACTTGTTGCCCATCAGTGGGCTATGCGCGATTTTCCGCATCAGGAACAGGCAGGCCGCTACGCACCCGTAAACCGCGTAACGCATGAATATCCAGCCTTTGAAAACCGGGGGATTGCCAGCCAGATACGCATCGCGAAGCGTTTCAATATCCAATAGCTGGACAAAAAACCACCAAGCCACCAGCAGGCTGCCCAGCCCAAGCACCGTTGTAAACCAGCCCCGCGATTTCAAATGGCGTATGGCAATACCAGCCAGCACGGTCACGAAAAGCGAGGAAAAAACGAGCAGCCACACTTGTTTCTGGTGTTCCAAAACCGTTGTGCGCAAATAATTCTTTTGCGCAAGCATCTGATAATCAAAATAATGGCTGATTTCCAGCGACACATTGGCATAGAATAAAACCAGCACCAGCCCCAGCAAACCGTGCATGAGCCACGACCGGAACGGCTCGGCCAGCAACGAAGTGTCTTTTTTGACCATCCACGCAATGGCCAGTTGCGTTGCCAGCACACCCAAACCCGACAGGAAATACCGGTTGGCAAAAATATCCACCGGATTATTGTTCGCGTAGGCGATTGTCCAAGCGTCCGTCAGGCTGATTGTGCTCAACGCCACCAGCACCAGCGCGGCATACACGTAAAAACCGGCCTTGGTGCGGCTGCCCACCCAGCAGAGTGCCGCCGCCTCCACTGCCCAAAGCAGCGTAACGGTGAGTCCGCCAAAGTGCAAGTCCACGGCCATCGTCACGAACGTAAGTGCCAGTGCCACAGCCAGATAAAATACCGGTTCCGACAGTTTGCGCCGCCATACCAGCCAAGCCACCACCGCATGAACCGCCGCAATGGATAGACTGAACCAAGCCGTTTGGCCGCCATGACCGGCTTGGTTCATCGCCGAATATCCGACCGAAAAATAGAAGATGGTATTGGACAGCAGGAAAACGGTGTTGAACCGCACAATGGTGTCGTAAGGCAACTGGTAGAATATGAAAATGGCGTAGAAAGTGATGAAAAATGCCGCCCCGAAACCCAACGCAATGGCAAAATGCTCGCTGGGCTGAAACGAAAACGCATACCAGGCCAAAAACACGCCCCAAGTCACCAAGAAGGCCGTCACGTTCATCCAAAGCCATTTTTTACGGTAGGCCAGCGTTGCCACACCAATATTGACGATGCCGATAAACGTAAACAGAACCGCCACCCGACCAGAATTTTGGCTCAGCAACATTGGCACGGCGTATGCCCCAACCAAACCCATCACCCCGATTACCTGCTGGTTGTAGGCCGTGGCCGCGTAAACCGTGAAAGCGGTGATGCCCACCATCAACGCAAATGCCAGCGCGTGGGGCAGCAAGGCGTAGAAGTCGTAGGCGAAATACGTGGTGAAATACAGCGTGGCCACGCCACCACTCAGCAGCACGGCACTGAAAGACAGGTACTTGGCTTTCAAGCTGTAGGCCACGGCCAGCAAAGCCAGTCCGGCGGCGTAGCCCAAGGCCACCCGCCCAACGGGGCCAATCAGGTTGTTGTCAATCGCGTATTTCACAAAAATGCCCAGGCCCGCCACCAGAATGAAAATCCCGATTTTGTTGATCAGGTTGCCGCCCACGAAGGCTTCCCAGTTTTGCGGCGGCTTCGGTTGCGGACGCGCGGCCTCGGATGCGGAGTTTTTGGGCGGCGTGCTTGCTGCCGTTATTCGCATAAGCACCGGCGGCTCAGGTGCGGGGGTTTCGGCTTTTTCGGGGATACTATTTTCAGGAATGGCAGGCGGCACGCTACCGTTTTCGGGCGCAACATCCCCAAAAACCGGATCGGGCAGTCCACGGCTCAGGCTCTGGCTCACCAATTCGGCCATTTCGCCACGCAAGGCCGCAATTTCCTGCTGTTGCCGGATGGCGGTTTCGCCCAGTTTTTCCAATTGCGCCAATATCCTGCCTATCTTTTCGTCGTGACCCATGCCGGTTATTTCGGTTTCCGCTTTTTAATGGCGCGATTAAGGTACGGAAATCTGCCGGAACCCCGCGCGGGAGCCGCTGTTTAGAAAGGATTCCTGCGTAGCTTTGTGTTGGGCAGCTAAGATCTGAACGCCCACAACCCGGAACCGCGCTACCGACCGACATGACGTTTATCCTGCTCGCCTTGGCCATCGCACCCGGATTAGCCATCGCCATTTTCGTGTACGAAAAGGACAAGCTCGACAAGGAGCCGCTGCACCTGCTCGTGAAATCGTTTTTCATTGGTATCCTGAGCGTTTTGGTGGCGCTTTTGTTGCAGGAAACTGGCAGTTTCCTTTACGGTTTTTTCGGTCAGTTGCTGCATTGGAACCTGGAAAGCAGCATTTCAAGCACATTCGGGCACGCGTTGGCCGTGGGTTTCACCGAGGAATGGAGCAAATACATTTTCCTTGTCTGGTTTGCCTACCGCAAAAAGGAATTCAACGAACCTTTCGATGGCATTACCTACGCGGTGATGATTGCCATGGGGTTTGCCACGCTCGAAAACATTTTTTACGTGCGCGATGGCGGCTTGGAAGTGGCACTGCTGCGGATGCTGACCGCCGTGCCGGCCCATGCCACTTTTGCCGTGGCCATGGGTTATTTCGTAGGCTTGGCCAAGTTCAAGCACCAGCATTTCATCAGCGTTTACAAACTCATCGGTTTGGCGGCGGCCACGCTGCTCCATGCCGCCTACGATTTTTTCTTTTTTGTGGAAAACATCCCGTTCATCGCCTTTGGCGGCTTGTTGTCGCTGTTGCTGGGCGTGGGGCTTTCGCTGCGTGCTATCCGGCTGCACCACCGCAATTCGCCTTTCGGCACGTACCACCACGTTGATATCAGCCAACCGCCCGACAATGAGCGGCATGAAGTGAATAGGTGACAGCCTCCCCCAACCCCCTCCGAAGGAGGGGGCTTTCAACTCCCCTCCCCTGTCCGTCCGGAAGGCGGGCTTTCGGGTTGGGGTCGGGGGTGGGGCTTCTCCCCCGTCGGGGGTCGGGGGGCCGAACAGTATCTTTCAAAAACGCCAAACCCGCCATGCGACTGCTGAAAAACGCCCTATTGAAATTGTACCTGGCTTGGGCGGTTGCCGCGTTTTGCCTCATCATGGCGATTTCGCTGCCCTTGGTAACGCTGCCTTTTTTGCTGGGCGAGAAACTGGGTGGCCGCATCGCCTACTTTTTTCTCAAAATCTGGGGCCACGGTTTCGGCCTCACCAGCCTGATCCGGTTCCGCACCGTCAACCGTCGCTCCATTGACCGCACCCGCCCGTACATTTACGTGGCCAACCACAATTCGTACCTCGATTCGCCCGCTTTCGTCACCGCCATTCCGGGCCAGTGCCGCCCGCTGGGCAAATCGGAGATGCGCAAGATTCCGGTCTTTGGCTGGCTCTACCCATACGTGGTGGTGGTGGTGAACCGCAGCAGCATTGCCAGCCGGATCAAGAGCATGAACGCACTGAAAGAAAAACTGCGGCAGGGCATTTCGGTGTTTATTTTCCCGGAAGGCAGCATGAACACCGGCGATACCACGCTACTGCCCTTTTACGAAGGCGCGTTCCGGCTGGCCATTGAAACCCAAACGCCCATCCTGCCCATGGTTATCCTCAACAGCCGCCGCCTGCTGCCGCGCGCCAAGTTCGAGTTGCGCCCCGGCACCATCACCACGGTTTTCCTCAGGCCCGTGCCAGTGGCCGGACTTACCCTGCGCGATGTGCCAGTGCTCAAGGAAAAAGTTTTTGGCCTGATGCGCGAGGCACTGGAAGAATACGAAAACCGCCAGCCCCGGCAAAATAGTATCTTTTGGGAACCCAAAACCTCGTTCGGGTAGTGTTGCCCACCGGTGCGTTGCCCGCAAAGAAGAAACGAGGCCTCTCCGAAGGAGAAATCAAAAAAGCCCCTCCTTCGGAGGGGTTGGGGAGGCTTCGGGGCCGGGAGTAGGGTTGTTGAAAATAGTATCTTCCGGAAACGCCAAACCCCTTCCTTTCAAAACAAATGTTTTAGAAAAATGCGCAAGGCAGCCTCAAGCGGATGGACGGGGTTCATCGCGGCCGTAAGCCAGCATCCGGCCCATGACCCGCAAATGAGGAAGCGTGATGATGGCGATGAAAATGAACAGGATGGGCAGCGGGTCGGTTCCGGAAAAAAGCCGTTGCCAAATCCATCCCAGAAACACCAAAAATACAATGGCCGCACCGGTCAGGGGCAGGGCGGCCAGCCAAAGCGCGGTTCGGGGTGAGCCGGGTTTTCTCATACCGTCCAGAAAGCCCGAAATATGCTGGAAAGTATTGACAGAGTGCCAGCCGCCAAAATACAAGGCAAAGGCTGGCAGCAAGGGCATGAAATACACGACGGCCATGAACAGGAAAAAGGCAATGGCTTTTTCCTGTTCAAATTTCCGGGGTTTGCTCAACTGCGCCCCGCTTACCGCCACCACAAAAACCCCGGCAAGTCCGCCCAGTACCGGCCATTGGTTGCGGGCTATCCAAGCCCAAGCACTTGGCACGGTTTCGTTTCCTTGGGTAATGCGGCGCATCAGGTCGCCAGTGAGGGTTGGTTCCCTGAGCAAGATGAACACAAGCACCGAAGTGCCCAACAGCCACTGGCTCAGGCTCCAAAGCCAATGGCCGGGCGCGGGGTTGAAGTCGGATTCGCCAAAATGCCAGGCCGAAAAACCCAAAAAAACGACCAAGCTGAGGGCGGGAAAAAAGTACCACAACACGGTGTAAGCCAACATCTGGAAAAGATACCGGAGCAAAAATCCCCGGAAAGAGAAATCCTTGTTTGTGCGGTTCGCATACTTTTCCTCGACCAAATGATCTAAGGCTCCGTGTGGAATGCCCAGCACCACCACGAAAAAAACGAAAAACACGTATTGCCCCCACTGCGGGAAATCAGGGAAGCCGTAATAGAAAAGGCAAAAAACCACACCCGCCAGCAGGCTCCAGTATCGGGGATTGTCCAAGTATTTTTTCATCCTGCGTTCAGTCAAAAAATCCCGGTTCTCCACGGCGGTAAGTCACCGCGAACAGTCCGGAAAGCGATAACTGTATCGGATGGTTAAATGTTGGAAAAGACGGGGCGGTACTTTTGCAACCACCACAAACGGCCGTCAATGACCGGCAGGTTTGGGGCTTTCAGAAGACACCTGCCTGACCGGCAGGCAGGCTATTTCCGAGGCGGATGGTTTGGCATAGGCACGGAATTTTAGGCATTTGCTAATACACATTCCCTACCCATCATGGATACGACAACTCGTAAGAAACAGATTATCGAAGCGTGCCGCCAAGCCGTGGAAGCCTCCGCGCAACGCACCCAGCAGACGATGGGCAACCTGCTCACCGACTCCACGGAGAGCAATGAGGAAACCGGCAGCGACAAATACGAATCAAAGGACGAGGAGATGATTGAGGACAGCCGGATTATGGAGC
>JANPIL010000394.1:0-11176 GCA_031424975.1 Sphingobacteriales bacterium
CCATACAGTCATGCAACACAATCCATCGCCGCGCCGCCAAGCGCAACTCCAAGCCTTTGACCGGCTGCTGACCATCATGGACGAACTGCGCGAACGCTGCCCTTGGGATCGCAAACAGACCATGGACAGCCTGCGCCACCTGACCATTGAGGAAACCTACGAACTCTCGGATTCGATTCTGGAAAACGACCTGCCCGAAGTGAAAAAGGAACTCGGCGACTTGCTGCTGCATATTGTCTTTTACGCCAAAATCGCTTCCGAAACGCAGGTTTTCGACATCGGCGATGTATTAAATGCAGTCTGTGAAAAACTCATTTCCCGCCATCCGCACATTTACGGCGATGTGCAGGCCGACAACGAACAGCAGGTGAAGCAAAATTGGGAGCAACTGAAGCTCAAGGAAGGCAACAAAACCGTGCTGGGCGGCGTGCCCGTGTCGCTGCCCGCGCTGGTAAAAGCCATGCGCATTCAGGAAAAAGCCCGCAGCGCCGGATTTGACTGGGAGGAAAAAGCGCAGGTTTGGGAAAAGGTGGAGGAGGAAATGCGGGAATTCAAGGAAGAATTCAACGAGGAAAAAGCGTTTTCGGCACCAGCCGCCGAACAGGAATTCGGCGATTTGCTATTTTCGCTGGTCAACTACGCGCGGTTTGTGGACATCAACCCGGAAACGGCCTTGGAACGCACCAACCGCAAATTCATCCGGCGGTTCAATTATTTGGAGGCCGAAGCCAACAAACTCGGCAAAAGCCTGCAAGACATGACGCTGGCCGAAATGGACGTGTTTTGGGAAGCCGCCAAAAAGCAGGAAAAAACTGCCGGAACTTTTGAATAAAGATGATTTGTCTGATTGAAAAGCTAATCAGACAGGTAAATTATAAAATTCAGGTTTGCCCGGCAACCGAAAATAGTATCTTTCCAAAAGATCAAACCTGCCATTTGCCCTGTTGCTGGTGCAAGCATCCTCGCTTGCGCCGGTTTTGTGAATTTTGCTGTGGACTACCAACTGTGGACTGTTGACTGAAATAGTATCTTTCAAAAACCCCAAACCCCAACCTGTATGCAAAAGCAAATCATTCTGTTCATCGCCCTTTTGTGGAGCGGATTGAATTACGCGCAAAAACGCGAATCGGGTAATCTGGTGCTGGAAAACATTCCCGAAGCGTCGGCGCAAATGCTGGAAAGGCTGGATCAGTACCAGAACGTCCGCAGTGCCGCTTTTGCCGATTGGGATGCTAAGGGCGAAGGCATTTTAATCAGTACCCGCTTCGGCGATGTGGCGCAGATTCACGCGGTGCAACGGCCCGGCGGCTACCGCCAGCAACTGACCTTTGAACGCGAGCCGATTGGCGGCGCAACAGTGTGTCCGGATGCCAGCAAACAGGGCTTCATTTTTTCGCGCGATGCGGGCGGCAATGAAAATTTCCAGTTGTATTATTTCGACCGGCAAACGGGCCGCAAACAACTGCTTACTGATGGCAAATCGCGGCACGGCAACCGGGTGTGGAACGACAGTGGCGACAAATTCGCCTACACCAGCAACCAGCGCAGCCCCGGCGATTTGGACATTTACGTGGCTTCGCTACAAAATCCGGCGGATGCCAAAATGGTTTTCCAAGGCAAAGGCGGCGGCTGGGGTTTCAGCGACTGGTCGGCGGACGAGACAAAAATGCTGGTGGCCGAATACATTTCCGTCAATGAATCAAAGATGTACGTGCTTGAAACGGCCAGCGGCAAACTCAATCAAATTAATCCATCGGCCAAGCAGATTGCGTATGGCGGCGGCGTTTTCTCCAAAAACGGCAAAGGCGTTTTCCTGGTTTCCGACGAGGATACCGAGTTCCAGCAACTGCGCTTTTATGATTTCACCACGAAAAAAACCACCAGCCTCACGCCCAAAATCAATTGGGATGTGGAAAATTTTGAACTGACTGAAGATGGCAAACTGCTGGTTTTCAGCACCAATGAAGGCGGTTACTCCAAATTGTACGCCGTGGACACGGACAGGATGACGTACACGCCCATCACCGGCCTTCCCAGCGGCGTGATCGGCAATTTCGGTTTCGACCCGTCGGGCAGCCGCTTGGCCATGACCGTGAACACGCCGACCATTCCGGGCGATGTGTTTGTGCTGACGCTGAAAAGCAACGCCGTGGAACGTTGGACATTTAGCGAAACCGGCGGCTTGAACGCGGCCAATTTCACCGAGCCGACCTTAATTGAATATCCGACTTTTGACAAGGCAAATGGCAAGCCGCGCTTGATTCCTGCATTCCTGTACACGCCCAAAAACGCGCCGGGCAAGTTGCCGGTGGTGGTCAGCATCCACGGCGGGCCGGAAGGGCAATCTCTGCCCACATTCAGCTCGCAAATCCAGTTTTGGGCAAACGAGATGAATATTGCCGTGCTGGTGCCCAATGTGCGCGGCTCCACGGGCTACGGCAAAACATACGTGAAATTAGACAATGGTTTTCTGCGCGAGAACTCGGTGAAAGACATTGGCGCGTTGCTGGACTGGGTGCAGAAGCAGCCCAACCTGGATGCCGGACGGGTGGCGGTGTTTGGCGGCAGCTACGGCGGCTATATGTCGCTGGCGAGCATGACCAATTACAACGCGCGTTTCAAGTGCGGCATTGACTTGTTCGGCATCAGCAACTTTGTGACATTCCTGAAAAACACCAGTGCCTACCGTCAGGATTTGCGCCGCGTGGAGTACGGCGACGAACGCGACCCGAAAATGAACGCCCACCAATTGAAAATATCGCCGATGACCAACATCAAGAACATCACCAAGCCGATGTTGGTGTACCAGGGCAAAAACGATCCGCGCGTGCCGCTGTCCGAATCGGAACAGATGGTGGATGCGTTGAAACAGAACAATGTGCCGGTGTGGTACATCATGGCCAAAGACGAAGGCCACGGTATCAGCAAAAAGGCCAACCGCGACCAAGTAAATGCCGCCGTGGCCGAGTTTTTGGGAAAATACCTGATTGGCGAGCCATTGAAATAGTATCTTTTGAAAATGCCAAACCCCTACCTTTCGGGTGGGCTACGGCTTGACCCCGTGGAGTTTTGAAAACTTCACGGTTTTTTTTGTGCCAAAGCCGTTGTTTTGGCTTCCGCCCATGAAATTCGCAAAATAAAATTTATTGAAAATATCTAACCCATTCTTGTTTACCTCACAAAAACCATCGCACTAACTTGTGTGGCTGAGCCATTACAGCATCTTCCGTCCGAATTTTTCCGCAACCATTGGGATAGCAGAAACCCAAGTTAAATCAAGTAAGGCTCGACACAAACGCGTATGCCGAAAAGCGAACAGAGTAGGCCCATTTTTTAACTTCAACCAGTTATGAAAAACCAATCAAAAATGTCGCGGGTGGAACACATCCGCGAAGAGAGCAAAAAGGCACTCGAATTCGGCCAATCAGCCGGATCGGATATTCCTTTGGCTGAGAATTTTCGGGTAGAAGGGCTTGCAGCCATTCCTTTCTCGCAGAATCCTAATCTATTGCCACACGTTGAAGCCACACTGTTTCCAAAAGGCAACCGACAGGGTATTCTTGCTGTCAGCAATCCTTTCCGCAGGCTACAGAAACCTGAACTTTTGGTTGATTTAATTGAAGCGCAGATTGCCAACCTTGATGGCAGCAATAGTGCTGAAGACACCGATCAACTTACCGGACTTTTTTCCGACTTGTCGGCACAGACCACAGAGTACAAAAACATAGAAAAGCTGCACCGAAAGATGCTCACATCTGTTTTTGGCAAAGACTATTTCACCAATGGAGGCGCGGCCAAAGCACGAAATTCAGTTAAGGGAGACTGATAAACCAGTTTTCCCAACGGAAAAATTCATTTTGAAATAGCAAACCCGAGCATTGCCCTGCGTCGGTACCGCAAAGGGCACGGGTAATTGGTATTGCCTGATATTATGGGCATTGCGGTGAAAACCGCATAATTTTTTATGCCACATACCGATTACCGAGCTTTCCTCTACCGATAGGTATTTCTCCTTCAACTCAAAAACTTTTCAGCTATGTCAGTACACGCAGATTTTTTCAAACACAAGGATTTTGGCGGCTCGTTGCAGTCGTTCAACCTTCCCAACAATTACCGCTACTCGTGGATAAAGTTCGGTTCGCCGCTGAAAAACGAAATCTCTTCTTTCCGCGCCCATGCACACAGCGGCTTCAACGGCAATGTCTATGGCATGACCGACAACAATTTCCTGGGCGATTATGCTTCGCTGAATATGGGCGAAGGATCCACCAGTTGGTGGAATTACGTGGGCGGTTCGATGAACGATGATATTGAATCGGCTTTGCTCATTAACCGTAACAAAAACGAACTCGTGCTCGGCCTCAAAGAATATATCGCGCCAGATTTTATCAGCGGCATGGATGAAAAACTTGCCGGTACGCAGGTGTCCCGTTCCGGCGAACCGCGCATCTATTCATTGTTCTGGCCCGGACACGACTCATCGCGCACATTTGTAAGCATTGAGCAGGACTTGCACGTGGCATTGGATTGGTGGCCCGATTATGATGCACAGGTACGGTATGACGTATTTCTGTATCTGGATGCCAACCGTCACATTCAAGGCTACGTGGCGTGGGTGTATGTATGGGTGGAAGGCGGCATTTTCTCCGGCAAGATATACAACGAACTCCAGCCCAAACTGGTGGCAGGTGCTGGTACGCTGACTGAGAAAATCCAAGCCAAACTGTCGCTGTTCTCATTCACGACCTTTCAGGATTTGTACCTGATGCCGGGTCCGAAACCTTCCGGCTCATTCGGAGACGCTGGCAACACCAAAAGCGATTCCACACTGGTGCTGGTGCGGTAGTTTCCAGAAATCTGATCGCAAACAAGCAGTGCCTTGAACGCGCGCAGCAGTGGGTTTTTCGGATAGCAACGGAAAACACACAACAGTATCTTTCCAGAACGCCAAACCCGCCATTGCGGTCGGGTTTGGCGTTTCGCTTACAGCACCGCCGCCAGCCGTTCCAGCAAGTCGCGCAGGAAACCGTTTTCCAGAATCGCATCGTAGTGGCCTTCGGTAAGGCGGTCGGCGCGGATATGCGCGGTGAGCAGTTTTTGCAGCGTTGGCAAATCGGCGGTTTCCAGCCGGAGCCGGTAATCCAGATAAGCGATGGCCTCTTCCTGCCACGCCATCCAGTCGAAATCTTCGAGCAATATTCTGTGGCCGTAAATGTAGCGCAGCAGCGATTGGGCGGTTTCGGTGCTTACTACGCTGGTCATGTCGCCCCACGCACCGACACGCCAAAAGTCCGGTGTGCGGTTGCGCAACGCGGGCAGGAAAGCCAGCAGGCCGCGCCAGTTTTCAAGTTCGGTTTCGGTCATGGGTTTGCTTGTTCAGGTTTGTGGCGCATACCGGCCAGAGGCCGCCCGGCGTGGCTTCGCCGCCGGACAGTTGCCACCGCCAGAGGCAAGCGGCGGCCATCAAGAATGTAAACCTTTAGTTTTAACCGGCTGCTTTAATCACTAAGACGCGATTTGAATTGCCGATTCCAGTTTACAACCTCAATGTACTGATATTCTATTACTTCCATCCGCCCCCTTTTTCATAAATACTATGTTAGTGGCAGTTTTTTTTCTCATCAAACTCATTCATTGTCCCATTACATTAGGTAAAATATGCTGTAAATCATACCCAAGTTGAATGAAGAATGGCAAATTATTGCCCCTAAAATTGAACCTGAACGTCTTTTAAAAGTAAAAAATAATATGCTCACTAAAAACATACTCAATGTCCAAATTATAGTTGGAATGGTGAAAAAATCCCATTTATTGTTGATGAACACCAAGCCAAAATGTGATACGTGAGTTAGTGCAAACGCAAAACCATCAACTGCTGATGCTTTTCTCTCTCCAATTGATTTTGCAAAACTTGAATGAACTATTCCTCTAAAAAATAATTCTTCTCCAACTGGGCTAAAAGTCATACCGGTAAATGCCATAATTAAGAATAATATTTTTTTGTCATCTTGGCTTATGATTGTCGGAATTTTATATGACTTTCCAATATACTCATACCAATTTTCATATGAATTTCCATACAAGGTTTGTCCCAAAAAATAAAGAAAAACACTTGCAATCAGTCCCCAAATAAAAGCAATTAAAAGCCAGTTGAATTTTCCAGACTTCGTTATTCCTATTTCTGTTCGACCATATTTGCTCAAAAAAATGAATGGTGAAATTGCGGAAATTATCATTATCAGTCCAATAGAGCCATAATTTCCGGAAGCATTTGCATTTAGCACCAATACAAAACGAGGAATGCAAACTGTAAGAATTAGAAAAAGTCCGAATTTCCAATCAAAGCTAAAAAATCTGATCCAAAAAGGTCTTAATTCGTTGTCCATATTATTGTCGAATATTGATTGTCCGCGAATGTTCGATTTTTTTGAAATTGTCAGCAACATAATTGTTTAAGAAAATATGGTCGTGCCTCTTGTATTGTTTTATATGTGAAACGTACCGGAAACCGCGGAACCAACCCCGCCATGCCGACCCGTTCAGGCACTCTCACCATGAATAACCGGGGTTTGGGTGTTTCCGGGGATGCCTGCCTGTCCGGCAGGCAGGCTATTTTCAACGGCATTGTTTTCCGTGAGCATCGCCACGAATTGTTCTTCCGACAGGATTTTCACGCCCAGCTTAACGGCTTTTTCCAATTTGGCAGGGCCCAGGTTTTCGCCCGCCAGCAGGTAGTTCAGCTTGCCCGACACGCCGCTGAGCACCTTGCCGCCGTTGGCCTCGATCTTGTCGCGTAGTTCGTCGCGTTCAAAGTTGGCGAACACACCCGAAATCACAAACGTCTTGCCCACCAGGGCGTTACTTTCGGCAATGATTTCGCGGCCGTCCATTTGCAGTTGCAGTCCGGCCTCGCGCAGCCGTCGGACGTATTCTTGGTTGCGTTCGTCGGCAAAAAACCGGGCCACGGTCACTGCAATCTTGTCGCCGATGTCGGGGGCTTGGCACAGTTCGGCGGCGGTGGCGCGGGCAATCGCGTCAATATTCAGGAAATACGCCGCCAGCCGGGCCGCCACCGTGGATCCCACGTACCGGATGCCCAGCGCAAACAACACGCGGTCGAAGGGTACGGATTTGGATTTTTCAATAGAGGCCAGCATATTTTCAACCGTTTTCTCGCGGAACGACACGCGCCGCGCCACGCCGGTTTCGGCATTTTCAATCACTTTTTCCAGGCCCAGCAACTGCCCGTGGGTCAGCGTATACAAGTCGGCGGGGTTGCGCACCAAACCCTTGTCGTAGAGCAGTTCAATCTTGCCTTCGCCCAGGCTTTCCATGTTCATGGCCCGCCGCTGGATGAAATGCTCGATCCGGCCTTTAAGTTGCGGCGGGCAGCCCAACTCGTCGGGGCAGTAGTAGGCCGCTTCGCCTTCGGTGCGCACCAGTGGCGTGCCGCAAGCCGGGCACTGCGCGGGAAATTGCACTGGCTTGGCTCCGGGCTTGCGCTGGCCCACGTCCACGGCGGTCACTTTCGGGATTATCTCGCCGCCTTTTTCAATGAGCAGCGTGTCGCCTTCATGGATGTCCAGCCGGATTATTTCGTTGGCGTTGTGCAGCGATGCGCGGCGCACGGTGGTGCCGGCCAGCAGCACCGCTTTCAGGTTGGCAACCGGCGTGACGGCTCCCGTCCGCCCCACTTGGTAGCTGACCGATTGCAAAACCGTGGAGGCCGCCACCGCCTTGTATTTGTAGGCAATGGCCCAGCGCGGACTTTTGGCGGTGAAACCCAATTCGTTTTGCTGGGCGAAATCATTGACTTTCAGCACGATGCCATCCGTGCCGAGCGGCAAGCCGTGGCGTTCGGTGTCCCAATAATGGATGTATTCCATCACTTCTTCCAGCGTTTTGCAAACCTTGTAGGTGGGCGACACTTGGAAACCCCACGCCGAAAGTTGCGCCATGGATTGCGAATGCGTCTGAAAAGGCAGGTTTTCGCCGATCAGGTAGTAAATATAGCAGTCCAGTTGCCGCTTGGCCACTTCCGCCGAATCCTGTTGCTTCAGCGCACCCGAAGTGGCGTTGCGCGGGTTGGCCAGCAATTGTTCACCGATATCCTCGCGCATGGCGTTGAGCTGCCCGAACACTTTCCACGGCATGAAAACCTCGCCGCGCACCTCAAACTCATCGGGCACATTGTCGCCGTAGATGCGCAGCGGAATGGTGCGGATGGTGCGGGCATTGGCCGTGATGTCGTCGCCCTGCAAGCTGTCGCCCCGCGTGACGGCTTGCACCAGCACGCCGTTCTTATAGGTCAGGCTGAGTGCCACGCCGTCGAATTTGAGTTCGCAGACGTATTCGAAATCGTCGCCAATCAGTTTGCGCACGCGGTTGTCGAACTCGCGGATGTCCTCTTCGGAATACGTGTTGCCCAGCGAAAGCATCGGGTACTTGTGCCGCACCGACGCGAACGACTTGGTGATGGTGCCGCCCACCCGCTGCGTGGGCGAATCGGGCTGGGCAAACTGCGGAAATTGTTTTTCCAATGTCACCAATTCCTCCAGCAGCCGGTCAAACTCATAATCGGAGATTTCGGAAACGCTTTCTTGGTAATAGCGGTGGTTGTAGTGGTTCAGTTGGGCGGTGAGCCGGGCGGCGCGGTCTTGGGCTTGCGTTTCGGTCATGGGGCGGTCAGGGTTGTCGGTCAGGCAAAGGTGGGCAGACGGGCAAAGAAATTCAAGTGCGGTTTTCGGGTTGGCGGCTCAGGGAAAAACAGGTTCCGAAAATAGTATGTTTCAAAAAGCTGAAAGCCCCGTCTTTAGCGGGGGCCAAACCCGCCGGTTATCCTGGAAGCCGATGCGCGATTCCGGTCTGACACAAAGTGTCTGACCGGCGTTCTGGCAAGACAGCACGTGGGCAAGCCGGATAAGATAATACATGTACGCACCCGCCGGACTTGGAAAGTCCGCCCACACTGGCAAAGTGCGGCCACTTCCGCCCGATTTGCTATTCGGCTCGACGATTTGTTTGGAAAAATATCAGTAATTTGCGCTCCGGCTGGCAAAATCAGGCCATTGGCGGCAACAAAAAACGCCGCCGTTGCGTTGAAGTGTGATTGTTTGCCGAAGGGCGGCAGATTCGGCTCCGCAACCAATAAATTATACGCACAAACCCATCACACGCAGGAATGGAAAAATCGGACTTAAAAAGGAAATTGTTTGACGCTTGCATACAGATGCAGAAAGACGTGGTGAAAACCGCCCGCGAAGCCATGCTCGAAGCGCAGGAAAACGCCAACAGCGAGGAAGGCAGCCCCGAGGAAATGACCGAATCGTACCGCGAACAGATGCACCAGACCCGCGACATGTATGCCGTGAAGTGGCGCAGTTCGCAGAACGACTTGGATTTGCTCGAAAGCGTGCCAGCCTACGATGCGAAATCGGAGGTGGAGCCGGGGGCGGTGGTGAGGAGCAGTTTCCAGCATTTTTTCATCGCCTTGGGCATGAACAAGGTCACGGTTGGCGATGAATCTTTTTTTCCGATTTCCACTTCGGCCCCGATATTCCAGGCAATGTCGGGCCTGAAAAAGGGCGACTCGTTCCAGTTCCGCGACCGCAAATACGAAATCACGGATGTGTTTTGAAACCGCAGGATCGGCTTAAAAGCAGGCGTGGGTTTGGCCCCAGCTAAAGACGGGGCTTTCAGCTTTTTGAAACATACTATTTTCTCCTGAGAGCCGCCGCAACGAACTTGGCGGCTCTTTTCGTTTTGTCATGCAGCGGTTGATTTTGCCAAAACCAGCCGCTGGAAATGCATACCTTTGCGGACGATTTTCCAACCATTTATTCAACCTTTTAACATCCATTTCCCATGAAAGGCCCGGTTTCACAATTCATAGAGAAAAACTACCTGCATTTCAACGCCGCCGCGCTGGTGGATGCCGCCAAAGGCTACGAAACGCACCTGCTGGACAATGGCAAGATGATGGTGACGCTGGCCGGAGCCATGAGCACCGCCGAGTTGGGCATTTCGCTGGCCGAAATGATCCGCCAAGATAAAATCCACATCATTTCCTGTACGGGAGCCAACCTGGAAGAGGACTTGATGAACCTGGTGGCGCACAACTCGTACAAACGCGTGCCCAATTACCGCGACCTCAGCCCGCAGGACGAGCGGGAACTGCTGGACAACCACTACAACCGCGTCACCGACACCTGCATACCCGAAGAAGAAGCATTCCGCAAGCTGCAAAAGCATTTGCACGCCATCTGGCACAAAGCCGAACAAGGCGGCGAACGCTACTTTCCGCACGAATACATGTACCAGATCATCCGTTCGGGCGAATTGGAACAGTATTTCGAGATCGACCCTAAAAACTCATGGATGCTGGCCGCCGCCGAAAAAAACCTACCGATGGTGGTACCGGGCTGGGAAGACTCCACGATGGGCAACATTTTCGCCTCGTACTGCATCAAGAACGAACTGCAGCCGTCCACGATGAAATCGGGCATCGAATACATGACTTTCTTGGCTGGCTGGTACGCCGACAACTGTGCGGGCAAGGGCATAGGGTTTTTCCAGGTGGGCGGCGGCATTGCCGGCGACTTCCCGATCTGCGTGGTGCCGATGCTGTACCAGGACATGGAAATGCACGACGTGCCGTTCTGGTCTTATTTCTGCCAGATTTCCGATTCCACCACTTCTTACGGCTCGTATTCGGGAGCGGTGCCCAATGAGAAAATCACGTGGGGCAAATTGGATATTGACACGCCCAAGTTCGTCGTAGAGTCGGATGCCACAATTGTGGTGCCGCTGATATTCGCGTACGTTTTGGAACAGTAAGGCAGGTTTGGGCTTTTTGAAAGATACTATTTCCAAGCACCCGCCAAAACACTAACCGCGCCGATAGCCACAACTTTCGCGCGGTTTTTTATTTTACTTTTCATGATTTTCCCGTAACTGTTCCATGACGCTTCCGCTGGCCATAGAAATCACCGCCGTACTGACCGGCCTGGCCTATTTGGTTTTGCTCATGCAACAGAAAATCGCGTGCTGGGCGTTCGGCATTGTCAGTTCGCTGTTGAGCATTTACCTGTTCATCACCACCAAACTCTATTCCGATGCCATATTGTATTCCTATTACGTGGTAATGGGATTTTACGGCTGGTATTACTGGAACCGG
>JANPIL010000395.1:0-3710 GCA_031424975.1 Sphingobacteriales bacterium
ATATAATCTTTCTGGCGGTTTTGGCGAATCACAAACTTCACCTGTTCCGGATATGCGTATTCGTCCACGTCTTCCGAATCGTTCACGGCCACCCCGAAACCACTTTCTTGGGCGGTCTGTCCGTGAGCCTTGAAGTTGGCCGCTATGGCTCTGACCACGTTATTGTTAAAGGTGGCGATGCCGCATTCACGGGGCAGATAGGTGGAAATGTAGGCGATTTTCATTTTGCTTGGGTTACGTAACCGCTACTTGCACGGGCAGCACGAAATGAACGGATGCAATAACCATTCCCGGGGCGGAGGGGAGAAATCCACGGACGACAACCTTCCCGATAGTGACCCTGACAGTTTGTGCGGTTGGATCGAGCATGCAAAAATAGTATCTTCCGGAAACGCCAAACCCGCCATGCCGGGCAGGCACATTTATTTGGAATGCATCCGTTTACCCGTTCCAAGTTTCAGTCGCCATGAAAAAATATTTGCCGGTAGCCGCCATTTTCGTCATCCTGACGGCCGCGCAGGCGCAGGATAAGAAAAACCTGTTCCTGCTCGATGTGGAAACCGGCGTGGTTGCCAAGGGCGAGTACAACGAAATCCGTGTGCCGGGCAATGGCGGCACCGGTTTCGACATCTTCAAATCCGGTTTTTCGCCCGCGCCAAAGTTGTTCTACCGCCTCCGGGCAGGCGTTACGCTCAACGAACGCCACACGATTCTGGCCTTGTTTGCGCCGCTGGCCCTGCAAGTAAATTCCGACGGAAACCTTGCCCGGCCGATTGCCTTCAACGGCAGTAACTTTGAAGCCGGGCAGCCATTGCAGGTTTATTATAAATTCAATGCGTACCGGCTTTCGTACCGCTATAATTTCATCCGTACGGACAAGTTGAAAATGGGAGCCGGAATCTCATTCCTGTGGCGTGACGCGGCTATTGAACTGAAAAACAATGCGGTTTCATCCAGATACAATGGCCCCGGTCTGGTGCCGCTGCTCAATTTGCATTTCAACTGGCTGCCCCGGCAGCATTTCGGGTTCTTGCTTGAGGCCGACGCGCTGGCGGGCCGCCCCGAAGGCCGTGCCATTGACGCGTTTGCCGGGGTCAACTTCCCGCTCAATCCGCGTTTGGCCATCCGGGCGGGCTACCGTGTTTTCGAGGGCGGCGTAAACATTGACAATGTGTATAATTTCGCGTGGCTCAACTACGCCTCCGCCGGATTGACGCTGGCTTTGTGAAGCCGGGTTTGGGCTTTCTAAAAGATACTATTTCAAACAGTAGCCGCCACTCAATCCATGCGAAGCCAGCCGATTGCGTTCTCCGGCATTTCCACGAGCCAATACGCACCGAATTTGGCCAAAACAGCCACGATTCTTCCTTTTTCCAGCGTTTGCATTACCGCCGCCGAGGGTTCGGGCAATTCGGTTACGGGCGTTTCCTGCTTGAGGTTGAGTTTCTGGATGGGCGTGCGGGCAATTTCCAATTGCTTGGCGGGCAGGTAGCCGGTCGTGCCGTTGGGCAGCGCCACGCGGTACCAATTTCCAGTGCCGCCCAGCACCCGTAACGGCGTGTGCCGCCCGGCTTCCGGCAAGTCCAGAGGTTTGCCATCGGGCGATGCCTTTAGCTGGGTTTTTTTTGCGGATACGCGGTGCCACTGCCCCAGGTTTTCCAAATCGGCTTTCACGGCGGTAGGTTCGCCCGATGGTTTTTTCACGAACGGATACGGGTCAATGGCTCCGGTGTTCCAGCGGTAAATGCCGAAATGGAGGTGCGGCCCGGCAAAGGCCGCATTACCCGTGCTGCCAACCAGCCCCAGCGTGTCGCCAATCCGCACACGCTGTCCGGGTTGCACCAATTGGCTGTCCAAGTGGGCGTAATACAAGGTCTGGTTGCGGTTTTCGTCGGCCAGCCACACCACCTTGCCACCCAGGTTGTTCACGCCCGCATCCCTGACCACGCCGTCTGCGGAGGCAATGGCCGGGGTGCCTCGCGGCGCAAATACATCAATTCCCTCGTGCCGACGCACGCCGCCATCACGATCCGCCCCCCAGAAACTGCCGATGTTGCTGCTGTTTTTGCCCGATACCGGAAAGCCCAGCGTGGGGCCGCTGGTGATGGAAAGCGTGTAGCGGCCACTGCGCAGCAATTCGGGCTGCACCCGGATCAGATGCTGCGCATCGTTTTCAACATCGTACACAATTGCCGTTCCGGTTGTGTCTGCCGATGCCACTGTTTTGGGTGCGCCTTCCAGTTCAAACACATCCACGAACATTTTCACTGCCTTGGCCGACTGCACATCCACGCGCACGGTGAGCCGTTCGCCGCGCCGGGCACTGACCCGGTAGCTGTGGGCAATGGGCTTGTCGGCGGCAAAATAATCCGTTTCGCGGAAAGGAACGGCCACCACCAGCGAGTCGCGCAGGGCACGCTGGCCGGCGGCAAGCCAATCCTGCCCCAAGGCTGTTTCGTCCAGACGGGTGGTTTGCAGTGCCTGCCGGTATTTTTCGTAAGGGGTGGTTTTCTTGAATGCTTCGCGCAGCGGTGAGGAAGTGCCGCAACCGGCAGACGACAAGCCAAGGCAACAGAGCAGCGAAAACGCCTTGGCTGCGTGGATTCGGTGGGTCATGGGCGGTGGAATGGATGGGCTGGCAATGTGCCCGGGAACGGAAAATATCTTTTGGTGCGGCCGGTTCCGGCACGGTACGGAGTTTGGTTTTGCGGGAACTTTGGACGGATTTGCAAATGCGCCCTTTGCTTCGGAATGTCTGTTTTGCAAGACATGATTCACGTAAAAAACCAACGCCACCGCAAAACAAGGTCACAAAGACCGCAAACCGGGCAATTAGCGGGTATCAACCGCCCCAATCCGGGGATTGCGGTTTTCCGGTTTTCCGGATGGTTTTCCCGGCGCATGGCCGCGCACTCAAACATGGCACAGTTATTTTGCCCTGCCAAGCAGTCTGAAACGCCTTTCGCAACCCTGCGATATTGCGGCCCGTCGCGCCGCCTTCGTAACCCATTCACAGCCAAACCACATGGAACAAAGCACCACCATCAAGCCCAAGAATTCGGGCAGGAAACAACTTTTTGACAACCCGGTTCTCGAACGCCTCACGCGCACCAACAGCGCGGTGCCCATCAGCATTTTCGTGGCTTTTGCCATTGCCCTGCTCACCTACGCTTTCGTGATGGCAAACCTGCCGTATGCAACCATCGGGATTTTGTTTTTCACGGGATTTTTCGTGTTCACCTTGGCCGAATACCTCATCCACCGGTATTTGTTCCACATGAGCACGCACACCGAAACACGCAGCAATATCCAATATACGATTCATGGCGTGCACCACGAATTCCCGAAAGATGAGGAGCGGCTGGCCATGCCGCCGGTGTTGAGCGTCACCATTTTGCTGGTACTGCTGGGAACCACGTATTTGCTGATGAACGACTATGCGTTTGCGTTTTTGCCGGGCTTTGTGCTGGGCTATGCCAGTTACCTGTTCATCCATTACATCACGCACGCCTGCCCGCCGCCCAAAAACCTTTTCCGCTGGCTTTGGGTCAACCACAGCATCCACCATTACCGCAACGGCGAAAAGGCTTTCGGCGTTTCGTCGCCGTTCTGGGATTATGTTTTCGGTACCATGCCCTGACTGCATTTGCCGCCTAAAACCAGGTTTTGGAAAATAGTATGTTTTGAAAACACGAAACCCCGGCTACTTA
>JANPIL010000396.1:0-3048 GCA_031424975.1 Sphingobacteriales bacterium
CATACATCACAATTTTTTAGTGATGTACCTCACATTACTTTGAAGGAGAGTTAAGTCTGCTAAGTGTTTCCCTTGTAACACCTAAATAAGAAGCAATAATCTGTTTGGGAACCTTTTGGAAAAGCTGCGGATATAATTGTAACAATTGGTCGTATTTTTCTTTAGCGTTGCTACTCAATAAGGAAAGTATTCGTTGTTGTAAAGCAACATTACGTTTATTGGTTTTCTTTCTAAAAAAATGTTCTATTTTATGAATTTCTGCACAAAGTTTTTCCCTGTTCTGAAATGACAAGCATAGTAATTCACTGTCTTCAATACAATCAATATTTATAGTTGCTTTTGATTGATTATAGTATGCTTCATAGTCAGTAATCCACCAGTCCTGCATTCCAAAAGCCAAAATATGTTCTTTGCCATTTTTATCTGTAAAGTATGATTTTAAGCAACCATCTAAAATGAAAAAATCGTTTGGCACATTTTCTCCTTCTTGAACTACAAATTGGTGTCTTTTGAATTTCTTTGTCGTGAAATGCGAAAAAATATAGTCAAACTCTTCGTCTGAAATTGATGTTATCTTTTTAATATGTTGCTTTAAAAATTCGCTCATTCACTTCGAATTCGTTATTCTGTTGTTTTGTATAGGGTGTCCGTTAGGCTTGCCACTAACGCTCAAATATACGCAACTGAGTTGTGCCAATCTACGCAACAAGAGTGCATTGACGCAATAATCTGCTCTTTACGAATTCACTTAGTTCCTGCCTCCATCCAGTATGACGGAGAAGAAAGTTATCTCGCTCAATCAGCCGTCAAACGTTGGCGATCATGCGCTCAAAAACCGCTTTCTGTGCCCGCATTGACCCTATTTTATCAACCGGGTTGGTGTGACACTCCAATAAAATCCAGCCCGCATAATTCATCTTCACCAGATTAGTCAGCAGGGCCGGGTAAGGATAGTCGGTTCGGTCGAGTTCGCGCACGTGACAGGTCGCCCCAAACCAGTTTTTCACTAAATTGAAATTAGCGTCGAATCCCTTGCCGTTCAGATCTTGTGGGTTGCAATTCCAGCAAATAGTGGCATTCGGATGCGTAGCCGTATCCATAATCTGTTTAATGGCAGGTAGCTCCTGCGTCGCTTCGCCGTGCACTTCCAGCCGGATCTGCTGCCCGAAGTCCGCGCCGTATCGGGCCAGTTCATTCAGGGATTCGCCAATCTGGGCGAGTGTTTTTTCGGTCGCTACCTCCCGATGAAGCGCGTTGGGTTTCACTTTCACGCCCGACCCGCCCACGTCCGCACTCAGCCGGATAAACGCTTTGGTACGTTCGATGGATGCTTTGAGTTTGTCGGGTTCTACGAAATCAAATTGCTGGTTTGTACCGAGTCCAACCAATTGCACGGGGCTATCGGCAAACCGCTTTTTAACGGCCAGTCGCTGCGTAGCGTTCAGTTCGGGCATCACGCCATGCGCGTGCTCCACCCGCAGCTCGGCCCCCTGTAAACCCGTATCGGCACAGTTTTTAATCAGCGTAGGCAGATCCCAGTCTTTTCCCCACAGGTAGGTGACCATACCTAACTTAATGGCCGATTTCCCGGCTGTCGGTTCATGGGCAAGGGCCATCCCGGAAAACAGGGTCGCTCCCGCCAGCAGCGTGGTTTCCTTTAAAAATGTTCGTCTGTCGCTGCTCGCCATTGTCGTTGGGATTGGACTGTTTCCTGAAAGCGGAACGTATCGGATTAGTCACCACGAAAAGCCTGTTGCGTGGTCTGCTTACTTATCATGTTACCGAAATGAACTGAATGGGAAGGCATTTGCTCCCGTTCTACACTATTTTTGTGTCATCCCGATTACGCCGGAAACAAACGCAGCGGGGCGGTATTCTTTTTCCGAAGCTGTTTTAAACGTTCCACGCTGGTAGGGCGGTGTCTTTGTAGTACCGACCGTCCCGGTCGGGCGAAAGCTTCCTGACTACCTGAACGGGATTACTGTCTACCTAACCAGTTTGGTTTACCGTGACCGCTACATTAAGTGAATTGACGTTGCGACTGTATGCGCTATACGTAGGCCAATACTCTTTCGGCAAATTCTTTTACTGGCAATCCGTCCCCGAAGTCAATTAGTGTCTGTTCACCATTAGACCCTCAGCGAGCCACGGAACGCCCTGGCAGCATAATATGATTGTGCACCGTTGTGATACACGAAGACACAGCCATAGCGGAAATCAGCAAAAATAGCACCACCGAGTTTTCTGATCTCGGGAGGTGTTCTCACCCAGCTCGATGTTTTCGCATCGAAAGTTCCGAGTTTCTGAAGCGCCCGGTATTGTTCTTCCGTTAGCAGTTCTATGCCCATCTCAGCAGCCATATCGACAGCGTTATTTTCCGGCTTATATTCTTTCCTTGATTCCTGTCCTTCACGGTCGTAACAGACACTTCTGCGGCCTTTAGGGCTTTCCGCTGAGCAATCACAAAAAATGTATTCGCCCGTGTTTTCATCAAGACCCACAACATCAGGTTCACCACCCGTTATTTCCATGTCATCGAGCGACCATAATTTCTGCCCATTCGCTTCCAGCTTTGCTTGTACTCCAGCCCACTCAAGACCTTTATGGCGATTCATGTTTTTCTCAAAACGGGCTTTCAACACGCTGAGTAGTTCTTCGCGTTGTTCCGGCGACAACTCCTTTTTATTTTCCATTATCATACTGTGATTTTAGATGTACAAGTGTCGGGTTATGCGGCCGTCTGGCCTTGTTGCCAACATCCGCAGGGGTTAATGGTGGGCAAGATAACTCATTGAAAAAGAGCAACCCAGACCTTTACACCCTTGCTGTCCGCCCAGCATACGGGTTGCTCGTTGTCAGCGGTGACCAGCCCACGCGGAGCGGACAACAACGCACGTCATTCGCATAATTAAAACTTCCACCAAGGTTTCTGTTTGACTGGTCTACCATCTCGATTATAATACCGTCCATAACTGCCGCCTGTGGCCTGTTTTGTCTCTAAGTTTAATGAAAAATCAACCCATTCATCATTATCTTCCATTGGATCAT
>JANPIL010000397.1:0-17901 GCA_031424975.1 Sphingobacteriales bacterium
ATATAATCTTTCTGGCGGTTTTGGCGAATCACAAACTTCACCTGTTCCGGATATGCGTATTCGTCCACGTCTTCCGAATCGTTCACGGCCACCCCGAAACCACTTTCTTGGGCGGTCTGTCCGTGAGCCTTGAAGTTGGCCAGTATGGCTCTCACCACATTGTTATTGAAGGTGGCGATGCCGCATTCGCGGGGCAGGTACGTGGAGATATAGGCGATTTTCATTTTTTGTGGGTTAAGTACATTGTAATTTAAGTGGTTTTATATTTTATATTTTCTTTATTCGCAGCGTTATACTTAGAATTCATAGTATTCCTTGCTGTTTTTATTGAAAACTGCTAGTTTATTTTGATTTTTTTATCATTTCGTTCTTTGACAGTAGCATTGATTTCGGATTTGAGTTCATCTTGTGATGAAATTCTACGGTTGAGACATTGTCCGGATAAAGACAAAAATTCAATCCCTATCATATTAAGCCAACTCGCTGATTGTGGCGTGCAATGTATCTCAAATCTCTGAGCTGGTTTAAAGGCTTCATCAGCGGATAGATTCTCATAAAATGAACGTTTTATAAGGCTCACTCAATGAAACATTTGCACCAAATTTTTAAGGGAGGCCATTAATGAGACCGGGGCCATCGGCGGGTATCCGAACGTGTATGGCCGGTAGTGGCTGTCGCAACAGGCAGATAATGCGGCAACCCGCTGATTTACTGGACAAGGCTGGCCCGGATAGCCACAAACTCGTTGAGGTTGTTGGTGTCAATCACGCCCCAGAAATGGTCTCCTTCCAGCACCGGATAAAACGCATTTGACCGCTGCCGGGCGTTGGCAAACACATCAGTCAGACGGTCGCTGATTTGAACGGTGGCAAAATCGCGGTTCATCACCTCCACCACGGCGGTCGTTTGTCCGTTTCCCCGTAGCGAGTCGATAATCTGCAACCGGGTCATCACCCCGATAGCCCGGTTGTTGTCAATCACGACCAAGTCCTGATCGGAACCGGCCAGCAACTTATCGGCGGCATCCTTCACCGTATCGGTGGGGACGAGCATAACAAAATTGGTCATCATCGCATCCCGCACCGTGTGGTTTTTCAGTAAATCCAGATGCTGCACGGCTACGTTCTCGGTTTGTGCGCCGAAATAGACGAAGATGCCAATCAGGACCAGAAACGGATTGGTGAACAGCCCGAAGAAAACGAAACACAATGCGATGATCCGGCCCAGGACCGAGGCTATGCCGGTCGCCCGAATCCGGCCCAGTTGCATGGCCAGCAACGCCCTCAGGACGCGACCGCCATCCATCGGAAAAGCCGGAATCGCGTTGAACAGCACCAGAATCACGTTCACCCGGAACAGCGAAAAAAGAAAGCCCTGAACAGTGGTTTCGTCGCCGGCAGCGTCGCCGAAAAACGACCGTGTGAAGCCCACAAACGGCAGCAACAGCAAGGAAATCAGCACATTGACCAGAGGCCCGGCCAAGGCTACCCACAGTTCCTGCATCGGGTCTTCCGGAATGCGTTCCAGGCTGGCAATGCCCCCGATGGGCAACAGCGTAATGTGTTTCGTGGCGATGCCGTAGCGTTTGGCGGCCAGCGAATGCCCCAACTCGTGGAGCATGACGCACAGAAAAATAGCCAGCACAAAGCCGATATCCGCCACAATAGCGGTTGTGTCGCTGCCCTTTCGCACCTCGGTGAACACGATGAAACCGAGCAGCAACAAAAAAGTCCAGTGAATCAGAATGCTGATCCCGGCAATCCGGCCAATCTGAAAAGAACGTCCCATTGGTTTCTTCGGTCAAAAGTTTTTATACCGTCGTTTTGATACTCGTTGCCCAATGAACAGGCTGTCACTGTTTTTGTTGGGTTATGGGCGACTTACTTAGGCACCGACTGTCGTTACCCTACCGACTGCTGCGACCTTGCCACGCTTTCACGGCCAGTGTACCGATCACCAGCGCGACAACGCCCATGAAAATGTACTCGTGACCTATGCCCGGAAACCGTTGGCCGAGCCAATACCCTGCCATGACCAATCGGCCAGGAGCGCGAAATGCGTTTCGGGCGTGAAGTGGGCAACTTGGGTAAAAAACGGGCCAATCTACTCATCGGCAAATACCCGCCCGTAAAAAGTTTTAATTAGCCGCTCGATGTCGGCCCAGGAAGCAATGTCAGGTTTTAACGGGTGTTTTCATTTATTCTGATGCAAACCTACCGGGTCTGGCCCGGCCCCCGACTGACCGTGGTCAGTCATTCGTATGAGTTTAATCAGCCGCCGGACTGACGAGCGTCATCACCTCATCAGAAACGGATGTCCACCTTTGCGATTATGCTCCTCACTCCTCTGATAACCCCCGGCCTGACCGACGAAGCCGTGGTCGCCTCGCGGGCGAAACACGGGCGCAACGCCCTGACGACCAACGTCCCCTCGCCCCTGTTTACGACGATGAAGGGCGTGGTGGCCGAGCCGATGTTTTTGCTGCTGCTGGCCGCCTGCGTCATCTACTTCAGCCTGGGTCGCACGCAAGAGGCCATTACGCTCATTGTGGCCCTGCTGGCCGTGTCGGGCATTTCGGTTTACCAATCCGTGCGCAGTGACCGGGCGTTGGGGGCCTTGCGCGACCTGACCCAGCCCAAAGCGCAGGTTCGGCGCAACGGCAACCTGGCCTCCCTGCCCGTCGAAGACCTGGTGGTGGGAGACACCATGCTGGTGGAAGAAGGCGAGAGCGTTTCGGCCGATGGCACGATGGACACTGGCAACGACTTTTCGGTGGACGAAGCCATCCTGACCGGCGAGTCGGTAGCGGTGAGCAAGGCCCCCGGCGACACGGTTTTTGCCGGCACCACTGCCGCGTCGGGCAGCGCGTGGCTGACCGTAACGGTGGTAGGCAGCCAGACCGAACTGGGCAAAATCGGGCGGAGCATGGCCGGGATTGCAACCGAAAAAACGCCCCTGCAACGCCAGATCAGCCAGTTTGTGGGGCGGATGGCCTGGATCGGGCTAGCCGCGTTCGCCCTGGTGTGGGGCGTTAACTACGCCCGCTCCGGGGATTGGGTCACCGCCCTGCTGTTTGGCCTCACCCTGGCCATGTCCATTCTGCCCGAAGAAATCCCGGTGGCCTTCAGCAGTTTTATGGCCCTGGGAGCCGCCCGCCTGAGCCGCGTCGGGGTACTGACCAAACAACCCCAGACGGTGGAAAGTCTCGGCTCGGCCACGGTGATTTGCGCCGACAAAACCGGCACCATCACCCAGGAGGGCATGGCGGTGCACCAACTCTACGACGGCGCCACGGATACGCTCATCCGCCTGCCCGCCCCCTTGTCCGACACCGCCTTGGCGGTACTGGCGCACGCCCGCTGGTCAAGCGAAACCGCCCCTTTTGACGCCATGGAGAAAGCCATCGTGCGGGCATTCGCCGAATCCGACCCCACCAAAGCCGCCGAGCCGTACCCGATGGTTCACGAGTACCCGTTGGCTGGCACGCCCCCCATGATGACCCACGTCCGACGGTCGCCAATGGGCGAATTGGTGGTAGCGGGCAAGGGCGCAGTTGAGCACGTTCTGGCCGTGTGTCGGCTTGAAACTTCGGTCAGTAAGCGCATTCGCACCGTGACCGAACAACTCTCGGCGGGTGGGTACCGGGTGCTGGGCGTAGCCGCCGGAACGTACCCATCACCGGATTTTCCGGCCGAACAGGACGACTTTACGTGGTCGTTTCTGGGACTGGTTGCCCTTGAGAATCCGCCTAAGCCCAACGCCAAAGCAGTGATTCAAGCCTTTACCGACGCGGGCATCCAAGTGAAGATGATTACCGGCGATTTTCCCGACACGGCCCAGGCCATCGCCCGGCAGGTGGGTTTGCCCGGCGCCGACCGAACGCAGCCCGACACGCTGCTGACGGGCCAGCAAATTATGGAGATGGACGAGACGACGCTGCAACAAAAGGCCGCGCAAACGGCGGTTTTCGCCCGGATGTTTCCCGAAGCCAAACTCCGGGTGGTGAACGCGCTCAAAGCAACCGGCGAAATAGTGGCCATGACCGGCGACGGAGTGAATGACGGCCCGGCCCTGAAAGCCGCCCACATTGGGGTAGCCATGGGCAAGCGCGGCACCGAGGTAGCGCGGCAGGCGGCGTCGCTGGTGCTGGTCAACGACGACCTGAGCAGCATGGTGGAGGCCATCGCGCAGGGCCGCCGGATTTACCAAAACCTCAAAAAAGCCATCGCCTACATCGTTTCCATTCACATCCCGATCATCCTGACGGTGGCCGTGCCGCTGCTGGCAAACTGGCGGTGGGAAAACCTGTTCAACCCCATTCACGTCATTTTCCTGGAACTGGTCATGGGCCCAACCTGCTCCATCGCTTTCGAGAACGAACCCGCCGAAAACGGCCAGATGTTGCAACCGCCCCGGCGAGCCACCGACCGACTGCGGCCCGACACGTTTTTGGCCGGAGCAGAACTGGGCCGCAGCATCGCGCAGGGGCTGGGCATTGCCGGGGCCGTACTGGGGGTGTACTACGTGGCGATGCAACGCGGCGAGTCGGTCGAGGTAGTCCGTACCCTGGTGTTTACCACGCTGGTAATCAGCAACGTGCTGCTGGTGTTGGTAAACCGCTCATTCACGCAGTCGGTCTTTCAAACGCTGCGCGTACCCAACCCGGTGCTGTCGCTGATGCTGGGCCTCACACTGGTGTTGCTGTTAACTACCCTGTTGGTGCCGGATGCGAGGCAACTGTTTGGCTTCGCGCCGGTGCCGGCCGCAGCGTTGGGTTGGTGCGCGCTGGCCGCCCTGGTTGGCGTGGGCTGGGTTGAGGGGTACAAGGCGATTCAGGTCTCGACTACCCCCGTGACAATCGATGCATAGCCAGCAACGACGTGTTCTGTTTCTGACACCAATCAGTGGTTCTCCTGCCCAGCGTCATTGGTTACTCTCCCAGCCCCCGGCAACTTTGCCGACGTAGCCATTTAACTATTTGACTGATGAAAACCAACATGGGTTCCGCCGACCGAATTATCCGAACGCTGCTGGCAATAGTGGCCATTACGCTGTATGCTACGGGGGTCATTACCGGCACCCTCGGTATTGTGCTGATGGTGTTGTCCGGTATTTTCTTGCTCACCAGCGTGGTTAGCTTTTGTCCTTTCTACACGCTGCTGGGGATGAACACCTGCCCCGCCCGCCAATGAAGCGAACCACCGCGAATGCCAGTCTCCCATTCTTTCAGAAAAAAAACGAAAGAGTTAAACGAAAGAGTTAGAGGCTGGCATTTGGCTGAATTGAGGGGTACAAGGCAATTTTGGGGCGTAATTAACCGGTATTCATATGGATGGGTTGACCACCAGGAAATCCCCGCTGACATTTTTCTTGTTGGTTTACGGACTGTCCATTCCGTTATGGGTCATCGAAATCTTTATTGATGCTGAGGGTCCCTTGGGTTTTCCGGTAACCGATGTGCTCGCTGCATTTACGCCCTTGGTTGCCGCCAGCATCCTCGTTCACAAAGAACACGGACGGGCGGGGGTCAAAAAGCTATTCAGGCGAATTGTTGATGTTGACAGGATTCGGAAAAAAGTATGGATTCTAGTCGTCATCTTTCTGCCGGTTCTTTTGTATTCACTGATTTACTTAACCATTGATTTTTCAAAATTACCCATGCCGGGCAAATGGGTTGTTCCGTTCGGTTCAATCCCAATGCTTTTTGCTTTATTTTTTCTCGGCGCGGTAGTCGAAGAAACGGGTTACATGGGGTACGCGATTAACCCGATGCAAGCCCGATTTGGTGCCCTGTCAGCCAGCATCCTGATCGGCTTGCCCTGGGCCGTTTGGCATTACCCATCCATCGTCCACCAGGGGCATAACCTGACTTGGATAGTCTGGGCAACGCTC
This sequence comes from Sphingobacteriales bacterium, assembly GCA_031424975.1. GTDB lineage: Bacteria > Bacteroidota > Bacteroidia > Cytophagales > 172606-1 > Xanthocytophaga. The sequence goes on from JANPIL010000397.1 coordinate 5,893, forward strand.
GGTACGGTGGCGGTGCGCGTGCTGATTGTCTGGGTTTACAACAACACCCAAAAAAGTTTATTCGCCTGCATCCTGTTTCACGCGCTGCTGAACCTGGGAAGGCCCTTGTTTCCGGCCGATACCAGCCATAACCCATTGGTTGATTACCCGGCCGTACACTATTCAGTACTGGCAATCGTGGCCGTTCTTGTCGTTTTCGGTTGGGGAACAAAAACACTGGCCCGGTACCGGCATTCCTGACGTTTGGAAAGTTATGAAACTGCTGATATTTTTTTTTCTGGTTTTTTCGCTCTCCCTCCCCTTCTGGATATTGGGCGCTGTTGGCCCGGATTTTACGAAAATCTTTCCGATAAAGCTCCCAATCAGTGCGCTGATGACTTTTTGTCCGGTAATTGCGGCGGTCATCTTGGTTCACCGGGAACAAAAAAGCCGGGGGGTTGAAGCATTATTGAGTCGAACTCTCGACTTCAGTAGAATTAAAGACAAACGGTGGTACCTGCCCATGGTTTGGCTGATGCCCGTCATTGCGCTTCTTTCGTATGGAATCGCAAAATGGGCAGGCACCTTTATTTCCGAACCCCAAACGCCCGTTTCCTTCATCCTGGTTTTCTTCGTCGTCTATTTTATCGGTGCCATTGGGGAGGAAATTGGCTGGAGTGGTTACGCCATTGCCCCCTTGCAACGCAAGTACGGCGCATTGAATGCAAGCATCATATTGGGAGTTATCTGGGCCATCTGGCACATCATACCCTGGAGCCAGACCCACCAAACCCCGGCTTGGATATTCTGGCAAGCAATCAGCACCGTTTTAATGCGAATTAGTATGGTCTGGCTGTTTAACAACACGGGCAAAAGCGTGTTTGCGATGGTACTTTTTCACACCATGATTAACATCAGCCCGTACCTGGTTCCGAATGCTGGTTCTCATTACGATCCGTTTATCTCGTGCATTTTATTGCTGGCAACCGTTGTAGCCATTGTTTTTCTGTGGGGTTCAAAAACGTTGAACCAGTACCGGTACGCCTGATTTTGATTCCGTTGGTATCCGAGCTGCCCACAATTGGCGGGGCGGTCTGCGAACCCACGCCGACTTTTGTAATGGATTAACTGGCTTCGTACGACCCAACGGGTGAGCCACCCGCGCTAAGCCGTCGGGGTGAATGGCCAGTTGCCGGGTTAAGCCGTTCGCACGGCACCCAACTTTGGCAATGGCCTGGTTTAAAACAGCCCCGCAACTGACGAGAATCACCCGACTGACTGACCTTCGTCATTACCGGGCAAAAAGGTGCCCGGTAATTTTGCGCCGTTACCAGCCCTGAAACATGTTCAAAAAAACAGTTTTGTCTTTTCACGTAAACCAGCTTACTATCATGAAAACGCGTCAATTTTTTTCGCTCGTTGCCCTGACCCTGGGGTGTCAACGGTGCAGGCCCAGCGAATCAAAGGGGGTGCTGGCTTTGTCAAAGTTGGGGTGGTCAACACGAACGGGGCAGGAGGCGTACTCAACCAAATCGCCCCGGCGGGCGTGGCTGGTTTTAGCGACCAGTTTTACTTACTGGGTGGGGAAGCCTACTACCGAACCGGCAACATCATTCTGGCATTGGATGGGCGGTTTGGTGCCCAAACGGTTCGTTCATCGGGCAACAATTACGGTGAAGGGTTTACGGCTCACGGCCACGCCAAATTCGGTTGGGTCGTTATTCAGGGGTCACGGTGCTGGATTTACCCGACCGTGGGCTTGGGTTCGTCAGGCCTGGGTATGACCACCTACCGCATGGTGGGGAATGACAAGCAAGACCGGCAAAACAACCTGCTTGCTCGCCCCTCATTCGACGTGGGCCTCAATGCCGATTTTCTGCTGGGTAAGTCGCGAACGACGGACCAACGTTTCGGCGGGGTTATGCTGGGTCTGCGAGCTGGTTACCACCTGTCGTCGCGGGGCAACGAATGGAAAGACAACGAATGGAACCGACTGCTAGATTTACCCACCTACACAAACCAGGGTTTTTACGCCATGCTGACCATTGGCGGTGGCGGATTCGTAAAAAAATAGCGTTGGTTCAACCTTTCAAGCCACGTAGCGACGGTCATCATCGCTTGGAGCACGAGAGTTCACCTTTTACTATCCAAAACCAGTTATGAAACGCAGCACCAATCTTTTGATTCTGTCGGCCCTGGCCGCGCCGGTTGCCGCGTGGCTGGCCGGGCGATGGCTCGTGGCGCGGCAGACGCGCCTGGACGTGGCCCGCCTGTTTGCTACGGCCGAAACCGATTCCGCCCAAGCTTACTACCCCACCCAACTCGCCGACCTGCCCGCCCCCGTGCAACGCTACTTCCGGCGCGTGCTCAACACCGGCCAACCCTACCTGCACACCGTCCGGCTCAAGCACGACGGGGAGTTTAAAACTGACCTGAACGGGGACTGGATGCCCATTACCGGCGAGGAATATTTTCGGGCCTATGCCCCCGCGTACATCTGGGTTGGCACCACAACCTGGTTCACGGCGCGGGATGAATACGTGGACGGGAAGGGAAGCCTCACCGTACGGCTGTTGGGCACGCTGCCGATCCAGCACGGCAGCGGCCCCAGCTTCGACCAGGGCGAACTGCTGCGCTGGCTGGCCGAAACCGCCTGGTTTCCAACGAGCTTGCTCCCCGGCGGGCGCGTAGCCTGGTCGCCGGTTGACGACCACTCGGCCACGGTTACCCTCACCGACCACGGCCTGACGGTCTCCTGCCTGATGGCGTTTAACGAGCAGGATGAACTCGTACGGTGCCAGGCGCAACGGTGCAACGATGCCACGAACCTCGAAACCACCCAAACCTGGGTGTGCCACCTGCATGACTACCGCGACTGGCACGGCCTGCGCCTGCCCACCCAAGCCGGGGCCGCCTGGGTCGTTGACGGCGAAGAAAAACCCTACGCCCGCTTCATCCTGCGCGACATCAGTTATGACCAGCCATACGCGTATTGATTAAGCCCGATTCAGCAGCCGGTAGCCCACCAGCAGCAGGCCAACCATGTACAAGGTAGAAAAAATCACTTGGTTGTAGCGAGCCAGCCAGTTGGGTAGGAATATGTCAAAGTTGTCGCCGTCGGACGCTGAGTAGTTGCGAGCCACCAGTGTCAGCGGACAACGACCACCGAACGCGAGCAACACCAGGCCTTCGACGACCACCAGCCCGGCGGCCACCCAGGTGTAGGCGGTGATGCGGTCAGCCACTCCGCAATACACGATGTAACCGATGAGGGTGACGAAGAACGCCCAGATGACGGTGTGAACGAGTTTGACGGAAAACAATTTGCGCGCGTTGTCCATCGGCGGTTGGTTGTAAGGTGCTGCTTAACCCCAAATTTACGGCGGGACACCACTGGGGCGCAATGACGAAACTCATCCGCCGGGCTGATTCTGGTCAGGTTGGGGCAAGCAGGTCGGTGGTAGGTTTGCATCGGGTTCAAACAAGCACTTATCAACGAACGAGTCATGGGTACGCTTTTTATAATCGTTTTATCGGGCGGAGTGACTCTAGGAATCTTATTGCTGATTCCAGGTTTTACTTCTTCGATTAAAGACCAACAAGGACGCACTGTTTTTGGGAGCATTGCCTCACTCGAAAAAGTTAGCCTGGGAGGGCAGAAACAGTGGATTCTCATTCGTGGCAGGGATACCACGAAGCCCATCGTTCTCTTTCTCCACGGGGGTCCCGGTACGTCAAATATGTGCCTTTTGAGAAAGTACACGGGTGAATTGGAGGAGAACTTTGTCGTGGTCACTTGGGATCAACGGGGGGCGGGTAAATCTTACGGAGCCATTAACCCCCGTTCTTCCATGACAATCAATCAGTTTGTCTTAGATACTGGCGAGCTGACTCAGATGCTGCGTAATCGCTTCAATCAAAAGAAAATATTTTTGGTTGGTCACTCTTGGGGAAGCGTAATAGGCGTATTCAGCATCCAGAAATACCCCGATCTGTATCACACTTACGTAGGAATCGGCCAGATCGCCAATATGCAAGAGAATGAGCGAATCTCTTACGACTGGACATTGGAACAAGCGAAGAAAGCAAAAGACAAGCGGGCGATCGAAACGCTTACTCAAATGGGGAGGCCCCCTTACACCGGTGACTGGCAGAAAAAAACCATCACCCAAAGAGGCCTGCTTGGTAAGTACGGTGGGGAGTTGTACGGCAGTTCGAAAGGGGCTTTTCCGCTCATTTTTAAAAGTCTAATAACAGCTACTGAATATACCTTGGTTGATAAAATAAATTTTTTTAGGGGAATACTCGCCTCCAATCGTTTGCTATGGCCGGAACTTTTGACTGTTAACTTAAGTAAACAGGTTCCATCCGTTAAAGTGCCAGTCTATTTCATGTTAGGAAAGCATGATTATGAAGTACCATCCGTACTTGCCGAACAGTATTTTAAGCTGATTGAAGCACCCAAAAAGGAATTGATATGGTTTGAAAACTCCGCCCACCTGGCTAACGTGGAAGAAAGTAAAAAGTTTAACGACCTTCTGACCCAAATCATACAGCTTACTGATCGGAGTCATACTGAAGTCGGTAAACCAATGGTAGGTCCGCATTAAATTCGACCAGTAATGAAAAGTCGAGGGTTAACCGTTTTAATACAACAACCCATGAAAAAGTGCGTCGTTTTTTTTGCTTTGTCATTGCTGGCAATAACCCGTTTGTTGGCCCAGTCTAGGGCGCCCACCGGTACGTTCTGGCGTCCTGACCTGCGCAACTACGCCGGCTTTGAGGTGGAAAGATTTGCCAATTGTTGAAAATCCGGCAAATCGCCCAAACTAAGCTTGGCTCTGTTTTTCACAGGATTCTTCCGGAAGGACACGCGAATCACGAAATGCCTGCCAATCACACATAAGCGGCAACGCAAACGCAAGGTGCATACAGCCATTTGCCGCCGCAATCCAATCCAACGCCCGTTTCCATAAGCATAACGTGAATACATCATCTGCAAACCGCCTGTAAAAACGTGTGATATATGTAACTTATCCTGGAAGTTATGTAACACATTCATATCCAAGACTTTCCACTTTTACATTGTTGCGAAAACACCTTTGCAATTCAAACCAAAATAACCAAAATGAAAAACAACCAGGATATCCAGAAAGACGTTCAGGACGCACTCAAATGGGAGCCGTTGTTGAACGCAGCGGAAATTGGAGTCACCGTGAAAGACGGCGTTGTCACGCTGACCGGCGTTGTGGACAGCTACGCAAAAAAAATGGAGGCTGAAGATGCCGCCAAAAGCGTGTCGGGCGTGAAAGCCGTAGTCGAAAAAATCGAAATAGAGTTCGGCAGCATGGGCAAGACCAGTGACGGCGAACTTGCCAAGGAAATACTGAACGCCTTTAAATGGAATTGGGAGGTGCCCGACGACAAGATAAAAATAAAGGTTGAAGAGGGATGGGTTACACTGGAAGGCGATTTGCAATGGAATTACCAGCGGGAAGCCGCCAAAAAATCGGTGAACAGGCTTTTTGGCGTGAAGGGAGTGATCAACGACATCAGGATAAAATCCGAAACACGTAATGCGGTTGAGAAAAAGGACATTGAAAACGCCTTGGTACGCAACTGGTCTATGGACAATCAGGATATCAGGGTAAACGTTTCGGGCAACAGGGTGACGCTGAATGGCACCGTGGACTCATTGTACCAGAAAGGCGAGGCCGAACGCATTGCCTGGAATGCGCCGGGCGTGTGGACGGTTGACAATGAACTGCTCATTGAACACGACGCGTTGGCGGATTGACCGAAAAGGCGGGCGGAGTTTTCCGCCCGCCTTTCCAAAGCCAATCATTTCAACCAGAAAAAACGGGAATCATACCATGACAGATGCCAAAAGCCCGGGGATTTTCATGGATCATGCCGCCTTTGTGAGGCAATACTTTTCGGGGCGTTGAAAAAAGCACCACACCCTATAAGCCACCCACTGAACCCAACTGGGATGAAAGAAGCAATCATAACACTCGCCGTTTGCACTTTTATGGCCTTTTCCATGCTGGCCAACTGCAACAGCCCCGCCGAAAAAGTGAAACACGAACAGGTAAAAGTAGCGGAAGCGGAAATCGACTTGGCCAATGCCAACCGTGAATACTTGGCCGATATTGAAAATCACAGGAAACAAACATCAGAAAAAATCGCCGCCAACAACCAAAGCATTGCCGATTTCAAAGTGCGGATAGACAAGGAGAAAAAAGATGCGAACGCCGACTACCTGAAGAAGATAGCCAGGATTGAAGGAATAAACAGTGATATGAAAAAAAGAATGGATGACTATAAGGCCGATACAAAACAGGATTGGGAAATATTCAAATCGGAGTTTGACCGCGAGATGGACGATTTGAGCCGGGAGTTCAAGGGCTTGCCAGCGGAAAAACCCAAATAGACCGGGCATAAAGCCATGGACAAACCGGCAAGGAAAACCACCACGCCAAACTACCGGAACACCCCATCAAAGCCATGGAAAAGTGGCGGCACCCAAAGAAGTAAACATGGCCGACAGAGCCAAATTGTGAAATTCAAATCCATCAATCCACAATCGAACCCAAATTATCATGAAAGATGAAAAATCACTGGTTGCCCTTTACGACAGCCACCAACAAGCCGAAGAAGCGGTTAAAAAATTGCAAAAAAGCGGTTACGACATGAAAAAGCTTTCCATTGTGGGAAAGGATTACCATACGAATGAGAGTATAATAGGCTATTACAACATAGGCGACCGCATGAAAAAATGGGGTGGGATTGGGGCATTCTGGGGCGGACTTTGGGGATTGTTGTTTGGTTCCGCTTTCTTCATGATTCCGGGGGTGGGCCCGTTGCTCATAGCCGGACCTTTCGTTTTATCATTGGTGGGGGCTTTGGAAGGAGCCGTTACCGTGGGCGGACTAAGTGCACTGGGAGCTGCCTTGGCAAACATAGGGATTCCAAAAGACAGCATTCTGGAATACGAGACAAATATCAAGGCGGGAAAATTCATGCTACTTGCCCACGGCACCGAAGCCGAAGTGGAAAAAGCCAGGCAAACGCTGGGTGTGAAAGCCGGTGTGAGTGTTTGAATGGCTGGCAATAAGTTGATCATTGAATATGACATTGACAGATTACATAAAGAGAGGGGGATATCACCCCTCTCTTTATTTGGATACACATCCTGCAGAAAACCGGTTCGTAAAAAATGGCAACCATCAATTAAAATGAAAACACACATCACCTTCCTTGGTTTGTTCCTGCTTGCTACCATAAGTGTGTTTGCCCAGACTACCGCGCCGGATGGCACGTTTTGGAAACCCAGCCCCCGCAACTATGCAGTAAAACACGCCATAGAGGTGGAAAGCCTTGTGCCCATGTTCTTCACGGGTGGCTATCACTTTGCCGTTGGTTACCGTTACAAAAAATTCAGGGTAAGGGCAAGCATCATAAATGGCGGCACATACAATGCCGAAACTGCCGGCATCAAAAACTCATCACCGGCATTCAAGAGGTATTACACCACGTCGCCCGGAATTTTCCTGGGCTACAATGTTTGGAAAAACCTTGAGCTGTACTCCTACCTTGAATTCCACACCTTCCGCATCACCCAGGCAAGCACCGGAATCAAACAGGATATGCGCAGCACCGATACAGGGCTGGGGGCAAGCTACCAGTTTTTCATCGGCCGGTATTTTTATATCCAGCCGGGCGTGCACCTTTATTTGCGGCGCGGCAGCAGTGCGGATTTCAATGAAACCACCTACAACATACCCACCGCCGACTTGTCGCCTGTGGTGCGTGTCGGGTTCAGGCTTTGGCGGCAGTATTAAACCAAAAACCATGAAAAAGCTACTCAGAATAACGGGGATTACCGCGCTGGCAATCGGGGCGGTCTGGACATTCCTGACCGTCTGGGCCGAACGGGTCGGGCCGAAACGAAGCTGGCAATTGGGCAGCCCGACAGCACAAAAGCGGGCGTTGATTGTCTATGATCCCGACCCGATTTATAACCTGGATGAGCAGGTATGCCGGTCATTCGGGCAGGCTCTCGCCGATGGGGGAATGCGGGTGACCGTTGCCACCGTCGCAGCCGCCGAACCGTATGCTGGCCAGCCCACTGATTTATATGTGTTTTGCGCCAACACCTACAACTGGCGACCCGATTGGGCGGTGAGCAATTTTATCCGGAAACAACCAAATCTGGATGGCAAATCGGTGGTGGCCATCACGCTGGGGGGAGGTGATACGGAAGCATCGCAAAACGCATTGGAAACGCTAATCCGGGACAAAAAGGCCAGCCTGCTGGATTCGCATTCGCTGTGGCTCTTAAAACCCAATGATGAATCACACGGAACAGAATCCAATGTCGCTGTTTCGGTTTCCATGGCCTACTCCTGGGGGAAACTAATGGCGAAGCGCATCAACGCGTCTAAATCCGCAGTCACCGATTTGAGCCGGTAGTTTCGTAAGCAGACGCACATTGCCTGGCAGACTCGGTAAATACCAATAACCAAGACAACTTTCCAACACGATGAACCCAACCCTGCTCCAAACCCGGCGCGACGCGCTGCGAATGGCCGGTGCATCGGCCCTCGGTCTGGTGGCAGCCTCGATGCTCGTTGGCTGCACTGCTAACGGCTACGACGACGCGGCCAACAAAGCCCGGCTCCCCGACACCCGCGCGGGGCAAGACCTGCTCGAACTGGTGCGGCTGGCCACACTCGCCCCCTCGGGCCATAATACCCAGCCTTGGAAGTTCGCCATACAGCCAAACGAAGTCCGGATTTACCCCGACCTCACGCGGCGTGTCCCCGCCGTTGACCCCGACAACCGCGAGCTTTGGATCAGCCTCGGCGGGGCATTGGAAAACCTGCTCATTGCCGCCCAGCGCGCTGGCTACCAAACCGAAGCAACCTACTCGCTCGACACCGCAGACGACCACCTTGCGGTATCGCTCAAAAAAACCGGCGCAAAGCCCGCCGGTCAGTCGCCGCTTTTCGACGCAATACCCTTACGCCAATGTACCCGCAACGCGTACGACCGGAAACCCGTTGCCGTAGCCGACCTCAATAAACTCGAAGCGGCGGCAACCGGCGCGGGCGTTGCGCCAGTGCTGTTTACGGACGCGGCTACCGTGGAACCGATGCTGGAATACGTGAACGCGGGAAACGACCGGCAGATGACTGACGACAAGTTTAAGCGCGAACTCACCGACTGGATACGGTTCAGCGACGGTGAAGCCACCGAGAAAATGGACGGATTAGCGAGCCGGGCATCGGGCAACCCGTCCGTGCCGCGCTGGATAGCCACGTTGTTTATCGGCAGTGTGCTCAACCCGAAAGCACAGACCAAAAAAGACGATGGGTTCGTCCGCAGTTCATCGGGGCTGATGCTGTTGGTGTCGCCCAAAAACGACAAAGCGGCTTGGATCGAAACGGGCCGGGCTTACGAGCGTTTCGCGCTGTTGTCAACGGCGATGGGCATCAAGAACGCGTTTATGAACCAGCCCTGCGAAGTGCCCGAACTGCGGGCCCAAGTGCAATCGCACCTGAACCTGAACGGTGCGTTTCCGCAGCTTTTATTCCGGTTTGGCCACGGCCCGGCCATGCCCCGTTCGTTGCGCCGCCCCGTCGGGCAGGTGTTGATGGCGAGTTAATTCATTTCACCGATTAACAATTGACCGATGAACGATGACAATTTTCTGGGGGCTTTGGCCACCAGTCTGAACCAAAATGCCTCCGTCAAAAACGTTTTTGGCGAACCCGTTCGGACGGGCGACAAAGTGATTATTCCCGTGGCGCAGGTAATGCTCGGGATGGGTGGTGGTCAAGGGCATAATAATCGGCAAGACAAACAATTGAGGCTGCCCGATCCGTCCCGAATGGCATCGTCGGACGGACCTGAAACGCCTGCCGGGGGAGCTGGGGGCGGGGGCGGAATGCGCGTGGTTGCTAAAGGCGTGTATGAAATACGCCGAAGACTACGCGGTTTATACCGGCAAACGATGTGAAGCAGGTATTGATAGTCTTGGCTATTGGTTTCGTGTTTGGCCGGTTATCCGTATCGAGACTGGTGAAAAAACGACGATGAAGGTAGCCAGCGAACGCTTTCTGGTGAACTAAATTATTGCCTAGATGTGCGCAGGCCCGTACCTGATTTTTAATAATAAAGGTATTAATTAACTGATAATCAGTTAATTAATACCTTACTTAAACCGCATTCTCATCCGTGCAATGCACGCTCTCTGTTTGTTTTGACAAAAAGGGGTTTTGCATTTTGAAAAGATACTGTTTTCCGGGTTCGGTTTTATTGAAAAAATATACAACTTATTGATTATCAGCGTATAACAACTCTATTATATGTATTAGTTCGCCGGGTTGTGGGCAGAGTAATTTTGTTTGCGGCCTTTGCGGCAAACAACGCGGATGGTTCGGCAAAGGGCGTAAAGCGAAGACATACAACTTGACAAACCGATACGGCTGATTACCGGGTTTGCCGGGCTATATGCGAGGGAACTGGTGCAAGCGTTCTGGCTTGCATCCGAAATGGGCAAAGGCGCAAGCGAGGACGCTTGCACCGGAGGACGTATTTGATATTCCAACTGCAGGAATTATCGCAACAAGTCCAATAAAGAAATGATAACGATTGACAACTATTTAGACAGCCATTATATACACCGGAGCAACTGGCTGAGAGCTGCTGTGCTTGGAGTATGCTGTACCCCGATTTTAGGACAGAAAAAAGAGCGGTTTATAAGTGTAAATCGCTTACCTTCATCTTAAAATCGTACAATTATGCCCAGAAAACCCAGACGCAATCACGACCGGAACTTCAAGACACGAGTGGTGCTCGAAGCTCTCAAAGAACAAAAAACACTCGCCCAACTTTCGGCGCAATTTGAAATCCATGCCAATCAAATCACCGGCTGGAAAAAGCAAGTGATCAGCACCATGCCTACGCTTTTTGAAAGTGAAAATGACAGGCACAATATTGATCCCGAGCAAGTGGAACAAATCACAGCTCCCCTTTACCAACAAATCGGACAGTTAAAAGTGGAACTGGATTTCCTTAAAAAAAAATTAACGAAACATACCTGACCGCCGCTAAAAAAAAAGAGGAAATCCGGGTTCATCATCCGCTGCTTTCCATTGAAAGACAATGTGAACTGCTATCTGTGAGCCGTTCTTGTTTTTATTACCAGCCTTGCCGGCAAAGCGAAAAGAACCTGCATCTGATGAAAGAAATAGACGGACTTTACACCCGGTACCCTTTTTACGGAGCCAGAAGGATCCGTGTCCATCTGCCGGGTCACTGCCAGCCGGTAAACCTGAAAAAAGTCCGCCGACTCATGCAAATGATGGGAATCGGGGCTATTTACCAAAAACCCAACCTGTCCAAACCTAATGGCGAACACAAAATATATCCCTATCTGCTGCGAAACAAAACAATCGAGAGCCCCAATCAAGTCTGGTCAACGGACATCACGTATGTGCCGATGAAAGATGGCTTTTTGTATCTGTGTGCGGTTGTGGACTGGTATTCCCGTTTTATTTTGTCATGGGAAATCTCCAACACCATTACAACGGAATTCTGTTTGAGGCCTCTGCAAACCGCCCTGGAAAAATGGGGCAAACCCGTGATTTTCAACACTGACCAAGGCAGCCAGTTCACCTCCCGTATTTTCACGGAAGTTTTGCTTGAGAAACAAATCCTGATTTCAATGGATGGAAAAGGACGGGCTTTGGATAATGTTTTGATGGAAAGGTTTTGGAGGACGATAAAATACGAGCACATTTACTTGCATGAATACATGGACGGAAAATCGCTCTACAACGGACTTCTTGGTTTCATGCAATTTTACAATTACGAACGCAAACACCAGTCTTTGTCTTATTTGACACCGGCTCAGGTGTACGAACAAAACATGAATCCGACTCAAAATAGTACAAAATCCGCTTTGAAACAATCCACTTTGAATCACTTATAGCTGCTGTCCAACTATTGGGGTACACCATA
>JANPIL010000398.1:0-12779 GCA_031424975.1 Sphingobacteriales bacterium
ACCTCGCCGGTTACCTCTCACAATACCATCCGCAACGAGGCGTTATCTGCACTGACAACGCTGGGCATTGCGCGCAACGTGGCCGAAAAAAGCATTGACACGGTTCTCAAACGCGAAGGCAGCGGCCTCAGCCTGGAGCAAATCATCAGGATGGCCCTGAAAGTCAGCTAACGCACCGGTAGTTTCCGGGAGCCGGTGGAAAGGCGGAGGGCGGGTTTCAGCTTTTTGAAAGATACTATTTTTGGCGGGCCGTTGTCCGGCCCCTAACGGAAACACGCTGCCATTTCCGGCTGTTTCCCGTTTCCATTGGCTGGCAGCCAACGCGGACTGCGGCCAAAATGATGGTTTTTCCTCCATTTCATACACGAGACACTATCGGGGCACATCTTTACTGAAACCAACCGGCCAAGCAGGACACCTTGCGGAAGATGGCCCGAACCGGAAAAAGGCATCCCGGAAAATAGTATGTCCCGGAAGGGCCAAACCCGCCGTGGCTCAGGTATGGCTCGCAATTACTGATTCGACAAGGAAAATTATCCGCAACACTCATACGCACCTGTTTTGAAGTTTACGAACTATATGTTGGTTTCGGGGGGGGTGCTGTTTTCGCTGTCGGCGTGGCTGACCGAACCCGAGCCGGAAAAAAGGGGTTTTGCCGTGTTTGCGAAACCGGTGCAAACCCCGCCGGACAGCCTGAAAAAAGACACGCTTGCCAAGCCCAAACGCAAACTCTCGTTTTTCAGCCGCGACCGTTACGGCGACCCTTTTACCGACCGCACGCCGCGTTCGCCGTTGCTGCCCAAACAGCCGTCCAATGTAAAAACGGATATCCAAGTGGATACGGCGGGCAACGTGTCGGTGAAGGAAAAAGTGGGCCAGTACGATTACCGCCCCTCCACCATCCTGACTTTCAAGGAGTTCTCGGAGTACAACGACCGCAAGCTGGCCCGCGACTACTGGCGTTCAAAGACCGAGGCGGCCGGTGGCAAAAGCGAGGCCACGGGCAGGCGACTGATTCCGAAAATCGCCATCAGTCCGGTGTTCGACCGCATTTTCGGCGGCAATTTCATTGATTTCCAGACCAACGGCTTTGTCACGCTCGATTTCGGGGCGCAGTGGCAGCGCGTCCAAAACCCCAACCTGCCCATCCGCCAGCAGCGTTTTTTCCTGCCGCTCAACTTCGACCAGCAGATAAACCTGAACTTTACGGGCAAGGTGGGCGAGAAGATGAAAATCACCGGCGCGTTTGATACCAAGGCGAGTTTCCAGTTCGAGCAGAATTTCAAGCTGGACTATACGGGCTACGACCACGACATAATCCAGAAAATAGAGGCGGGCAATGTGAGTATGCCGCTCAACAGCACCCTGATACAAGGGGCGCAAAACCTGTTCGGCCTCAAAACACAGATGCGTTTCGGGCGACTGAGCGTAACGGGCATTTTGGCCAACCAACGGTCGCGCGTGACGCAGACTTCGGTTCAGAATGGCGTGCAGCGGCGCAAATTCGAGTTCAAGGCTTCCGAGTACGAAGACAACCGGCATTTTTTCCTCGGCCAGTTTTTCCGCAACACCTACGAGCCAGCCCTGCGCACACTGCCCATCATCAACTCGGGCGTGCAGGTGACCCGTCTGGAAGTGTACGTGACCAACCGCAACAACAACACCGAAACCCTGCGCAACTTGGTGGCTTTCTTGGACTTGGGCGACCCCAACCCGTACAAGAAAAGCCTGCAAACCGGTGGCAACAACCCGCTCAACGGGCCGGTGGGCATTCCGCTAACCAACACCAGCCCCAGCCTACCCAATGCCTTGACCGGACTGCTGGGCAACAGCGACCCCGGCTTCCGCAACGTGGATGCCATCAGCCAGACGCTGGCGGCTAGCGGCTTGCAGAAGGGAACGGATTTTGAAATACTGCGCGGAGCAAGGAAACTGTCGTCCGGTGAGTATTCCTTCAATCCGCAACTGGGTTATGTTTCGCTGAACACACCGCTGCGCAACGACGAAATCATGGCGGTGGCCTTTGAATACACGTACAACGGCCAGGCTTATAAGGTGGGCGAACTGACCGAAAACTACGGCAGCCGCGACGAAAACCAAGTGCTTTTCCTGAAAATGCTGCGCCCCGCCACCATCCAGTTAAACCTGCCGACGTGGAACCTGATGATGAAAAACGTGTATTCGCTGGGCACCGGACAACTCAGCCGCGAGGGTTTCCAGTTGCGGGCTGTGTATAAAGACGACCTGACGGGCGTAGACAACCCCACCTTGCAGGAAGGCCTGAACACAAAGGATGTGCAGTTATTGGAGGTTTTCAACCTGGACCGGCTCAATCCGCTCGGCGACCCGCAGCCCGATGGCAACTTTGACTGGGTGGAAGGCGTGACGGTGGACAGCCGTTTCGGACGCATTATCTTTCCGGTGCTGGAGCCTTTCGGATCAAACCTCACCAATCCGCGCCGGCAGAGGCAGCAGCGGCTGCCACCGTGGCTTGATCCGGTGACGGAGCCGGAACTGGTGGGCAAATACGTGTTCAGCACCCTTTACCGCTCCACCAAGCAGGAGGCGCAACAGGCAGCCGAAAAAAACAAGTTTTTCATCAAGGGCAGCTACCAGACCAGCGGCGCATCGAACCAAGTGCCGCTGGGACTGGTGGGCGTGGACCCCAATTCGGTGGTGGTGACCGTGGGGGGCAACCGCCTGACCCTGGGGCGCGATTACATTGTGGAAAACGGCCAAGCCACCATCATCAATGAAGGCATCCTGCAATCGGGCCAAGAAATAGTCATCAGTTCGGAGCAGCCCGACTTGTTCCAGAACCAAGTGCGCACCGTGACCGGGGCGCGGCTGGAATACCAGATCGACAAAGACTTCTCCATCGGCTCCACGCTGATGCGGATGCGCGAACGGCCCCTGCTGCGGCGCGTGGCCATGGGCAACGAACCAACCAACAACACGGTGGTGGGCTTTGACGTGAACCTGAAAAAGGATTCGCGCTTTTTGACCAAAATGCTCGACAAACTGCCATTCCTTTCGACCAAGGAAATCTCCACAATCACATTCAACGGCGAGTTTGCCAAGCTGTTTCCGGGCGTGGCCCCGCTGGTGCAGGGCAACTCGTTCATTGACGATTTCGAGGCCGCCGAGACACCCTTCAATCTGGGCAGCCTGCCGCAGCAGCGCTGGCGTTTAGGAGCCACGCCGCGCCTGTTTGCCGAGTCGGCCTCCAATGCCTTGGACTATACCAACCGCCGCGCCAAACTGGCATGGTACAACATTGACAATACGTTTTACCGCGACAACGTGCCCGGCGGCGGTGACCCCAACGCCATTGCCAACCATTACACACGCGCCATCATCCCACAGGAGGTGTTTCCGCAGCAGGGCCAGCAGCAGGTGATTACCAACCAACAGACCATGGACTTGGCGTATTACCCGCAGGAACGCGGAATGTACAACTACAACCCGGCCTTAGACGCACAAGGGCGGCTCACCAACAATCCTAAAGACAACTGGGCGGCCTTGTCGCGCGGTATTACCTACGACATTGACTTTGACAATGCCAACGTCCAGTACATCGAGTTCTGGATGATGGATCCGTTCATCAACAGCAGTGGCAACCGGGGCATCATCAACGACGGTTTCCGCGATTACAGCGGCGACCAGCGCAAAGGCGGCGACATCTATTTCAACTTGGGCAACATTTCGGAAGATGTGATGAAAGACGGCCTGCACACCTTTGAGAACGGCTTTCCCGGTGGCGAAAACGACAACCAACGACCCGTGAAACCCACCATCTGGGGTGCGGCACCCGGCGGACAATACCTGAACAATGCCTTTGACAATGCCGCCGGCTCACGTATCCGGCAGGATATAGGTTTGGACGGATTGAATAATGATGCCGAAAAAAACCGGTTCAGCGGTTTCCTGAACCAAGTCAATCCGCAGGCGCGTCCGGTGGTGGAGGCCGACCCGTCGGCGGATAATTTTTTCCATCCGTTGGATAGCCGGTTTGAAGGGCAAGGCAACCTGCTGCTTCGCCACAAGAATTTCAACGGCTATGAAAACAACTCGCCCGAGGCATCGGGACAGGATTTCTCGCGCGGGGCAACGACAATCCCCGACAACGAGGACTTGAATACCGACCAGACCATCAATGATGTGGAGGGCTACTACCAGTACAAGGTGCGGATTGATCCGAACCAGATGCGGGTGGGCAGCAACTACATCGTATCCATCAACGAATCCAACCAAAGTGGCGAAAACGTGAAATGGTACCAGTTCCGCATCCCGGTGCGCGAATTCACGGACAAG
This sequence comes from Sphingobacteriales bacterium, assembly GCA_031424975.1. GTDB lineage: Bacteria > Bacteroidota > Bacteroidia > Cytophagales > 172606-1 > Xanthocytophaga. Next base: position 4,315 of record JANPIL010000398.1, read on the forward strand.
ATGGGTGACATTGAGGGCTTCAAATCCATCCGTTTCATGCGGATGTTCCTGACCAACTTTGCCGAGCCGCACGTGCTGCGCCTCGTCAATTTCCAGTTGGTGGCCAACCAATGGCGCGTATATGCCGACAACCTCACCGACCGCGGCCTGCAACTGCCTACCGAACCTTACGATGCGCGGTTCACACTCGGAACCGTGAACATTGAGGAAAACAGCTCGGTGGACATCACGGGCAGCCAAGGCAACCTGTTCCCATACAAGATACCGCCCGGCCTGCCGCGCGACCAGGACATCACCACGCTCAACAACCGCGTGCTCAACGAGCAGTCGCTGCGCCTCTGCGCCGACGAGCTGCGCGACCGTGATGCCCGCGCCGTTTTCAAAAACGTGAACCTGGATTTCATCAATTACGAACGGCTGAAAATGTTCCTGCACGCCGAAACACGCGAGCCGTCGCCGCGCGACACGGTGCGGGGGTTCCTGCGGCTGGGAACTGATTTCTCGGAAAACTACTACGAGATTGAAGTGAGACTCAAGTATTCCACGCCCAACGACACCACCACGGCCAACATCTGGCCTACGGAGAATGAAATCAATGTGGCGTACAAGGACTTGGCAATTATCAAATCCAATCGTAACCGGTTGGGATTGAGTGTATTGGTTCCGTATTCGGAATTCATTGAAAATGGCAGGTATCGCATCACGGTGGTCGGCAACCCCGATTACAGCGCGGTACAGATACTCATGGTCGGGATGCGCAACGCGGCCTCCGCCGACCGGCAGCCGATTTCGGCCTGCGTCTGGGCCAACGAATTGCGCAGCGAGGGTTTTGATACGGAAGGCGGCTTTGCGGCTACCGCCCGGCTGAACATCAAGCTGGCGGACTTTGCCACCATCAACGCCGCCGGAAGCATGGAAACATTTGGCTTCGGCGGCATCCAGCAGCGCATTTCGGAGCGGGCCAGGCAAAACACCACGCGCTACAACATTGCGGCCAATGTGAATCTGGAAAAACTGCTGCCCCAATGGCTGGGCGTGAAAATACCGATGTTTGTGGGCTATGAGCGGGAACGCATCAAGCCGCGCTTCAACCCGCTCGACCCTGACGTACCACTCGACCTTTCCGTTGAATCGCGGTTTGCCCAGCGCAGCACCGGGGATGCGCGGGAATACCGCAAAATAGTGGAAGACAACACCACGCGCCGCAGCCTGAACTTCACCAATGTCCAGAAAATAAAGCTCGACCCGGCTGCAAAAAACCACCTGTGGGACTTGTCGAACTTTACGTTCAACTATTCGTACAGCGACATTACGCGCACCAACATTTCCACGGCCTTGTATTCGCAGAAAAACACGCGGGGCGGGGTGGGATATGCCTATAATCTGGAACCCAAATACGTGGAGCCGTTCAAGAACGTGAAGTTTCTGGACAAGCCCGCGTGGAAATGGCTTAAGGAGTTCAACTTTGCGCTGGCTCCCACCAGCATTGCCGTCCGGGGCGACTTGGACCGGCTGTTTACCAAAACGCAATTGCGCAACGCCGACCCCGCCAACTTGGGTACCGGCCTAACTACCGCCGGTGTGCGGCCGCTGTATGAGAAATATTTCACTTTCAACCGCAGTTACGACTTGCGCTGGAACCTGACCCGCAGTTTGTCATTGGATTATTCGGCCTTGGCCAACACAGTCATTGACGAACCGATTGGCGAAATCAACAACACCGAGGTGCGCCCCGGTTTCAGCAGCCGCGATTCAGTGCTGGCCAACCTGCGGCGGCTGGGGCGCATGAAAAACTTCCGCCAGCAGGCCAACGCCACCTACCGGCTGCCACTCGACAAGTTTCCGGTTACCGACTGGCTGGCCGCCGATGTGCGCTACGGCACTACCTACACGTGGCGCGCCGCCGCCGTGGGCGTGTCGGACACGCTGGGCAATTTTTTCGGTAACTTTGCCGACAACAGCCGCCAACGGGCCATCAATGGCCGGGTTGACTTGCTCAGGTTGTACAACAAGATTCCGTTCCTGAAAAAGATAAATGAGCCGGTGCGCCGCCCGGCTTCAAGACCGGTGGTGCAACCGCCCGGCGTGCCGCCCGTGCAACCGCCCGGCCAGCCAACGGTTGCGCAAAAGGACACGGTTCGGAAAGTACCGGAATTCCGGTTGGTCAAAGGCTTTATCAGGACGCTGATGACGGCCCGCAACGTGAACTTCAGCTATGCCATTGACGAGGCAACCACGCTGCCGGGTTTCCTGCCCAACCCGCGCTTTTTCGGTCTGGACAGTTCGTTGCTGGCTCCGGGCATCGGGTTTGGCCTGCTGGGCAGCCAAGACCCCAATATCCGCCTGGAAGCGGCCAGCCGTGGGTGGCTTTCCAAGAGCCAGCAACTCAATTTACCCTTCATGCAGACGTGGGCCGAAAACTTCACCGCCCAAGCCGACTTGGAGCCATTCCGCGACTTCAAGGTGCGCATGAACGTGAAACGCACCAAAACCGCCGAATACAGCGAAATTTTCCGCCTTGACAGCCTTGGCGACAACTACCGGAGTTTCAATCCCGCCCGGTCGGGTTCGTATTCCATTTCGTTTGTCAGCCTGCAAACGGCTTTCCAGAATCCGGGCGATGTGTTCGAGACTTTTGAACGGAACGCCTTGGCTTTGGAGCAGCGGCTGAACGAACAGCGCGGCGGCGTTGGCGGCCGCTACGACACCACCTCACAAGACGTGCTGATTCCGGCCTTTCTGTCGGCCTACACCGGAAAATCGTTGGAAAAAACCCGGCTCACGGCATTTCCCAAAATCCCGCTGCCTAACTGGAACATTACCTATGCCGGACTGTCTAAAATAGAGGCGTTGAAGCGCATATTCTCGTCCATCAACCTCACGCACGGCTATTCGTCCACGTATTCGGTGGGCAGTTTCCGCTCCCCACAAGATTACGCCAATTCGGGCTTGATCGGTTTGCGCACTTCCGAAGATGAATTGCCCACGGCCATCAACGACCAAGGGCAGTTCGTATCGCTGTTCATCACCGACCGGGTAACGGTTACGGAGCGGTTTTCGCCACTTATCGGCGTGGATTTGCGCACGCCCAGCCGGTTCACGGCGCGCATTGCCTACAACAAGGAACGCGCTGTTTCATTGCTGATTACCAACCGGCAGGTTAGCGAAATCAGCAACCAGGATGTGACGGTGAGTTTGGGATACACGAAAAACAACCTGAAAATTCCTTTCCTGATCCGGGGCGAACAGAAAATACTGAAAAACGACGTGCAGTTTCGCTGCGATGTGCGGCTATTGGAATCCAAGACCATCCAGCGCCGCTTCAACGGGGTAAATACGCCCGTGGCCGGAAATTTCCAGTTTCAGCTCAAACCCACCGTGCAATACACCGTAAACCAGCGTGTGAACGTGACGATTTACTTTGAGCGGAGCATCAACCGCCCCACCGTCAGCACGTCTTTTCCGCGTTCCGACACCCGTGTCGGCTTCCGGTTGCAGTATAATTTGAGCCAATAAATGAATGAATGAGTGTCTGAATGAGTGAATACACAGCAATCAGCGGCTTTTGGCGTTTGATGATTTAAATTAATGCTGCCTAAGTGCTCAGGAAAATAGTATCTTTTAAAAAGTCCAAACCCGAAGCCTCCCCCAACCCCCTCCGAAGGAGGGGGCTAAAAGACTCCCCTCCCTTTCGGGGAGGGAGTCTCTCTCCTTTGGGGTTAGGGGCCAAAATAGTATGTTTCAAAAAGGCCAAACCCGGCAGGTAGGTTTGGCCTTTTTGAAACATACTATTTTGCGGGTGGTTCACTCCTTGCTTTTGGCCACCTGCCGCTGTCCTTCCTCGGTCAGTTGGGGCGTTTCCGCATCGCTGTTGTCACCGAAACGCAGGTAGCCATTGCGCGTGTCCGAGTCATTGTCGCGCATGGGCAGGTGCTTGTTGTCTTCGCCGTGGTCGTCTTGGATTCCGTCGCCATCGTCCATTATGCCATCTTCGCGCGGGTCATCATCGTCGTCTTCCTCTTTTACAAAGACCCCTTTTTCTTCATTGTCAAAATCGCCGTCTTTCCTCAACTCATCATCGTCATACTGTTTTTCAGATGGTGAAGGCGCGTACGGGTTCGGACTTGTGTCGTCTATAGGCATGGCTCGTGTCATTTAAGTTGTTGATGGTCATTGGATTCATTATGTATGAAACGGAGTACGCACCTTGGCAAGCCACAAGGTACGTACTCCGTTTCGATCATTTCGCTGTTCGCCTTCTATTAAAAAATTGTGGGCACAATCAATTCGGGTGGTTGCCAGATTTTTTGGTTGGCGTTTTCGAAGTTTTCGTACTTGACCGCTTGGTTGTGGAGTATTTGGTTGTTGACTGCTTTTTTGTCATGGGCTTCATTTTTGTCGCGGGCTTCATTCCGCCTTCGGGATTTCTCCGGTCTTCGGTTCCCATGTTCGGGTTGCGACCCGGCATATTCTCATAACTTCCTGCCGAGTCCCTACCGATAATCCCGCGATCCGAACGGTTTCCACTGGGTGCGTTACGCATGGTATCGCCCGATGGCATGGTTTGCGACGGCGTTTGCTGGGGCAGCCGCTGCTCCGGTGGTGTTTGCGGCATGGGTGTTTGCGATGGCGGGGTCGGCGATGGCATTGTCGGCGATGGCTGGGTTGGCGTTGTCTGCGCAATAACAGCGCAAGAAATGAACGCGGTAGCGAATACTAGTGCTAACTTTTTCATAATAAGTGGGTTGTGTGTTTATGTACAATTGAAAGCATCCGGTTATTACGTATAAGATGCGTATGCAATGGATAGTGAAAACACCATACCACCCGTATAACGGCCGCTAAACGGGGAAGAAGTGTGGCGGTTGTGCCACTTTTGGAGTAGATTGGCAACATGGATGCCGGAAAGGCACTTGCGCGGGCAGGGACAAAAATAGCAATAACAAGGGACATGAGAGCAAAGCACGAAAACCAAAAACCCCCTAGTCAGCCGGATTAAGGGGTTTTTGTCTTCCTTTAGCTTTCTATTGTATGCCAATAAGTACCGGGGAAGGGCACTTAACCACATTTACAATCAACTGAAATTCAATTAGTTATGTCCACAATTTGGGGAACGGGGGACAAAAAGCAATAGTCCCTTTGTGTTTTCCGGCCTGACATCAATAAGAGGGGTGTCCATTGAAATAGACACCCCTCTTTGCGCGCCCCCCCTCTGGTTGTGCGGGCTTCCAAAAATTGGCTTCTATAAGTCCGCCTCAAGTTGCGCGAGTGTTATGCGCATCCGCCTGTCCAGTTCCTCATCGCTAAGTTCAGTGCGGTTCATGCTCGGCATTGATGTTAGTTTGCTCCATTTCCTGTCTGGGTGTCTCAATGGCTTCAATGTGCAGCCGTGAGCATTGGAACAACGGTGATCCACGCATCGTAGCGCGGGGTGAAGTCCTTCACATTGTGGGTCAGTATGGTGCCGATGCCATAGTGCAGCATGGTGGCTACGACGTTGCAGTCGTACACCGGCCGGCGGCACAAGGCTCACCAGCAGTTTCTCCAGTTCGGCAATCACCAGCGCGGTTTCGTCCAATACGCTGAATTGCCTGCGCATCCAATCCATGTTATTCACGATGTCTTGGTGTGCGAGTACCCGTGCCGACGTGCAGGCTTTGGCATATTCCCGCAAGGTCTGGGTGCTGATTATCATGCGGTAGCCATCCGCCTGCAAACCTGACAGTTTCCGCACCGCATCCGGGTAAAACGGACTGCTATCATCTGTGGCGTACACCCAGATGCTGGTATCAACGAATATGTTCATACCCGGTCGTCGTCGTAAAGCTCGTCCCGCCCGTAGGTATTGTCCGGGGCGTGGAAAGCAGCGGTTTTGAACCCTGACCAATCCAGCCCGCTTGTTGTGGCGGGTTCAAGGATTTCGTCAATTTGCCGTTTGATTTCCCGTTTCACATCTGCGGGCAATGCTTCATAGGCCAGCACAAACGCCCTTGCTGTTTGCTGTGCCAATTCATTTGTGGTTGTCATGGGGTATCAATCGGGTTAATGAACCAATGTTTTTCCGGCACATCCGGCCCCGGGCTGTTTCCGGGCAAGTGCCTGCCCGAAAACAGCCCGGATTAAAAAAACCGTGGCCTGTGGCACACAGACCGTGGTGGATTTTTAATGCAACCTGTTTTCACGCCACCACTTACCAAAGCTAATAACGCCACGGAACAAATGCAAGGGACGGGGGACGGTCAGGGGCGACAAAAATAGTGATGACAAGGGACACCAAAGGAAAGCACAAAAATGAAAACCCCCTAAAACAGCGTGTTTAGGGGGTTTATCTTCCTTTGGCTTCCTATTTTATGCCAATAAGTACCGGGGACGGGAATCGAACCCGTACGGGCCTTGAAGCCCACAGGATTTTAAGTCCGGCGTGTCTACCTGTTCCACCACCCCGGCCTCAACCACGCGGCCTGCGTGACTGTCTGAAAGGAAAAAGTCCCGCCCCAAAAGCTATCGGGACCGGGACTTTTCTTTCATGGAGCGAAAGACGGGATTCGAACCCGCGACCTCGACCTTGGCAAGGTCGCGCTCTACCAACTGAGCTACTTTCGCCTTTTGCACAATCAAAGTGCAAACATAACACATCAGGAAAAAATCCGCAACGAATTTATGAAATTTTTTAGCGGGGCATCCCCGATAGGACTATGGTTGCAGCGACGTTGGCGCAAAACAGTATCTTTTAAAAACACCAAACCCCTTCCGTTTTCCGGCAGCCAAGCTGTCAGGCAGGTGCGCTGGTGCTGGCGGTTTTTTTGGAAAACCCATTCACCAGCCGGTCTAACAAGGGTTCCAAATGGGGGGCAACCGGGGCAAAAACCAACACACCCAAGCAGTTGAACAATACGTGGGCATTGGCGATTTGGCGGGGCAGATCGGCTTGCCGGGAAACCAGCAGCACCAACTCCGTGAAAGGATGGATGAGCAGCAGCCCCAGCGTGATGGACGCGATATTAAACAACAAATGGAAAATGCCCGTTTTCACGGCCTGTTTGCTGCGTCCGGCGCAGGCGATTAATGTATCGGAACAAGTGCCCAGTTCGGCACCGAGCATCACGGCAATGGCCGCCGCCAGCGTGATGAGTTTTTGCGCGCCCAGACTGATGACCATGCCCACCGTAGCCGACGACGACTGCACGATGAACGTGACCAACGCGCCAACCGCCGCACCGCCCAGCGGGTTTTCGAGTTGCAGCATCCACGCCCGGAACGTGCCGCTGTCGCGCAGCGGCTTCACGCTTTCCTCAATGGTGAAAAGTCCGAAAAACAGCAGGCCCATGCCCAGCAGGATTTTGCCCGAAATCCGCACCGGTTCACTCCGTCCGGCAATGCTGACCACAAGCCCCACCACCATGGGTATGGCGGCATACTGCCCGATGTCGAAGGCGATGAGTTGGCTGGAAATGGTAGTGCCGATGTTGGCTCCCAGCACAATGCCCATGGCCTGCCGGAACGTGAGGGCGCGGGCATTGACCAGCGCAATGGTCATGATGATAACGGCGGAAGAGGAATCGAGCAGCACCGTGACCACGGTTCCCGACAGGATGCCCGTAACTAGGTTTCGCGTGAACTTGTCCAGAAAACCCTGCATCCGGTCGCCGGAAAGGGCTTTGAGGTTTTCGGAAAGGTAGTTCATCGCAAACAGGAACACCACCAGCCCGCTCACCAACGTCAAAATGATTCTGCCGTAATCCATTGTGCTGCCCGGTTTGGTACATAGACAAGGTAGGCAAGCCGCGCCGGGCTTGTGTTACGGCAGGGTTAAGGCTATGTGAAGTTTCGGATTTCGCCTTGCAGGGGAAACGGCTTTTCCGGATAGGCAAACCCCGTTGAAATAGTATCTTTTGCAAGGCCCAAACCTCCCACTCGCACAAAGGAGAAGAACTGGCGGATGCTGGGCAACATCACGGGTTTCGCGTTTTCAAAACATACTGTTTTTAAGAAGCCTCCTCCGGCACGAAACCACCCGGTTGTCAAAACTCCCACCACCGCTGTTGCGGGTATTGTCCGCCCAAGGCCACGGGCTGGCCAATCATGGGTGTGGCCAGAACCAGTTCCTTTTCGGCGGCGGCTTCCACCAATTTTGCAATCGGTTCGTTCCAAGCGTGGTAGGCCAGCGCGAATTTGCCCCAGTGTACGGGCATCAGCACGCTGGCACGCAAGTCTTGGGCGGCGGTGGCCGTTTCCTCAGGCTTCATGTGTATGTAGGGCCAGTCTGCGCCGTATTGGCCGCATTCGAGCAGGGCAAGGTCAAACGGGCCGTGTTGCCCGCCAATGCTTTTGAAGTGTTCGCTATAACCCGAATCGCCGCCGACAAAAATGCGGTAACCGTGCAGGCGCACCACAAACGACGACCACAGCGTTTTGCCCCGCACCAAGCCCCGCCCCGAAAAATGCCGCGCCGGGGTGGCCGTGAG
>JANPIL010000399.1:0-11548 GCA_031424975.1 Sphingobacteriales bacterium
GGCGGAATTTTCCCGCATTCTTCTCAACCGAGAATCCGTTGACCACCACGTAATACCGGGTTTTGGCAACGGTTTTCTTCGGTTCGGCCTTGGCGGGGGTTTCGGCTTTCCGGGAGATACTATTTTCCGCTTTCGTTTCCGCTTTCAAAACCGCCTTGGGCGTTTCCTTTTCCGGCACAACCACTTCGTTCACAGTGTTTTCCAGCGAAACGTTTTCCTCTGCCGATCCCCATCCTTCGCCATCGGCCACGTCCGGCGCATCGGCCACCAGCGTTTCGGGCTGGGGAACCATTTGTGCGGACACGCTGGCGGGCTTGCGGTTTTTGAGCAGCCGCTCTTCGGTTTCCCTGACCGTCGAATCCTCCTCGGAGGGCATATTGATCAACGCCTCAAACGGGTTCAGCGAGCCCAAGGCTTGGTTGGTGGTGTTGAAAACCAGATAGCCGGTCAGCGCCGAAATGCCGACAATGGCCGAAAGACCCAGCGTGTACACCAACTGCCGGTTGCGGCGCAGCAGGCCAACCAATTCACTGCCAGCGGCTTGTGCATTCTGCGCAATGGGTTGGCGGTCTTTGGTGTGCGGCTTTGGTGCGTGGTATGGCCGCCGTTCAATGGGCTGGAATGAAAGTTCGGGCAGGCCGAAACCGTCGTTCAGGTAATTGACCCGGCTGATCGGTTCAAACTCCATCCGCCGTTCGGGCGTGAGCGACAGCGTGCCGATTTCGTCAAACGTGTATTTCTGGCTCTGGCGGATTTGCAGGCGGATGTGTTCGGCAAACTGGCTTACGGCCTGGGTGGCTTGCTCACGCGTGATGCCCTCGCCGAGTGCCACGTGGCTGATTAAAAGCCCGTCGTTGAGGCGCAGCATTTCATTGAACGCAATGGCCTTGCAGGGCGGCACAAACGTGTGCCGCGCCGGGTGGATGGTTGCCGGTGCGTAGGTGGCAATGAACCCGCCGAAGTCGGGAATAACCACGCAATCGTTGTCGAACAGCAGGTGACGGATGTACTTTTCAATCATGGCAGTTAGGTTGGGAGTATCGGTTGACGGACAAGTGTTTACAAACAAGAAAGGATTTGGAACACGTCCGCCCGTAACTGATGCTGGATTTTTTTTCGAGGTTTATTCACTTTCAACTGGTTCATAATATTTCGTCCGCTGGCGCAAAGGTTTGTTAATGTACTGATAATCAATTACTCACGTTCGCCCCCTTTTTCATACATAACTATGTTGGGTGCAGTTGTTTATTTCAGGTAGTCAAATGTGTTTACCATTGTGTATTTTGGGCTACGGCTAATAAAGTCCCTGAAGTATGCAGTATGGCTTGCTCCCATAAGTATAAAAACCCTATCGTTTTCCCTAAGATTTATTCTGTTCAAATTAGAGTACATTCTAATATTGCGTTGGTAATATTTAGCGGCTTCGTCTGCACCCTCAAATCCTTTTTCACTACCTACATGAGAAAGCATTTCAGCATTAACCTCAATAAGAAAGTCTAAATAAGTGTTTTGGTTTGTTAATTTTAATTTTTCAAGCAGATTCAGTTTATTTTCATCAACATTAACTTGTGGATAATATTTAAGAGGGTTTTTGTAATATTTATTATGCCAAAGTGAGTCAATTGAATTTACCATTTCAGTCCCAATACTATAATTATAGTTCATTTTGTGATCAATGCCATAAATTTGTTTTGTCCCACTAATTCTCCCTAACTCATAGGCCAATAATTCGATTTCAGATGGATTTTTGAACTTCATTTTTGGATTAGATACGTATTCATTGTAATCTGATTGAAGTTTCTTGTCAAATTCGGGTGGTGTTTCCACAATTATTACAGTAGGTCGAAACACAGATAATTTTGCTGCTATTTCATTGACAGCTAATTGATTTTTTTTGTCGTTTTCGTCAAATTCGGTTTTGTTTGCATCAGAAGTTTTTCCCATATGAAAAGTTCCCAAATTAAGAATTGGTATTTTTTTCAGGTCTTCATTGAGAATATTTTTAGAAGCAGTATTTTGGTCGCTTTTATTATTTTTAGTGATATTCTGTGCGTTCTCACACGAATAAAAAATAAGAATGCAACCTGCTAACAATAATTTATTCGTCATTATCTTATTTTAAGTTTAGTGTTACCTTGTCAAAGTGCCGTTGTAAAATTACACCCAACGTATCGGTTTATGAAACCGGAGGCCGAAACCCAAACCAAGCCGATGCGACGCAAAATAATATTTTCAAAAATAGTATGTTTTCAAATGCCCAAACTCGCCGGTCTTCTCCGGGCGGGGCGGACAGATACGCTGCAACAAAAAAATTTAGAAAGAGAAACTCGCGCCGAGCATGGCGGTGGCTCCCCGGTTTTGGTAATACTGGAACCGCTGGTAGCGGCTGGATAACAGGTTGTTAAGTGACAAATATGCGGAGAATTTTTCTAAAAAAATGTATTCCGCCTTTAAATTCACGTCGGCAATCGGGTCGAGTTGCACGGCTTTTTCGGTGACCTCAGTGCCGTTGCGCACGTATTTCGGGGCTTGCATCCCACCAAGGTAATAGATTTCGGTGGTAAAAAACAGGCTTTCGGTGGCCGCAAAACGGCCCATCACCGTTGCCGTAAACGTGGGGCGGTGCCAGGGCTGTTGCAGGTTTTTGAGGGTGTACTTGTAAAAGTCGGCCTTGGCGGCAATCCTGAATTTCTTGCCCGCGTCGTAGGCCACTTCGGTTGAGAGGTTTAACACGCCGGTGTTTCCGGTTTCGTACGTCAGGTCAAACCGGGTGGTATCGCGGAGGCTGTTCGTGAAAAAGTACAAATTGCGGTACTTGGCGATTGACGTGCGTACGTCGAAACTCAGCGCGCCGCCAAGCTGCCGCTTGATGCCGCCGTACAGGTCGGATATTTTGCTGGCGTTGAACACTTGCAGGCGGTTGTTCACAAACGGGTTGTCGCCCACAATCTGCCGGAAATAGTTGCGCTGCACATCGCCGGTAAAGCCACCAAACACAGTAAATGCCTTTCCCACTGTCAGTTGCGCCTCTATAATCGGATAGAGGTTGATTTTCGGAATCGTCGTCGTGGTGTCGTTCTGGGTGACGATATTCAGTCCGGCGGTAATGGTGAAAGCGTCCTTGCTGAATTGCAACTGCGGCTTGCTGCGGAACAGGTTGCGGCTCACAGAGCCGCTGTCTTGCAGGCGCGTGAAGTACGTTTCCGACGGCGTAAGAATGGTCAGCGCATCGGAAATCCTATATTTTCCATCAAGGTTGACATTGAACTCGAACTCGCTGGCGTTGTAGGCATCCTTGGTATTGAAAACGTTGAGATTGAGCTTGTAGTCCAGTGGCGAATCGGTTTTGTTGTTGGCAAAAGTCGTTTTTAAAGCTATCGTGCTGAACACCTGCCGGATATCCTTGCGGTCGCGTTTCACGCCCGAGCCGTAGAAATGGTACAAGTCGCGCTTGAATTCCAGCCCCGCCGAGGCAGTCAGGGCATCGGCGATGAACTTAACGTTGCCACTCAGCAAGCTTTCCTGCGTGGCCGAGTTGTTGCCGTTAACGGGCCCCCGGCCAAACGACAGGAATTTGCCCCGTGCATTCCACGAAAACGCATCGTTGCGCTTGGAACCGAAAAAAGCGTCGCCGTAAATGCCCATATAGTTGCCCAAAGCGGCTTTCAAGTAGTTGCCCGTTGATTCCTTGGCCGGTTCCTGGGCCATCTGCAATATCCGGAATTTGGTGTTCAAGTCGGCCAGTTTCAGGTTGCGGTCGGTGGCCTCGTATTTTTGGGCGGCGTTTTCGGTTTTTTTGGCCAACGTGGTCACTTTTTCAAAGTTGCGTTCGGCTTCGGGCAGCGTGATGGCGCGGCTTTTCTCAATCACGATTTCCTCGGTTTCAATCTCGCCTTTCTTGGCCGGTTTGGTTGGCTGTGCCATCAGCAAAACCGGAAATACCAGCAGGCAAAGGATTAGCGGCCAACGGTTTTTTCCGTGGACATTATTGATGGAAAGTGAGGTTTGGGCTTTTTGGAACATACTATTTTTTTTCGATTCGGAATTTTGAATGATAGATGGGTGAATTGGAATTGCCCGGATCATGATTGGTTGCGTTCAAGGTTTTTCGCAATCGGAAAGCCCGGCAAAATCCGGGCAAGTCCGTTGGTTCCGATCTGACACACAGTGTCTGACCTGCGTTTCACGGTCGCGCGTTGAAAACGCCACTTGCCGGGTGGGAGGCCAAAAAACATCCCGACAAATAGTATCTTTTGGAAAGCCTAAACCCACCCCTGCCGCCGGACTTGTAAAGTCCGGCTACGTTTTTCAAAATAGTATCCCCGCTAAAGACGGGGCTTTCAGCTTTCGGAAAGCCCAAACCCACCCGTTTAAAAATCCCCACTTTCGGAGGGGATTTAGAGGAGACTTCCCTTTCATTTTCCCTCCATTGCCTTCAGTTTTTCCTTGGCGGCGGCAATGATTTCCTTGTCCTCCGAATTTTCAATGACCGATTGCAGCGTGGATTTGGCCTGGAAAGTTTCGTTGAGTGCCAAGTAATTGTCGGCCACGAGCAAAAAAGCCTTGCCGCGCCATTTGTCCTGCGCCGCAAATTTGTCGTTCACCACAAAGCACATCTCCAGCGACTGCTTGTATTTTTTCTGCTTGTGCAGCGCGTCGGCAACCAGATATTGGGCTTCGGCCCCGTATTCGTCCTGGGCAGAATTGGCGGCAGCGAGCAGTTCGTCCACGGCCCGGTCGTAGTTGTTTTGCAGGTAATACGATTTCCCCTTGTAGAGCAAAGCCTTATTCACCGCACTGGGCGACGCGCCACCCGTAGCCACCACCTGCGTGGCATAATACCGCGCCGAATCGTAGTTGGGCAGTTGGTAATACGCTTCCAGCAGACCCGCAAGGGCGGCGGTCTGCTCCTTTTTGCTTTGCTGGCCGCCCAGCAACTGCCGGTAATGCCCGGCGGCGGCGGCGTGGTTTTTGGCGTTCAGTTCCAAGTCGCCCATGCGGCCTACGGCGCGGTTGGCAAACTGGCTGCGGTTTTCACTGACCACCTGCCGGAAATTTTTCATGGCATTGGGCCGGTCGCCAAAGCGGAAATACGCATCGGCAATGTAATAGCGGGCATCGTATATCTGCGATGATTGCGGATGGCTGCGGATGAAAGCCTCCAGGGCCGTGATGGCCTGCGGGTATTTCTCGTTGGTGTACAGCGACTTGGCCGCGTCATACTCAATGCTTTCCGTTGAATTATCCTGCGGGTTGGCGGTCTTGTACTTGTTCAGGTAATCGGCAAATTCATCGCTGCGCCCCGCCGAAGCCAATGCCTCCTGCAAGCCCAGCAGCGAATTGTTGGCCACCTTGCTTTTGGGGTACTGGTTCAGCACTCTCTGGTAGTCGGTCACCGCCTTGTCGTGCTGTTGCAGGTTGCTGTAGGCTTGGGCGCGTTTCTGCAAGGCGAACGGAACCACGCCACCGACCGATTTGGAGTCAATGACGCGCGTGAAACCGGCAATGGCGGCCTGGTAGTTTCCCTTATCAAAATCCACATCGGCGCGTTGGTACAGCGCATTGTCGGCATACCGCGAATTGGGATATTTGGCCGCCAGCTCATCGAAGTTGCGGCGGGCTTCGTCGGCACGGCCGCTGTAGTTCTGGGCGTTGGCTTTCTGGAACAGGATATAGTCTTTCTCGGCTTCCGGCTGCGCCAACGCCAAGTCGTATTGCTTGATGGCGGCATCGAAGTTTTTGGCAACCAAGTAGCAATCGCCCAGCCGCACCAGCGCGTCGGCGTAGTTCTTGCCATTGGCTCCCACAGCGGCGGCATACTCGCGGAAATGCACGGCAGCCTTGTCGTATTCCTTGTTGTTGTAATACGCATAGCCGATGCCGTAACGGCTGCGCTGGTGGAAATCAGTGTTTTTGGGCTGCGTTTCGCGGAAAACGGCGGCATATTCGGTTACGGCGGCCGGATAGTTGCGCAACGCCGACTGCGCCTCGCCCGACCAGAAACGCGCCGCCACCGTCAGTTCATCCTCTTGCGGGCGTGAGAGCGACTTCTGGAACTGAGCCAATGCCTCGGCATATTGATCCTTGTTGAACAATTCCGCGCCCTTGTTGAAAGTGGCCCGCTGGTAAGCCGCATCAATGCGCGGCGTGCGGCTGGTCATGCCTTCAATCTGGGCAAGGGCCTCGTTGTAGTTGTTCGATGTCAGGTACGACTCGCTGAGCAATTCGCTCACTTCGTTCTTGCGCGGACTGTTGGGATGGTTTTTCAGGAAATCCTTGAGGAGCGTGGTGGTTTCCGGGCCCGCATTGGTCTCAAAACTGACTTTGGCGTGGTAATACGCCGCATCCTCGGCAATCTGCTTGTTGGCTTTGCCGCGCCGCGCTTGGTCAAAGGCGGTCAGGGCAAAGGGCTTGTTGCCGGTTTGCAAATAAGACAGGCCCAAATGGTAGGCCGCATACTGCGCCAGCGTGTCTTTGGCTCCGGTGGCCGATATTTTGAAGTTTTCCGCCGCCGCTTGGTACTCTTCCGTCTTGTACTGCGCGTAGGCCAAGCGGTAGGCGATTTCGGGGGCGGGCTTCGATTTTCCTTTGGCAACCGACTCTTTCAGGTATTGGGCCGCATTGGCGTAATCGCCTTTGCGGTAGTGCGCCTCGCCCACCAGCAGGAAAACCTCGTCGGCGTTGCGGATGTCCTTGCTGCCCGCCAGCGTCTGCCCGTATTCAATCAGTTCGTCATATTGGCCCTGCTTGTAATACACATTGGCAATCATGTAGGGCACCATCGGCGCGTATTCGGGGCTTTGGGCGGCGCGGCGCAAATCGGCCAGGGCCTCGGTGTAGTTGCCCACGCGGTAGTTGCAATAACCGGCGTAGTAGCTGGCCGGAAACGTGTATTTGTTGGAAGTGCGTTTGAGTTCGTTGAAAATATTGCCCGCCTTGGCAAATTCCTGCTTGCCGAAATACGAATAGGCCAACTTGAACTTGGCTTCCGTTTGCTGTTCGCGGCTCAGGCTGGCGGTTCCGGCCTTTTCAAAGTATTCAATCGCCTTGTCGTTGTTTTTTTGGTTGAAATAGTAATTGCCCATCTCGTAATACGCCGCCGAGGCTTTCGGATGGTTGGGATATTCAGCGATGAAACGCTCAATGGCGGGTTCGGCATCGGCGTTTTCCAAGTACAGCGAACAAATGGCCGCGTAATACTTGGCTTCCACACTGATGAGGTCGTTTTTATTCAGCTCAATGTAATCGCCGAATGCTTTCTGGGCGGCAGCGTATTTTTCGCGGTCAAACAGTTCCAGCGCGTCGCGGTAGGCCAGGTCGTCGGCAATGAAACTCTGCGTGGTTTGGGCGGCGGAAGAAAGGGAAAGGAGAAGGAATGCGTGGAAGAGGGAAAGAAGCGCGGCTGTTTTCAGCATGGAATCTTGCGTCTGGATGGTTGGGTATAGAACCCCAAAACTAACACAATATTGCAAAACCAGGCGTAAAACTTCGCGGGCGGCGCGGAAAACGGTGTTTTGGAAACAAGGATGGCGGGATTGGAAATGCTGAAATTCCCAGCACGCGTTCCTTCAAGCAGCCTTTGCGGGAGGATTGGAAATAGTATCTTTTGAAACGGCCAAACCCGAAGCCTCCCCCAACCCCCTCCGAAAGAGGGGGCTAAATAGTATCCCCGCTAAAGACGGGGCTTTCAGCTTTCAAAAACACCAAACCTGCCCGGTTCCGGCGCATCAGTCCGTGTATGATTTTTCGCTGGTGACAATCAGTTTCTGCAGTTCCATTTCCTTGCGTTCCATTTCCTCCTGCGTGGCTTGCATTTCCTCCATATTCTGGCGCATTTCCTCTTCGGCCGCCCTCAGTTCTTCAGCTTGCTGCTGGGAGGCAGCAAGAAGGCGGGTGGTTGTCTCGCTGGTTTTGGCCATGGCAATGGCGGCGGCGATGTTTTCGGTGGCCAGCCGGACGAATTCAATTTCGAAGCCTTCCATTTTCCGGAAGGATGCGATTTCCAAGATGCCTTCCGTCTGCATATTGTAGCGCAGCGGCACAATGAGCACGCAGCGCGGATTGGCCTCGCCCAGGCCGGAGGTAATGCGCAGATACTCATCGGGAATATCGGTCATGTACAGGGGCTGGCCTTCCAAAAATACCTGTCCGGTCAAGCCTTCGCCCGGTACGATGGCTTGCATGAGGTGTTTTTTGCGGCCATAGGCGTAGCACGCTTTCATTTCAAGCACTACCCGCTCTCCGCCTTCATCTTTCACAAACACCGCGCCTTGGTTGGCTTGCAGGTAATGGATAAGGTACGCGAGTGCCTGCTCGCAAAAGGCATCCATGTTCAGGTTAGCACGTGCCAGTTCCATCATCTTGGCCAATCCGTCGCTTACCCAAATGCGGTTTTTGTCGGCTTGCGCGGTTTGCTTGAGTTGGCCGCGCATATTCACCAGCGACTGGCCCAGCACATCAGACTCGGCAATGCCGCTCAACTCGGCTTCCAAGTTGCCTTTTGCTATTTCGTTGGAAAACAACACTTTTTGGTTGATGGACTCGGCCAAGTGGCCGAGCGAATGGGCAATGCGGGCCAGTTCATCCTGGCGTTCCAGTTCCTTGTCCACCATAATGATGCGTCCTGAAGCCATGCTCTCCAACGCCTTCTGAATCTTGGTGATGCGGCTGATGATGTTTGCCCGGAAAAAACGCACGGTCAGCCAGCCAAGGCCCAGCACCACGGCAATAATTGTGAGCAGGGCGGGGCGCATTTCGCTGTTGAGCAATACGGCCCAATGCATTCTTTCACGTGGCATGAGCGTGACCGCCCGCCACCGGTTGCCTTTGTACGTATAGGCTCCTTGGGCGGTGGCCCAGCCCGCCACGTAATCGCCGTAGGTGCGATCAGGATTTAAAAACGCCACATCCGTGTCATATTGGGCGGCTGCCGGTTCCTCCATTTTAACACGCTTGGCAACCAGCGCCAGGTTGGTGGCATCAATGATTTCGCCAGTGGCGCGGGTAAGCAGCACGTGGGCTTGCTGTCTGTTTTTGAGCAGTTCCTCTTCCGCCGCCGAGCGGATATCGCCCGTGATTTCCTTCCAACTCGCAAAGTTATACCACACACCCAGCACTTGGCCGAATTGATTGCGGATGGGCGCGGCAAAACCGAGTCCGTAGCCATTGCCGCCATATATGCGGGCCACCTCGGGGTTGGTGGTGAAATCCGAATACCACGCACCGCCCTCCGGCCCCGCCCCGGATACGCAAGCCTTGAACCAGGTTTCGCGCGCGAAATTCCGTCCATTGGTCAGCGGTGTTGAATTGATGGGTTGTCCCTGCTTGTCGGTGGTGTTCACCGCGATTACCTTCCCCTCCTTATTGACAATCATCATTAGGTCGTAGAGCACGTAGTAAGCCGTCATGGTGTTCATGAAATCCTGCAACTCGTGCGAAGATGTGTCTTTTGTGACCGCCGCCACGGCCAGGCGGTTGTAAGCAAAGGCTTGCACATCGCCGAAACGTTCGTAAAAATTGCGATCAAGCTTGTCGAGCAAGGCTTGGGAGGTGAGTTCGGCGGTGATTTGCTTGGCCTTGTTATTGGTTGTCACATTCGAATGACTCAAATAATAGAAAAGGCCAGTCATCATGGCCACAAGCATGGCCAGTGCCACGATGCCGATTCTGGCAAAAAGGTTGTTTTTCCAGCGGAATCCGGTATTGCGCAACAGTGAAATTTCCATTAGTCAGAACATGGATGTAAAAATTTTCATCCGTAAATCTATATCCCAGCAGAAAAGGAATCAAGGGTTGGGCTGCACGCCCGAAATGCCCGCCCGTACTGTTTGGGCGGTTTGCTCCGGTCGCGCCTTGATTTACCCGAAAACACGCCAACCCTTACATAAAAACCCGCCACGCGCTACGATTGCCAAAACAAAGCCGGTTACCTTTCCGCAGGGATACAAGGGGTTTCAAAGGGCAAAATGCGCATCGGTGGCCGCCACGCGTGGCGGCAAAACATCCTTAATAGGGCCGGGAAAAGCACACACGCAACCAAAAACAAAAAAAGCAACCCGCCGGGCGGGTTGCTTTTTCACTTTCCTGTGGTTTTGTTCCTTACAGTTTCTGGAGTGCCTTCTCCACCTTGTCGGCATCGGCTTTGCGGTCAAGCACGGTATAGATGCTCTTGAGCGGGTCAAGCACGTTCTTGTCGTCTTGCTTGGTGGCATAGCATTTTTCAAAGTAAGGCAATGCTTTCTGGAAATAGCCTTTCATTTCGGCTTCCAGTTTCTTGCCGTCGCGCTGGTACACTTTCAAGTCCATGTTGCGGATTTTGGTACTCAGTTCGGCTCCCTTGTTGTACTGCAACACGCCCACGTTGAAGTTG
Source organism: Sphingobacteriales bacterium (assembly GCA_031424975.1). Taxonomy (GTDB): domain Bacteria; phylum Bacteroidota; class Bacteroidia; order Cytophagales; family 172606-1; genus Xanthocytophaga. Next base: position 10,370 of record JANPIL010000399.1, read on the forward strand.
GCATCGTAGTTGGACGGATCGGTGGCCAAGGCTTTCTCGTAGTATTCCAGCGCCTTTTTCTTGTCGCCACTCTGGTCGTAGAGTATGCCGAGGTTTTTCATGTATTCGGCATTGTTGGGGTCGGCCTTGAGTTGCGCCTCCAGACTGGTGATGGCTTCCTGCGATTTCCCGGTTTCCAAGTACAGGTTAAATTCCTGCTGCTTCATGTCCTTGCTGTTGGGAAACTTAGAGATGCCTTTTTTCAGCACTTCCAACGCCTTGTCGTTGTTTTTCGCGTTGCGTTGCATCTGGTACACCGTCAAGTAGATGGACGGGTCGTTGGTGCCGATGTCAATCAGCGACTGGAACGATTCCATTGCCTTGTCATTGTTCTGCATCGTCTGGTAGGCAATGCCCGATACCAGCGCGGCCAGCGTGTCTTTCGGATTTATCATCCGTGCCATATCGGCATATTTGGCGGCCGGCTCCATCTGCTTGTTCTGGTATCGTTTTACAGCCGCATTCATGATGGTCGGTTGCAATTCGGTGATTTTCTTGTTGGCTTCCTCGGCTTTTTTGGGGTCGAGGCTGGCGGCTTTCTTGTAGGCATCGTAGGCTACCTGCACGGCGTTGGTGTCCAGTGCGCTATAAATGGGCAATTGACTGTTGGCGATGTCGCGGTAAATATCGCCCCGGTATATCCAAGTACTTGCCTTGGCGGCTTGCTTCTCGTTGGTGATGGCCTTGTCAATCTGGTTTTTGGCATCGTCCAGTTTGCCGGCTTGCAGGGAGGCACTGGCCGCACCCGCTTGGGCAAACGCGCCGGTGGCGGTGAATTGAAGCAGGCAGACTACAAAAATCTTTTTCATGGTGGTGAGAGTTGATTGAACGGTTTTGAAGTGGATGATTTATCGGTGTACAGGGTTTCTACGTGTGCTGGCTCAATAAGTTAGCCCCAACCCCCAGGGGGAGCAAAAAACCCTGAATCAGGGCTTGTCTGAATATTTCACGCTTGGATTGACATTTTGAAATAGTATCTTTTGAAAAGGCGAAACCCGACAGCCTCTCCCCCTTCGGAGGCTTGGAGGCAAATAGTATCTTTCAAAAACACCAAACCTGCCGGATTAAGGGCAAATATCATTCCAAACCCGTTGTGGAACCTGCCGAAACTTCGGTGTCCGCTTCCGGGGCGGAGTCAAC
>JANPIL010000400.1:0-2574 GCA_031424975.1 Sphingobacteriales bacterium
CGCCGAATACGTGGACGATATTTACAAGATGTTTTTCCGGGCCACCGAAACCTCGGCCGGTTCGGGCATGGGCCTTTACATTGTCAAGGAAGCCGTTGAAAAACTGCACGGCCGCATCTGCGTGGATTCAAAAGAGGGTCAAGGCACATCCTTCACCGTGGTGCTTCCCAACCGCATCTGAAACCACGGGCAGGTTTGGGCTTGTGAAAGCCCCCTCTTTCGGAGGGGGTTGGGGGAGGCCTTGGGTTTGGGCCTTCTGAAACATACTATTTTCCGGCGGCCATACTTCACAATTAAATAACCTGTCTTAGTAGGCTTTGCAGTGGCTTTTGCGTAGTTTTGCGGGCTAATTTCAAAAATACCATGCAAAACATCAGAAACATTGCCATTATTGCCCACGTTGACCACGGCAAAACGACCTTGGTGGACAAGATGATCCACCTTTCCAAACTCTTCCGCGAGAATCAGGAATTCGGCGATTTGATTCTGGACAACAACGAACTTGAACGCGAACGTGGCATCACGATTACGTCCAAAAACGTGTCCATCCGCTACAAAGACGTAAAAATCAATATCATAGACACACCCGGACACTCCGATTTTGGCGGTGAAGTGGAGCGTGTCCTGAAAATGTCCGACGGCGTGCTGCTGCTTGTGGATGCCTTTGAAGGCCCCATGCCACAAACGCGTTTCGTGCTCGGCAAGGCCATTGACCTGGGTTTGAAACCGATTGTAGTCATTAACAAGGTGGATAAGGAAAACTGCCGTCCGGACGAGGTTCACGAAGCCGTTTTCGATTTGATGTATAACCTTGGCGGCACTGAAGACCAGTTGGATTTTCCGACGGTTTACGGCTCGGCCAAGCAGAACTGGATGGGCTACGACTGGAAACACCCCGCTCAGGACATCACCGCCCTGCTCGACACCATCGTCAAGCACATTCCGCCCGCCCCTTTCCAAGAAGGCCCGGTGCAGTTGCAAGTCACCTCGCTTGATTATTCCTCGTTCGTGGGCCGCATTGCCATCGGGCGGGTGTTTCGCGGCACGCTCAAAGACAACTCGCCGGTGGTGTTGCTGAAAAACAACGGCGTAGTGAAGAAAGTGAAAATCAAGGAATTGCAGGTGTTTGAAGGCTTGGGCCGGGTAAAAGTGTCGGAAGTGGAAGCCGGTGAAATCTGCGCCGTAATCGGCCTGGACGATTTCGATATCGGCGACACCTTGGCCGATGCCGAAAAGCCCGAAACGCTGCCCCGCATCTCGGTGGATGAGCCGACCATGAGTATGCTCTTCACCATTAACAACTCGCCTTTCTACGGCCGCGACGGCAAATTCGTCACTTCGCGCCACCTGCGCGACCGGCTGTTCAAGGAAATCGAGAAAAACCTCGCCTTGCGCGTTGAATCCACGGAAAGCGAAGACCGCTTCCTGGTGTTTGGCCGGGGCATCCTGCACTTGTCCATCCTGATCGAGACCATGCGCCGCGAAGGTTACGAACTGCAAGTAGGTCAGCCGCAGGTGCTTTTCAAGGAGGTTGACGGCGTGCGCCACGAACCCATCGAAACACTGGTGGTAGACGTGCCCGAAACAACCGCCGGAAAAGTGATAGAACTGGCCACGCAGCGCAAAGGCGAACTGCTGATTATGGAGCCGAAAGGCGATTTGCAACACTTGGAATTCGACATCCCGTCGCGCGGCATCATCGGCTTGCGCAGCAACGTGCTCACCGCCACGCAGGGCGAAGCCATCATGACGCACCGCTTCAAGGCTTATGAACCGCACAAGGGCAACATACCCGAACGCATCAACGGCTCGCTGATTGCGATGGAAACCGGCCCCGGAACGGCCTATTCCATTGACAAGCTGCAAGACCGCGGCCGGTTTTTCGTGGATCCGGGCGAGGAAGTGTACATGGGTCAGGTAATCGGCGAACACACCCGCGACAACGACATTGTTGTCAACATCCAGCGTGCCAAGCAACTGACCAATATGCGGGCATCGGGCACAGACGAGGCCGCGAAAATAGCCCCGAAAGTGCAGTTTTCATTGGAAGAATGTTTGGAATACATCCAAAAGGACGAATACGTGGAGGTAACGCCCAAGGCAATCCGGATGCGCAAGGTTTACTTGGACGAAAACGAACGCAAACGCAGCTCCAACAAGTCGAAAGCGGTTTGAAAATAGTATGATTTAAAAATACCAAACCCCGGTGAGTTTTTAGAACTTCCGGGGTTTGGTGTTTATTCAGATTCCATGTGAACGGTAGAAGCAAAAACGTTATCCGAATCCGCGCTGGCGCATGGCCTCGAACACCAGAATCGCGGTGCTGGCCGAAACGTTGAGCGAATCAATCTGGCCGCGCATTGGTATTTTAATCTGGTTGTCGGCTTCGCGCAACCACTTGTCGCTCAGGCCAAACGCTTCGGTTCCCATTATAATGGCCGAAGGTTGCGTAAAATCAGTCTCGTGGTAGAACCGCGTAGCCGTCAGCGCGGCGGCGTGGGTGCGGATTTGCTTTTCGCGCAGCCACCGAATCGCATCATCCGAGGTGCAGACCACCACTTGGTTGCTGAACAA
>JANPIL010000401.1:0-3382 GCA_031424975.1 Sphingobacteriales bacterium
ACGGAACCCGAAGAATTTCGGTTTTTGTGCGGTCTTGTGGTTTTCATTCAGATGGATATAATAGTATCTTTCGAGAACACTAAACCCGTCTGGTTTGACGATATTGCCGTGCAACTAACTCGTGCAGGAGAACCACTATGACCCGTGGGGGCTCAATCTGGCCGGAATAGAAACACAAGGTCAGCCCGACCACAAGTGGCAGTACAACGACAAGGAGAAGCAGGAGGAGTTCGGCTTGGACTGGATGGATTATGGGGCCAGGATGTATGATGCCCAACTGGGCCGGTGGCACGCGGTGGATCCCAAAGCGGAAAAGTTTTATCCACTTTCGGCGTATAGCTATGTCGCCAATAATCCTATACTCTTGAAAGATTATGACGGTAGAGATTGGATAATAAAGAGATTGGATAATAAACAGAACCGAAGACAAGGAAGGTAGGGTTCACTTCCAGATTACTTATACCGCAGCTGTCCTCAACTCATCAAAAAAAACTAAAGTTAATACTGCGGCTTTTGCGTTGGCCGTGAAAAAACAAACGGAAAGCCTGTTTAATACAAAAGAAAAGAGGGCTGATGGCACGGCTGGCTATGTCATCGATTTCGATGTGCAGATTCGGGTTGTGAATGACAAGAAGGATTTGACCGACACCGAAAGCCTTATAGAAATAAAAGACGGAACCCATGAAGACTTTCAGGTGTATGACGATCCCAATACTAAGGTTGTTGCAAAGGCTCTGAACGGCAAAGAAATATCTGTGAACGCTGATTTCGCGGGAGATATTATCGAAGGTGGTGTTAGAGCAAAGGTCATGCCCCATGAAATCGGACACACAGGAGGGCTCAAACACCCTTTGATGGATGTGAAGGAATATCTTCTGGGATTTTACAAGGTGAAGGGACCCACTTATAATTCTCCGAACAAAAACTTCATGCATCAAGGGGGGATTACAAGACCGACTGGACCGACAAAAGATCAGATGGAGAGGATATACAGACTCTACAGTTCAGGTAATTTAAACAAACGTGATGGAACCCATCCGGTCAACCAAGAATAACTTGTTATAAATCCCATGAAAAAAACTGTATTTACGGTTACAGTCCTCGTTTGTTTTCTAGTATCCTGTAGCAGACGGTATGAATTTCAAGTCTCTCTTGCCTCATTGACACCTATAACTGTTCAGGGAGATCGTTTGAACGTCTCTCTCATAAGGTCGTACCCGAACACAAAGGCATGCGATGCAATGCAAACCAACGCCAACCTTTACGTATGTGTAGATATTTCGACATTGGACACTATTTTAGTGATTGAACCTTGCCGATCCATGCCGGATTTTGCCAAAAGTGATTATAAAGGCCAAAGGGATTTGACGATTGAAAAAGAAGACATTCTGAAACAGAAAATGGAGTCGGTAACGATCAGCCTCACCGATACCACTATTGTCAAGCGATGGAATCGTTATGTTTTAGCGAGCATTACAAAACTCGAGTATTAAAGCAAGCGGATTCGAGCCAATGGTTCTCCTGTTGTTGGCGTTTTCACTAACAACAAAGATACGGGTGAGACAAGACAGACGCGCAGATCCACCGTCTACATGAACCGTTTCATTGACAAATTGACAGCACTTCCCGTATGTTATCATATAGCGGGAAAGCACTGGTGATGAAAAAGCCCCGCTGGTGCAGCGGGGCTTTTGTTTTTTCCGGAGCCGCTATTTGGCGAAGGCCTGCTTGGTCTTGAAGTGCTGGATATTTCTTGGAAACCCTTTTGGCCTGCTTCTTGAAATTATCCGACAGTTCCACGCTATAGCTCATCCAGAAAGGATTTGGCAGGCGTGGTACTGAGTTTTCCTTCCTTGAAAAGCCGCACTTCTTCCAGCCCGGTCTTAATATTGTCTACGACATCCGCTTTGGTGGGCTCGTCATCGGTCTCTATTCTCTTAACGTAATGTAGGTTTCTGGCCAGTTCCACAAAGTGACTGTATTCCTTATCTGTAGTATAGATTGTTACGTGTCTCATCTTGTCAGGAAAATTTGGCAGTACCACAAAATTAAGCACAAAAAATTGATTGTCAAGCCTCCTGTTCCTGTCCGTGGGATACATGTGCAATGCAATGCGGCGGACACAAAACGCCGCAAACGGGTGTGAGGCGATCCTGTTTTTTCCCACCCTGCCGCAAGTCTGGTCAAGCGTGATTTGTGGCCTTGATTGGGAAGACCTTTGGCTTGGCGTTGGCTTCAGCGCAGGCCGAAAAAACACGAAACCCTTGCCGCAACAGGCGGGGGTTTGCCCTTTCCAAAAGATACTATTTTTTCGCCCCTTCAGGGTCGGGGCTTTTTTCTACTGCCCCAACTCCCGCAAATACATCTGTATCGTATTCTCCAAGCCGAAATACAGCGCGTCGCACACCAAGGCGTGTCCGATGGACACTTCCAGAAGTTCGGGAATTTGCAGCGTCAGGTAGCGCAGGTTGTTCAAGTCCAGGTCATGGCCCGCGTTGATGCCCAGTCCGGCTTCAGAGGCCACGTTGGCGACGCGGACATACGGAGCCACGGCGGCCTCGCGGTTGTGGGCGTACTGGCTGGCATAGCTTTCGGTGTACAGTTCAATGCGGTCGGTGCCGGTTCGGGCGGCTCCCTCCACCATTTCCTCCACCGGATCTACGAATATGGACGTGCGGATACCGAGGCTTTTGAGTTCGGCAATCAGGTCTTGCAGCAGGCTTTGGTGCGCCACCGTATCCCAGCCGAAACTGGAAGTCAGCGCGCCGGGCGGATCGGGAACCAAGGTGGCTTGGGCGGGCCGCACCCGCCGCACAAGTTCCATGTAGCGCGCATCCGGGTAGCCCTCAATGTTGAATTCGGTGGCGATGGCCAGGTGCAAGTCCCGCGCGTCCTGGTAGCGGATGTGCCGCTCGTCAGGGCGCGGATGCACGGTAATGCCTTGTGCGCCAAAACGTTCGCAATCCTGCGCCACCCGCACCACATTCGGGTTGCTGCCCCCGCGCGAGTTGCGCAGCGTGGCAATCTTGTTGATATTGACGGAAAGTCTGGTCATTGTCTGAATGGCTGAATGTTCAAATGGTTTTGGCGGATTTGGGCTTTTGGGAAGATACTGTTTTTAGTCCACGGTCAACAGTCTATAGTCCACGGAAAAAACGAAATGACCGACCGGCGGTTTGGGCTTTTCAAAAGATACTGTTTTCCACAGCCAAAACCGCCCCGCTTTGAAAAGCCGTAATCCGCCGGTTTTGTTCCTCGCATCCGGCATTTGCGCTTGTGTGCCGGGCAAAAATGAATATTTTTACGGCTTGTCAACCCTCTTTTCCATGCTTGCAACCTCCCGCGTTCCGGCGCAGACCCTCGATCCGGTGGCAAATCCGGC
>JANPIL010000402.1:0-13247 GCA_031424975.1 Sphingobacteriales bacterium
CTCAATACTTGTCACGCGCCAGCCGCAGCACCTTTTCCATTTCCCGCTTTATCTCGCTCACCGGAGCCGTGTAGTTGTTGTGCATGAAACTGAACAGCAGCATATGGCCTTTCTTGGTCAGTACATAGCCGCTCAGGCAGTGTACATTGCTCAGACTGCCCGTCTTGGCAAAAATGTATGGTTTATCGGCTCCATAAAAACTTTTAATCGTACCCGATTGTCCGCCCGCGGGCAGAATCCTGAACAACCGATCCTGCGGAATGGCAGTGTGGATTTTCTGCAACAGCTTCACCATTGAGCGGGGCGTGAACAGGTTGTATCGCGACAACCCCGAGCCATCCATCCAGATTGGTGCATCAGGCAGGTCGTTGAGTAGGGTTTTGGTTGCGTAGGCGATACTATTTTCCGTGCTTAGCGTGTCAGAAAACTGCGATGCGCACAGCAACAGCAACTGTTCGGCAATGAAGTTGTCGCTTTCCTGCATCAGCCGCACGTACAGCGAATCCACGGGCAGGCTGTAAATAGTCTGTTGCGGCTGGCGGGAAGTGCCGGCAACCAAGCTCACCGGCTTGTGCAGCGTGTCGGTGAGCATTTCGGTGAGCAATTGTTCCGTGTGGCGGAAAGGCACATCGCGCATGAATCCGCGCCGGATACCCGTGGAGTCGAATGTGAAAAGGTTGCTGGACGGGTCGCGCAGGAAATTGGCCTCCATATCGGGCAATATCCGTTGCAACAGCGGTTTTTCGACAAAATAACTTTTGAAAAGACGCGGCTGCACCTCCCAGGTTTTGTCCGGCTGCACTTTGAACCGCATCACATTGCCGTAAACCGGCATGGCGGCGCGTTCGGTGGAATAATAACCGTTGTAATCGTCCCAACTCCAGCCCAGCCCGAAATAATTGATTTTCAGCGGCGTGCCCACGTAGCACAGTTTTTCGGTGCGGCTTTGCAGGAAACTGTACACGGCTGTACTTTTCAAGTCAGGATGCATCAACGACGGGTCGCCGGTGCCCCAAAAATACAGTGAATCATTGCGGGTCGTGTATTTCAACGCCGGAACCGAATCGCCCAGAATTTTGAGTGAAGTGTAAAACGTGAACAGTTTTGTATTGGATGCCGGGGTGAAGTATTTGTCTGCGTTTTGTTCATATACGGTTTTCTGCTTGTTGAGGCTATACAGCGAAAAACCGGTGAAATGTCGGTTGAAAACCGCCGATTGCCGGACGGATTTCCGGATTTGCCTTGCCGGGCCGCAGGCACTGAACAGAACGGTAACAAACAGGAAACTGATGACAGACAAAAGGTGCTTTTCCAAGGAAACAGGCCGTAAGGTGATTCGCCTAAAGTAAGGAATCCGTTGTAAATCCGGAACCTTTATTTTTGGCAGGGGCGGGTTTGGGTTTTTGGGAGATACTTGTCTGCCGACAGGCAGGCTATTTTGTGGAGTGTAGCGGGATTTTCCAAGTTCAGCGGTCAGGCACAAGGGTTTTGTCGGTGACCACGGGTTTGGCGTTTTTAAAAGGTACTATTCATGAGCAATCCTGCGCGTCAGGGACGCTAATCCGGCTTGCCCGTGTTTTTATGCCAATAGTGATGTTATTTTTGTTTATTCGAATCGGAAACCCTTAATTTACTGACATAAATCCAATCTCTGCAACCCATGAAGAAATACTACTTTATCCTTTTCCCGTTACTCTGCGCAAGTTTGGCGATATGCGCCCAAACGCAAAATATCTATGACATCATTCCGGCTCCCGTCAGTTTGCAACCCGCAAACGGGGTTTTCGCGCTGACAAACGAGGTGGCTCTGGTTGCGCCAAGCAATCCTGAAGTACGGAAAATAGTATCTTTTTTCGAGGCCAAAGCCAAGTCTTCCACGGGTTTTGATTTGAAAACCAATGAATCGGCGTCGGGCAGAAAAATCCGTTTTGTGCTGGAAGCCAAGCCCGATGCCGCCATTAAAGCCGACGGCTACACACTGGCCGTAACGCCCGACGAGGTAGTGGTGACAGCCAACCAGCCCGCCGGCCTGTTCTATGGCGTACAGACGTTGCTGCAATTGCTGCCCAAGGAAATTGAAAGCAAAAGTACAGTCAAAAACGTGGATTGGCAGATTCCGTGCGTCAGCATCAACGATTATCCGCGTTTTGGCTGGCGCGGCATCATGCTCGACGTGAGCCGTCATTTCTTTTCCAAACAATACGTCAAGGAGTACATTGACCAATTGGCGCGCTACAAATACAACGTTTTCCACTGGCATCTGACCGACGACAACGGCTGGCGCATCGAGATAAAAAGCTATCCGAAGCTGACCGAAATTGGCGCTTGGCGGGTAAAACGCTTGGGCAAATACGGTGAACGCCAACCGCCGCAACCCGGCGAGAAAGCCACCGAAGGCGGATTTTACACGCAAGACGATGTCCGCGAGATTGTGAAATACGCACAAGACCGCTACGTGACCGTTGTGCCCGAGGTAGATGTGCCCGGCCACAGCTTGGCGGCGTTGGCGGCCTATCCCGAACTGTCGTGTACCAAAGACCCGGGTGCAAGGGTGAATCCGGGAACCGAGTTTTCGGAATGGTACGGAAATGGCAAATTCAAGATGCTGGTAGACAACACATTGAACCCATCGGATGAGAAGGTTTATGTGTTTTTAGACAAGGTTTTCGGTGAGCTTGCCACGCTGTTTCCCGGCCGGTACATCCACATGGGCGGTGACGAATGCTACCACGGCTATTGGGAAAAAGACCCCGGCTGCCAGGCATTCATGAAAAAAAACAAGCTGGCAAACGTGCAGGAATTGCAGAGTTACTTTGTGAAACGCGTGGAGAAAATCATTGAGAAAAAAGGCAAGAAACTTATCGGCTGGGACGAAATCTTGGAAGGTGGCTTGGCTCCCAACGCCGCCGTGATGAGCTGGCGGGGCACAAAAGGCGGCATTGAGGCCGCCAAACAGAAACACCCCGTTGTGATGACCCCCACCACGTATTGCTACCTGGATTATATGCAGGGCGATGTGTCAACGGAAATGCCCGTGTACAGTACGCTGCGCCTGAAAACCGCTTACGACTGGAATCCCGTACCGGCGGGCGTGGATTCAACGCTGATTCTGGGCGGGCAAGGCAACTTGTGGACCGAGCAAATACCCAACCCGCGCCAAGTGGAATACATGACTTACCCGAGGGCGTGGGCCTTGGCCGAAACCTATTGGTCGCCACAGTCAAAAAAAGACTGGAACGGCTTTACCCGGCGTGCGGAAACCCATTTTGCCCGCGCGGAACAGGCCGGAATCAACCATTCGCGCAGTATGTTTGATCCGATTGTGAAGGTGCGGAAAAACAATGCGGGCGTTTTGCTCGTGGAACTTGGTACCGAAACCAGCGGACTGGATATTTTCTACACCACCGACAATTCGTTTCCCGACGACCTGTCGGCCAAATACGCAACACCCATCGCCTTGGCCGACAATATCCAGATGATACGGATGATTACCTACCGTGATGGCAAACCCCTGGGCCGGATGATGACAATCAGGACGGAGGATTTGTTGGAGCGGGCCGGAAAATAGGAAAACCCGGAAGCGGTGGTTTCCGTACTACGGAAACCGCCGCTTTGGTGCGGTGGAAAATACCTGGCTTCATGGGTTCATACTGCAAAACAAAAATAGTATCTTTTCAAATGGCAAAAACCCCGTGTTTTTCCGCCCTGTTGTTGCTGTTGTCGTTGCTGGTTGTGCTCGACGGCTGCGTGAGCGGCAAGGCCGCTACCAAATCGGGCGGCAGTATTGGTGCGTTCAAGGATGACCTGACGGCATTCAGGCCGGTATATCAGGCGGATGAGAAAGCTATCGAAACCAAACCCGCGCAACCAGCCGCCAACAAGCCCGCCGCAAAAGCCGCCCCGACCGGCGACATGACCAAGCAACTCAACACCATTCTGGACACCATCGCCATCCGTAACCGGGGCATCCGGTACGCCAATGGTTATCGCGTGCAGATTTATTCGGGCACCAGCCGTGAAGATGCCAACAACGCCCGCAGCCGCTCATACGCCTTGTTTCCCGACATTACGCCGCACATTGCGTATGTGCAGCCCAATTTTCGGGTCAAGGTGGGCGATTTCATCGACCGATTGGAAGCCCAGCGCGTGTATGCCGGTTTGTCGGCGGAGTTCCCCAATTCGCTCGTCCTTGCCGAACGCATTGAGATACGTTAACCTTGAGGGCAGCACACCGTTTGGCAGGGGCAGGTTTGGCGTTTTGGAAAGATACTATTTTGAAAACGTAGTTGGACTTTCCAAGTCCAACGTATTGGCGCGGGCTTCTCTGTTCGTTGGCAAAGCGGGTTTCGGCTTTTGAAAAGCTGCAAGCCCCGCTTTTGCAGCGGGGATACTATTCTGGCAACCGGTTTTGTTTCTGACAGCGAATTTGTTTCACTTTTCCAAGACCGCCTTATTTTTTTCGGATAAAAAACCAGTGTGAGTTTACCTTTTCCGTTATCCGGTGATTAATGGAAACGCTGGCCGCCAGATCAGGAACCGGCATCCGCCGTGTAATAATTTTGCCCCTAATAAATTGTGAATCAGCCTTTTATTCAGGACTTTTGCAATCCCCGATTACTTTCACAGACACCAATGTTAATTTGATTTCACAATGAAAAAAGCACTCATTACGGGTATTACCGGGCAGGATGGCGCATATCTGGCCGAATTGCTGTTGGAAAAAGGCTACGAAGTACACGGCATCAAACGCCGCAGTTCGCTGTTCAATACCGAGCGGATTGACCACTTGTACCAAGACCCGCACGAAAAAGGTGTCAGGCTGAAACTGCACTACGGCGATTTGAGCGACTCGACCAACGTGATCCGCATTATTCAGGAAGTGCAGCCCGATGAAATTTACAACCTGGGTGCCATGTCGCACGTGCGGGTCAGTTTCGACGAACCGGAATATACCGCCCAAGTGGACGGCATTGGCACGCTGCGCATTCTGGAAGCGGTGCGCCTGCTGGGCATGATTGAGAAAACCCGCATTTACCAAGCCTCTACCTCCGAATTGTACGGCGGCCTTCAGGGTCATGCCCAATCCGAAACCACGCCGTTTTATCCGCGTTCGCCGTATGCGGTTGCCAAACTCTACGGCTACTGGATTACGGTGAACTACCGCGAAGCCTACAATATGTACGCCTGCAATGGCATTTTGTTCAACCACGAATCTCCGTTGCGCGGCGAAACCTTTGTGACGCGCAAAATCACGCGGGCGGCGGCACGGATTGCCTTGGGTTTCCAAGAAAAACTGTATCTGGGCAACTTGGATTCGCAGCGCGACTGGGGCCACGCCAAGGATTATGTGGAAGCCATGTGGCGGATTTTGCAGCAGGACAAGCCCGAGGATTTCGTGATTGCCACGGGCGTGACCACGCGCATCCGCGATTTTGTGCGCATGGCATTTGCCGAAGTGGGCATTGAATTGGATTTCCAAGGCAAGGATTCGGATGAAAAGGCATACGTATCGGCGTGCCACAACCCGGAATACCAGTTGCCCATCGGCAAGGAAATCGTGGCCGTGGATCCGAAATATTTCCGCCCGACGGAAGTGGACCTGCTGCTCGGCGACCCGACCAAAGCCAAGGAAAAACTGGGCTGGAAACTCAAATACGATTTGGCCGCCCTGGTAAAAGACATGATGGACGCGGATGTGGCCCTATTCAAGCGCGACCAACTGCTGGCCCAGCAAGGCCACCGCGTGCTGAACTACCACGAATAACAGGGCGTTTTTTTTTGCTTTTGATAGATGCTTTTTTTGACAGGCTTTTCTGATGGCGGAAAAGCCTGTTTTTTTTGACCAACGCTGTGCAACAATTGATCGAGACGACATTTGGCAAACAGCCAATTAGCCTGTTTTGGAAAACCCGCCAAAATCGTGCGCGACACCGGTTAAATTTTGTCCGTTAAACTATTTGAAAAATGATGCTTTGGGGCTGTTTGACCGCGTAATAATGAATCCATTTGTCTATGTTTGTCTCATTGTTCACCGAAATCCAAAGCAGTGTCTCTTCAACCCCAAAACCTGTCTACAAACTACAAAAGACATACCATTTTTTTGAAATGATCAAACATCTTTTGTGGCTGCCGAGCGGGAATCACTCATGTTTTTTCGTAGACGGGTGCGCATTATTTGATTTGCGCGTTTTTGCAAATCAAATGTGTTACCTTAAATCCCATAACAAAATAAAAAATGTACAGACTCGCTTGCCAAAAACGTGATTTTATATGAAAGAACCCGAAATGGAATTGACTATTTTAATGCCCTGCTTAAATGAAGCAGAAACACTTGAAGTATGTATTCAAAAGGCGCAATCTTTTTTGAAAAACAATGAAATTAATGGCGAAGTAGTTATTGCCGATAACGGAAGTACAGACGGATCTCAAGAAATCGCTATCCGCAATGGTGCACGTGTGGTAGCTATTGCCTGCAAGGGATACGGAGCAGCTCTTAGGGGGGGGATTGAAGCCGCCCGGAGTAAATATGTGATCATGGGGGATTCGGATGACAGCTATGATTTTTCGGCATTAGCTCCCTTTTTGACCAAACTTCGAGAGGGTTATGATATGGTGATGGGAAATCGCTTCAAAGGGGGCATTGAGGAAAATGCAATGCCTTTCCTACATAAATATTTGGGCAATCCTGGTCTTTCGTTCATTGGAAGACTATTTTTTAAACTGAAAACCGGTGATTTTTACTGTGGACTTAGAGGGTTCAGGCGTGAGTCAATAGTAGAGATGGATTTGCGCACAACAGGGATGGAGTTCGCGTTAGAGATGGTGGTAAAGGCTGGTTTGAAACAAATGAAAGTCACCGAGGTTCCGACAAAACTTTATCCTGACGGACGGAACCGGCCACCTCATCTGAGAACTTGGCGTGACGGATGGCGGAGTTTGCGGTTTTTTCTGTTGTACAGTCCGCGTTGGTTATTCATGATTCCCGGCATACTGATGCTTGCCGCCGGTGTTTTGATGTCGTCAATCATAGTGCTGAATCCGGTTATGATAAACGGTGTCCGCTTTGACATACACACCTTGCTGTACACATGCGCATTGGTTTTCGTTGGCTTTCAGTGTATCACGTTTTATTATTTCACATGCATATTTGCAGTGCGCGAAGGCTTGCTGCCGGAGAATTTTCTCCCTCAGCGTCTATTTGGCGTTTTTACACTTGAAAGGGGTGTTGTCACAGGAGTGTTGCTTCTCTTGGCAGGGGTCTTTCTGTCGGTCAGGTTACTGAATGTATGGGTTTACAACAACTTCGGCGACCTGCTCAACCCCTCCGAGACATTCCGCCTAGCTATTCCAGCAGTCACATTGTTTGTCATAGGTGTACAGTTGGTTTTGTACAGTTTCTTCTACAGCATTTTAGGGTTGAAAACCAAATAATATCGGAAATGGTATCAAAAGACCAAACACTATCTTTATGTACAGTTTTGTTATACATAGGCTTACTTGTCCATTTTTCTCCTCGTGTCATAGATGATACGATATTGCAGACGGCACGGGCAGTATCGTATCAAAAAGGCTACGGTTTTACGCAAGCATACAGCTATGGCGCAGACATATCACAAGCTCAGCATACTCCTGACACAACTTTTGCACCTGGTGTCGAGTATTTAATTGCCGTTTTGATGCGTTTTTTCTCAATGTCTTTCTCTATATGGCTATCGTCCATTATTGCATTGTCACTTGTCTTGTTCGGATGCTGCATATTGCTCAATCAATATATACCGCAGCCTAAAGTACGCCAGAACTGGATATTCTGGAGCTTTTTTGTGTTTTCACCTGTTCTGTTCCTGTACTGCGGCGTTTCAGACTTGTTTTCCTTGGGCTTTTTTTTGACTTCCGTCTCCTTAGCCGTCTTTATCGCCAATGCCAGTGCCTCTATTGAAAAAAGACGGCTAAACTATTTTGTTTCGATAGCAGTCGCGTTAACTGCCTACATGAGTTGTTTTTTTCGCTACGCCTATTACTTGTTTTTTTGGATACCTTTTTTGTTGTTGTTGGTGAATTCCATAATGACCAAAAACACATGGCGCTATTTCTTCTTGTCCTCTTTCAGTGCAGCGGTATTGATGTTCTTGCAGCTTATTAACCGCAGTGGTGGCGATTATTTGAAAAACAGGCATCCTGACTTGCTTAAGACATGGCATTGGGATGACTTGGGACAGATAACGAACTTTGTGGCAGATAGTTATTTTGACATTGGCTTTGTTGAAACGATAGTGACAAAATTAGTAAACCCGACCGTGGGTTTTTATTCGGGTGTGGCAATAGCAGTATTTACTATCTTCGTCACTTTGCTGATCCTTGGCATTTGGCTTAAGCAGTATAAGCACCCGATTGGAGTTTCTAAGAAAAATGAGTTTTTTCAGATGAAAACGTACAAGGGCGCATGGGCGAGGACGCATACAGCCGTGGATGCTTTTATTGTATTGACCATCATAACAAATGTCTTTTCTTTGATTGCCTTCACTGTGGTACTCGGCCCTTCCACAACTCTCGCTGGCTGGACTTACGTAGAGGAAAAGAGATATTATGCACCTTTTGCAGTCTGTTTGTGGTTGGCAATTGCTAAAGTGTCCTCATCACAATCAGCAAAAGGGTTTAATTTGGTTTTGGCTTTGGCTCTCGTAACAATCCCCTTGAATGTTATGCAGCACATTCTGAAATTCAAAAAGCAAAGCAAGAGTACGGATGTGGCGGAAATGTACGTCATGAGTCAGCGGCTGTACGCGGAAAGCAACCGAATCAATGTTTTTGTAACGCCTGATTATGCTTACAGGTATGCCGATCATGCGGCCATGGGGGGTGCGTTTTTGTGCAATCTGAAACTTACAGAGCAGACGAAACTTATTGCCAGCAAGCCCGTTGACCTATACATACCTTTGCCTGGAACGGAGGCGGATCCAAAGGAAAGACAAAGATTGTCTGACTTGGTTTCTCGTTTTCATGCCAAACCTTGGATGAAAGTTTCTGCTTTCGGCACTACGACAATATATAAAGCAACCCTTGAAGTAAACAATGAATATTGATTTGCTTGTTTTATGAGTTCTCCGATAGGAAACATCCGAAAAAGCTTGTTGCAGAGACTCTTGGTTGGGTTTCACCAAAAAGCCTCTCACAGCCATCGCATTTCTGTTTTGACGGACATAGTTGCTCAAGAGATTCTTGGGCAATTGTCTTCTGGCACAAAGACTCACCATGATTGCCTGGATGTCGGATGTGGCGACATGGTCATTGCAGAAAACATCGCAAAAAAAATAACCCAAACAAATTGGAAGTGCATAGATATTCACCCATTACCTGAAAACTTGAAAGAAAACCCGAGATGGGAGAAATACAGCCAGTTCGATGGCAAACACATCCCTTTTCAAGACAAAAGTTTTGATGTTGTGGCGTTTTGCGATGTGCTGCACCATGCAGGTGAAAACACAGGGAAATTATTGACTGAATCTGCAAGAACCGCAAGGATAGTAATTATAAAGGATCATTTTGAAAATGGCATATACTCCAGAACAATGCTTCAGTTAATGGACTTTGTGGGCAATTGGGCTTATGGGGTTAACATACCAAAAAAATATTTCACAAGGGAGAGTTTCGCGGAATTATGTGAAAATGCGGGCTTGGAACTCGTTCACATGAATGACAATATTCAACTATACAAGCATTTGCCTTTGTTGAGGAATATCTTGTTACCCAAGTGGCAATTTGTAGCGACATTAAGGTCAAAACCTGTTTGAATGAAAAAATTTCAAACACACAAAAGCCATCGACGAGGATTTGTCGGTGCGGGCATTACTAAAAATTTAGCGTTTCCATGCCGCAGGGCTTCACCCTGCGTTGGTGGATTTCGCCCTTTCAGGGCTTGTAATTTGATAACTTCTGGTTGTCGATAAGTGCAAAATGTCGCGGAAAAAATCAAATGCCTACCATACTCCGAATTTCAGGGTTTCTTTTCTTCTTTTACAGTAATGAATATTTTGGTCAATAACACGGAAACCGCATTTGCGGCGGAGGTTTGGTTTGCGGAAAGCAAGCTTTGCATCCGGTTGACGGATGGACGCGAAATCAATGTGCCGATTGATTGGTTTCCACGCCTGCGCGATGCCACCACGCAGGAACGCAATGACTGGCGGTTGATTGGCATGGGCTAAGGAATCCATTGGGAACAAATTAATGAGGATTTGTCGGTGCGGGCACTGCTGAAAGCCTGATAAAAAAGCACCAAACCCCGCCAATATTTGATTGGCGGGGTTTGGTGCTTTTGAAAGATACTATTTTTCGGAACGCAATTACCGGATGAAATTCCGGTACACGTCGTTGAACAGCGCGAAAGCCATCAGGCCGAACAGCAGAATCATGCCGAAACGCATGGCCACTTCCATGAACTTAGGCGATGGTGCGCGGCCGGCCACCATTTCGTAAAGCAGAAACACCACGTGGCCGCCATCCAGCACCGGAATGGGCAGGATGTTCATGAAGGCCAGCACCATGGAAAGCATGGCCGTGATGGCCCAAAAACGCTCCCAGTCCCAAGTGCCGCCGTAGATTTTGCCGATGCTGATGAAACTGCCCAGCGAATTGGTGGCCGAAAGTTCGCCCCGGAATATCTTGCCGAAAGCCTTCAATTGGTCGGTGATCACGCCGAAAGCCTTGCTTGGGGCTTTGGCAAACGCTTGGCCGAAGGAATAGTCAATCTGCGCGGTTTTCAGTTCGCTTTTCGGATAAAAACCCAACGCGCCGGAAGTGTCCAACTGTGCCGAAGCCTGCCTTTCGGTGCCGTTGCGGCTGATGGTCAGGTCAACGGTTTGGCTTTTGTTGGCTTTCAGAACCGTTTGCAATTCATCGAAAAAGCGGATGGGCGTTTGGTTCACGCGCACAATCTTGTCGTCGGGCTGCAAACCGATTTTCTGCGCCGCGCTTTCCTTTGCCACAAACTCTTCGCCCTTGATTTTCATGACCAAGCCCGCCAAAAAGCCCGGTTTTTCAGCTTTGGCGATTGCGCCAACCGAGAAAGGAAGGCGCGGCGTGATGAATGGCTGCGGGTTTTTCTTGTCCGACAGCACATTGAGCAGTTTGTCGGGAATGGCAATGTCCATTACTTTGCCGTTGCGGTCAATGGTATAATAGCTGCCCGAGTTGAGCAGCGTGTTGGAACTGGTCACGTCGGCAAAATTCTCTATTTCCTTGCCATTCACCTTCAAAATCCTGTCGCCGGTTTGCAAACCAAGTACTTTTTGGGCCGTTTCACTGGCCACAATGCCGTATTTCACTTCCTTGGCGGGCAGGTATTCGTCGCCATAGATGAACATGAGCATCCCGAAAATGAAAATGCCGGTAACCACATTCACCACCACGCCGCCCAGCATCACAATCAGCCGCTGCCAGGCGGGCTTGCTGCGGAATTCCCACGGCTTGGGTTCGCTGGCAAGTTGCTCATTGTCAAACGATTCGTCCATCATGCCCGCAATCTTGACGTAGCCGCCCAGCGGTACGGGTGAGAGCAGGTATTCGGTTTCGCCGCTTTTGAAACTGAAGATTTTGGAAGGCAGAAAACTCAGCCCGAACATTTGGGGCGGCAAACCCAGCGCAAACTGCTCGACGCGCATCTTGAACCACTTGGCCGTGAAAAAATGCCCCGCCTCGTGTACGCCCACCAGAATGGACAATCCCAACAACAATTGCGCAATGATTACGATTACTTCCATTTATGGGTTTTGAAATTAGAAATCTGAATGATGAAAATAGTATCTTTTAAAAAGCTGAAAGCCCCGTCTTTCAGCGGGGGCCAAACCCGCCCGTTTCCGGTCTGACACACAGTGTCTGACCGGCGTTCTTTGTTTCAACGGAAACACTGCCGCCTCACATTTCAAAAACCTCCGCCAAGTCAAGTTGCAGGCCGGGCAGGATTTCTTCGCCCGAAAGACTGTTCCAATCCCCGGCAGACGTTTTTCCGGGCGTGTATATTTCAACCCGGCGTTTTTTCGGGTCAATGAGCCAGCCCAACCGGCAGCCATTGCCAATCCATTCGGCCATTTTTTCCTGCAATTCGGTATGCGAATCAGAAGGCGATTGGATTTCGGCCACGAAATCCGGGCAAATGTGGGCAAATTTTTTACGGTCGGCAGCCGGCAGGTTTTCCCAGCGTTCATTTTCTATCCAAGCCGCATCCGCCGATTTTACCGATTTGTCCGGCAATGTAAATCCGGCACTTGAACCGAATGTTTTGCCAAGTTTCGTGCGGCGGTTCCAAATGCTTATTTCCGTGGTGAGTGCCGAATCAAATATTCCGGTTTCTGATCCTGTCGGTGTCATGAGTATGATTTGTCCGTGCTTGTTCCGTTCCACGCGCAAATCCGGATTGGCCGCGCAAAACCAGAAGAACTCGTCTTCGGTCATGCGATCCAATACTTTGAGCGGAGCTTTTAGAAGGGTTGTCATGGCAAAACGTCAATTCAAAATGATAACCGTTGAGTCGGCAGGCAGGTTTCAGCTTTTCAAAACATACTGTTTTACGCGGCTTCCGGTTGGCGGCACCAAGCCGTTTCATTGCGCGGCCTGTTCGATATTCAGGAAAAGCCTTGTGTGTTGTTTCCTGAAAACCGGCTCCATGATTGCCTTTACGGGTAATGCCGATTTAAATGTGACGGTTTCAGTCACAACGCAACCGCTGCCGCTGGCTTTGATGGCAAAATGCATTTCAATGGTGGCAAGGTTCATGACGTTGGCCCTCAGCAAAACCGTTTTGTGGGCGAAGTCGCTCTCAACCGTTGCGGTGTAGGTAAACGAATACGGAATGAAACCGATTTTGAGCCTTTCAAAAACCAAATACGTGTTTCCATCCAGCCTGTCCATTCTGTAAATCAGCGGATGGACCGCCACGAACTTTTGCATATCGGTCAAGTGGGCAAAAACAAAGTCCACCGGTTTTTTCAATGCATGGGTCAGTTTCATACGGTCAGGCCGAGCGGTGTGTTTGCCACGCGCCGGGTTTCTGCATCAGTCCAAACATAATCCTCCAGCGACGGATGGGCAATATACGGCACTTTGTGCATACAACGGATAATCCAATCGGATATTTCCGGCAGCCCGATTTCCTCGCGCAAAAACGCGGCTACCGCCACTTCATTGGCCGCATTGACGATGCAGGGCATATTGCCGCCCTTGGCCAGCGCGTCGTAGGCCAGTTGCAGGTTCAC
>JANPIL010000403.1:0-3441 GCA_031424975.1 Sphingobacteriales bacterium
CCGCCAGAGGCGGAAACGGGGCTTTCAGCTTTCAAAAAGCCCAAACCCGCTTATCTTTGCCCCGAATGTTGAATAAAACGCCAATGCTTTCCTTTCCGAACGCCAAAATAAACCTGGGGCTGCACATCACCGCAAAACGGCTCGACGGTTTCCATGACCTTGAATCGTGTTTCTATCCCGTTGGCTGGACGGAGGTGCTGGAAATCATTGAATCAGACGCGCTGGTCTTTACAAGTTCGGGCATTGCCATTCCGGGCAATGCCGACAACAACCTGTGCCTCAAGGCTTACCGGATTTTGGAAAAGGATTTCGGTTTGCCGCCGGTGCATATCCATCTGCACAAGGCAATCCCGATTGGGGCGGGTTTGGGCGGCGGCTCGGCCGATGCGGCCTTTGCGCTGAAACTGCTCAATACCAAATTCGACCTCTGGCTCACCGACGACCAACTGGAAGATTACGCACGGCCGCTGGGCAGCGACTGCGCGTTTTTTGTGCGCAACCAGCCACGTTTCGCCTACGATAAAGGCGACCGTTTTGAGGAAACGCCCGTCAGTCTGGAAGGCTTTTTCCTCACGCTGGTTTACCCAGACCTCCACGTTTCCACCGCCGAAGCCTACGCCGGTATCCGTCCGCAAAAGCCCGAAACCGCGCTAAAAACCATTCTCGCCCGGCCTATTAGCGAATGGAAACACACCCTCGCCAACGATTTTGAAGCCGGTGTTTTTGCCCGTCATCCGGCATTGGCATCCATCAAGGAAAAACTGTACGCATCGGGTGCGGTGTATGCCGCCATGTCCGGCTCCGGTTCCACGGTTTACGGTATTTTCGGGCGGGAGATGGACTGGGGCGGCATTTTTCCGGCAGAATATTCAGTTTGGCAAGGCCCCACCAAAAGCCTCCCGCCAGCCCCCTCCGAAAGAGTGGGACCCATGTAAAAAAATAGTACGCCACGGCGCATGAATATCTTTTCAATATGCCAAACCCACCCATCCCGAACCGGAAGCAGACAGAACTCCCCCTTCGGATGAGGCTTTTGTCGGGTTTCCCCTTCGCAATCCTGTACGATGGCATTACACGGCTGCGCAACTGGCTGTACAACAAGGGTTTGCTTCGTTCCCACGCTTTTGCAACACCAACCATTGTGGTGGGCAACCTGACGGTGGGTGGCACCGGCAAAACGCCGCACGTGGAATACCTAATCGGGCTGCTACACGGCACGCACGCCATTGCGACGCTGAGCCGTGGCTATGGCCGCCGCACAAAAGGCTTCTTGGTAGCTGACGGGCAATCGGATGCGCGGCAAATCGGCGACGAGCCGCTGCAAATGTACCGCAAATTCGGCCACGAAATCCGTGTCACGGTTGGCGAAGACCGGGTGGCGGCCATCGGGAAAATAATCTGGGATTCGGAATTCGGAATTCCGAATTCTCCTTCGGAGGGGGTCGGGGGGAGGCTGCCCCGAATCATCATCCTTGACGATGCGTTTCAGCACCGGCCCGTGCGGCCAACGTTTTCGCTGTTGCTCACCGATTACAACCGCCCGTTTTACAATGATTTCGTGCTGCCCGCCGGAAACCTGCGCGAAAGCCGTACCGGAGCCAGCCGCGCCGGTTGCGTGGTCGTGAGCAAATGTCCGCCGGAGTTGACGCAAGCCGAAAGCCAAGCCATTGCCGACCGGATTGGCAGGTATGCCGCGCCCGGAACGCCCGTTTTTTTCACCGCCATCCGTTACGGCAATCCGGTGGGTTTCGGCTTTTCAAAAGATACTATTTTGTCGGGCAAGGTCGTGTTGGTTTCGGGCATTGCCCGGCCCGAAATGCTGGAAAACTACGCAAGCCAGCAATTTGAGTTGCAACGGCACTTGGTTTTTGCGGATCACCACGACTACTTGCCGGCCGATGTGGAGAAAATATGCCGGGTTGGAGGCGAAACGGGTGCGAAAAATATCCTGACCACGGAAAAGGATTTCGTAAAATTGGCAAGGATGCGTTTGCCGCCCGAAATGTCTTTTTTTTACCTGCCCATTGAAATATATTTCCTTTTTAACGGGGAACGGCAATTTCAAAAAATGCTGGCAGATGGCATCGGTTAAAGAAAAGCCTCACCCCAGCCCTCTCCGAAGGAGAGGGAGTAAAAAAAACAGTATGTTTCAAAAAGCCCAAACCGCCTGTTTAGAAGCCCCCTCCTTCGGAGGGGGTTGGGGGAGGCCTCTTATCTTAAATTTGCATCATGGCACAAAAAATCAGACCGGACACCAAATCGGCGGGCACTGCACCCGGCACACTGCTTTACGTGGGCGACAAACCGCTGAAAGACGTGAAAATTACCATCCATACCTATAACCAAGCGCAGGTGCAGGTGGTTGAGGCCACGCATTTGTCGCAGTGTATGCCGCTTGGCGACCGGCATTCGGTGAAGTGGGTGGACTTGGATGGTATCCAAGATGTGGAGGTGTTCAAGGAACTGGGCACGGCATACGGGCTGCACAATCTGGTGATGGAAGACGTGCTGAACACGGAAATACGCCCGAAAATAGAGTTTTTCGACAACCAGATTTTCATCGTCTGCAAGATGCTTTCGTATGACAACCGGCGCAAGGAAGTGAACATTGAACAGGTGAGTTTTGTGCTTGGCGACCACTATTTGCTTTCTTTGCAGGAAACGCCCGGCGATGTGTTTGACCCGATCCGTGAACGCATCCGCACCAGCGGCAGCCGCATAAGGCGTGGCGGCGCGGATTTCCTGCTCTATTCCCTGCTCGACACCATAGTGGACCATTATTTTGTGGTGCTGGAAAAAGTGGGCGAGCAGTTGGAGGAACTCGAAGAGGAAATTATCCGTGCGCCCTCACGCCGCAGCCTGGCCATGCTCTACCGCCTCAAACGCGAACTTATTTTTGTGCGCAAAGCCGTATGGCCCATCCGCGAGGTCATCAATACGCTGTACCAAGGCGAAACGCGGCTGGTGGCAAAAGACACGCTCAAGTATATGCGCGATGCCTACGACCACACAATCCAGGTAATTGACACCCTTGAATCGTACCGCGACTTGTCGGCGGGCCTGCTCGACATTTACCTGTCGGGCATGAGCAACCGCACCAACGACACCATGAAAGTGCTGACCATCATTTCCACGATTTTCATGCCGCTCACATTCATTGCGGGCATCTACGGCATGAACTTCGACAATATGCCGGAATTGCACTGGAAATACGGTTATTTTGAGGTGCTGGGCGTGATGCTGGCCATCAGCATGGTCATGATTGGCTGGTTCCGGCGCAAAGGCTGGTTGTGAACGGGTGAAATAGTATCTTTATTCAAGTTGTAACCTATGGAAAGATTCTCAAGAGGTCGGTTTACCTTAGTTTTGGGGTGTCTAACTTCCCATTCTATGTCAACCGACTCTCTATCGAATCAGGTCCTGGTTATTTACTGCTTTGTG
>JANPIL010000404.1:0-22160 GCA_031424975.1 Sphingobacteriales bacterium
AAGTTATGCTGCGAATAAAAAAGGTACGATCCGATGGCAAATGCGATGAAAAAAGGCATGAACCAACTGATGAGGAAACCCTGCCAGCCAAAGAAATACCAGATAACCGCCCCTGCAGACACGTGAAACAGCAATGCAACCAGCGAATCCACGTGCTTTTTGGGGCTTTGGATGAATGATTTCACGTTGAGCCAGTAGATGAACAGCGTGAAATACCCGAAAATCACCGTCAGCGGGTGGCGGTTGAGCAGGTATATTCGCTGCTGCGTTTTGGTCAGACCCAGAAACTTGGCTTTGGAAAGTGTGGGGTACGAGCCGATACCGGTGATGGTGAGCTTTGAATTATGGCTGTGGTGGTGGTCATGCGACCGTTTCCAGATGGTTTGCGGGGTAAGCATATACACGCCGAACGCCTGCATGATCCACTGCGCCGCCTTTGATTTCTGGAGGATGGCGTGGTGCTGGTAGTCGTGGTAGATCACGAACATCCGCACGTAAAGTAAGGCGCACACAAAACTGGCCGCCAACCTGGCCGCCAGCGGCAGGCCGGTGAAGGTAATGCCCAGAACCGCCGCCAGCAGCACCAGCGTGCCCAACGTTTCGAGCCAACTGCGCGAACGGTTTTCGTGCATGAAAGGCTTGGTTGCCAGAATCAGTTCCTTACTTGTGCGCATGGCGCGGGTTGCGGAATCCATTGTCGGGGGGAAATCGGGTTCGGATGCATTTATCAGCCCTATAACATTTTACGGGGTAATAAGTTCTGAATTTTCGGGGTATGCGTGTTTCCAGCGGCGGTGCGACCACAGCCAAATGGCCGGGTCTGCTGTTATTTCGCGTTCCAGCCGCTGCATGAATGCCTCCAGTATCTCGCCGTCGGCGGTATCTTTCGGGTGGGCAAACAGCAGTTCAGGGAATATCCCGTAGCGGCCCCGGCCCGTGCGCCGCACACCCATGTACACCACCGGATACCCGAATTTGCGCGCCAGTTTTTCCGGCCCCACAAACACGGGAGTTTTCTGGTGCAGGAAAGTAGTCCAATAGGCATTTTCGGGGGTGGCCGTCTGGTCGGCAATGAATGCGGTGGCGGTCAGTTGGCCCCGGTTGGCCACCATGTCGCGCAGGGTGCTGTTGACCGGAGTGATGCGCGTGCCAAACCGGGTGCGCATCCGCGACATCATTTTCTCGAAATAGGGATTGGTCAGCGGACGATAGATAACCACCAACTGGAAATCCGCGTTGAGCGTGAAACTCGGCCCCGCCCACTCCCAATTGCCGTAATGGCCCATCACCACGATGATGCTTTGCTTTTCCTCGCGCAATTTGTCGAGCCATTCGGCTCCGTGGAAAACGCATCGGTCATTGATTTCCGCCTCCGTCATCCTGAGCGTTTTCAGCGTTTCCATGATCAAATCGCTCAGGTAGCGGTAATAGGCGTTGTAAATCGCCTTGATTTGGGAGCGGCTTTTTCCGGGAAACGAATTTGTGAGGTTTGCCAGCACCGTTTTCCGGCGGTAGCCCGACAGTTTGAGCACGAAACACAGGCAATCGGACAATACATACAAGGCACCGAACGGTAACAGCGCAATCAGGTGGATGAAAGGGCGAAACAGGTAAAACGACAAGGCTTGCAATATCCGCATCCGGGAAGAATTTGTTGGCACACGTTTTCCGCCCAGGTCACTTGGCGAAAATAGTATCTTTTGAAAACCCGAAACCCGCCCGTCAGAAAATCCGGTTTCCGGACGCGCGACCCGATTTACGGTAAAAGCGGGGTTTTGGTTTTTTCACCCCGCTCCTGCTTTGGTTCGTGATGAAAGGCAGGCGAAAAACTTGGATAAGTTTTGATAAAAACAATGTACATTTATTGTTCCACTAACTCACTTGCGATTATGAAACTAACATCCACCAACATTGCATGGGCCGTAATAATCTTAGCAGGAGCCTTTATTTTTTACGCTTGTTTCACACGCTTGGGTATGCCTATCCAGAATGGATGTGGATACTTTCTACCCAAAGAAGCACCCACTTACCACATACTATCCGCCACCACTTAATCACCGTTACGCCTCAGTGTGGCAGTGATTGTCATACAAAGCAGGTTTTGGTTTTTGAAAAGATACTATTTCAACTCACTCACCGCCAGCCACGCCATCAGTCCGGCTCCCGTTTCCAGCGCGGATTCGTCAATGTCAAACGTGGGCGTGTGGACGGACGAGACAATACCGCGCGATTCGTTGCGCGTGCCGAGCCGGTAAAAGCACGCGTCGGTATGCTGGGTGTAAAACGCAAAATCCTCGCCCGCCATCCAAATATCCAAGTCAATCACATTTTCCGCGCCCATATAGTCAACGGCGCGGTTTCGGGTGCGGCGCGTGAGTTCCGGGTGGTTTTTCAGGAATGGATAGCCCTTGCGCACCTCAAAATCGCAAGTGCCGCCCATGGCCTCGGCAATGCCAGCCGCCATTTTCACCATGGCACGGTGGGCTTGCTCGCGCCACTGCTCGTCCATGGTGCGGAAAGTGCCTTCCATGTGTACTTCGTTGGGAATCACGTTGGTGGCTCCGTTGGCAACCACCTTGCCAAACGACAACACGCACGGGATTTTGGGCGCAGCATGGCGGCTCACAATCTGCTGCAAGGCCACGATAATGTGCGCCGCAATCACCACCGGATCCACGTTGTATTCGGGCATGGCTCCGTGGCCGCCCTTGCCGCGAACGGTCACGTACAATTCATCGGTGCTGGCCATGTACAAGCCTTCGCGGAAACCGACTTTGCCCACCGGAATCTGCGGTGCCACGTGCTGCCCCAGCATGGCTTGCGGAGCCGGATTTTGCAACACGCCATCACGGATCATGAGCGACGCGCCACCGGGAATCCGCTCTTCGCCGGGCTGGAAAACCAGTTTCACGGTTCCCTCCCACTGTCCGCGCAGTTCGTGCAGTATTCTGGCCGTGCCCAGCAGCGAAGCCGTATGCGCATCATGCCCGCAGGCGTGCATGATGCCCGGAACCAGTGATTTGTAAGGCACGTCGTTGGCTTCGGTAATTGGCAGCGCGTCCATGTCGGCACGCAGGGCGATGGTTCGCGAATCCGGATTTTTTCCCTCAATCAGCACTACCACACCGGTTTCGGCCACGCCTTCCTGCGGCGCAAGGCCGAGGTCGCGCAGTTTTCCGGCCACAAAGCGGGCGGTGTCGGTTTCCAGAAACGAAAGTTCGGGATGCTGG
The DNA here is from genome assembly GCA_031424975.1 of Sphingobacteriales bacterium. Lineage (GTDB taxonomy): Bacteria > Bacteroidota > Bacteroidia > Cytophagales > 172606-1 > Xanthocytophaga. The sequence continues at coordinate 3,231 of JANPIL010000404.1, forward strand.
TGCAGGTGCCGCCGGTTGGCAATGGTTTCGCTGGCGTGCTGCCGGGCCAGGGCTTTTATTTGTTCAAGCATTCGGGGCGGATAAGGAGGGTTTTGGTGTTTCAAAAGATACTATTCTTCCGGTTTCAGGCTGCTGGCTTGAACCGGCTTTTTATTTTTGCTCCCTTTGGTGGCCGGGGGCTGTAGATGTACGCCAGGAACGAGCTGATGATGAAGACGGCAATGCCGAAAAGCCGGTCGGCACTGGAGGAATTAGATGAGTTCATTGGATTGGATTTACCGCGCAAATTCCGACATTTCTCTTGCATTAACAAACATTGGCATGGCCGTAAAATAGTATCTTGCGGAACCCGGAAACCCGCCCCGCCGCTTTCCAAAGAACGCAGAAACGCTAAACGCACAAAACCAATGAACCTGCAACTCTCGGCCATTTACATTTATCCCATCAAATCATTGGGTGGTTTTGCCGTGCCGTCGGCCTGCGTGGAGGAACGTGGCCTGCAACACGACCGCCGCTGGATGCTGGTGGATGCGGACAATAATTTCCTGACCCAGCGCAACCACCCGCAAATGGCCCTGCTGCAAGTGAGCCTGCCGGGCGATGAACTGGTGGTCACGCACAAAACCACGCTTGACCAAATTAGTATCGCCCAGAAACCCGAAACCTCCCAGATGCTGAGCGTCAAAGTGTGGGACGATACGTGTCCCGCCGTGGCCGCCAGCCCCAAAGCCGATGCCTGGTTCAGCGATTTGCTGGGTCAGCCGTGCCGCTTGGTGTATATGCCCGACACCACCAAACGGCGCGTGGACACGCGGTACGCGGTGGCCGACAACCACACCAGCTTTTCGGACGGCTACCCATTTTTGCTCATCGGCCAAGCCTCGCTCGACGACCTGAACGGCCGCCTTACCGGGCCGCTGCCCATGAACCGTTTCCGCCCCAACTTGGTGGTGAGCGGCGGCGAACCATATGCTGAAGACGACTGGCACGAAATGCAAGTGGGAGAAACCACCTTTTTCGGCGTGAAACCTTGCGGCCGCTGCACGGTAACGACAACCGATCAGGAAACGGGCGAAACCGGCAAGGAGCCGCTGAAAACACTGGCCGCCTACCGCAAGCGCGGCAACAAGATTTTGTTCGGCCAGAACATGGTTTTCGGGCGGCAAGGCAGCCAAATCAGCGTGGGCGATGCGGTGAATGTGCTCTCGACAAGAGGCAGATAGCGCACCGTGATGCATGGATAAATTTGGAAAGCCAGAACCACACGAATAGCGGCCAAAACCGGAACTGTATTTTCCCGTCTCCACATTTAATACCGGTGCATATTGTGGGTATAAAATAGTATCTTTCAAAACAGCAAAACTCTCCTCCCTGACCCTACACCAACTGGCTGGATTGCTACCACGCTACGGTGGATTTCATGGAGCGGAAACTGCGGAAGTGATCAGTTAAAAACAATATTTTTGAAAGATACAAAACCAATCCTGAATATATTTTCACTGATAAAACATGTCATTAGAAAGAATTGAACACACTGTTTTGTGGCAAAAGTCTCTCGCACCTGCAGAAAACGATTTATATAAATCTAAGAGAGAAGAATTAAGATCAGCTTTTGTCAGTTTCAGAAACAACGCCTCTCAGCTTGTATCACGCATAGCTGCCACCCTTCCCGGTTTAACCCAACATGAGATAAGTCATCTTGATGCACTTTGGGAGACTGCAAGCCTTATTGCGGGTAAGGATTACCCAATCAATCCTTTAGAGGGATTTATCTTAGGAGGTGCTATCTTACTTCATGATTCTGCTCTCTGTTTTGAAGCGTATCAAAATGGTATTGATGGACTCAGAGAAACACTCATTTGGCAAGATGCTCACGTAGCAACTGCGGAATCAAGTAATCATCTCTCAGAAGAGGAGCAAAAGCACATTGCTGATTTTGCAGCCCTTCGTCACTTACATGCAGAACAAGCAGCCCGTTTAGCAGAACAAAGTTGGATACATTCTGGTACAGGGGAACCACTTTATTTAATTGAGAACCAAAATCTAAGGATTCACTTGGGTTCATTAATGGGTCAGATTGCAGCCAGTCATCATTGGAGCATAGAAAAGGTTGCCACTACATTGCGCAACCAAGTTAACGCACCAGCCGGATATCCTACAGAATGGAGAATTGACCCTATTAAAATAGCTTGTCTACTGAGATGTGCAGATGCAGCCCATATTGACAATGAACGTGCTCCTGATTTTTTACATGCGCTAATAAAAAGGCAGGGGGTTTCATTTAATCACTGGCAAGCTCAAAACAAAATGTCAAAAGTTGATTTGGATATTTTAGACAGTAGCAGATCAACATTATTATTCACATCTACTACCGATTTCCGGGAAGCCGATTCAGACGCTTGGTGGATAGCCTATGATGCTGTTTGTTTGGTGGAGAAGGAAATCAAATCCTGCAACGCACTTTTGGAGTCTCGCAATAAATCGGATGCGCCAGTGTTTCAAGTTACGCGAGTAAAAGGAGTCGAGTCACCACAGGTGATGAAAAGTCATATAACGGTGGAAGGATGGTCGCCTTGTTCTGCGGAGCTTCATGTCGGAAATATTGAGAAGTTGGTTAAAAACTTGGGAGGTGAAAATTTATATGGCACTCACACAGATCAGTTAGAAATCACCATCCGAGAGCTTGTTCAAAATGCACGTGATGCAATTCATGCCAGAAGAAGGATTGAACCGGGGTTTCAAGGCAAAATCTTGATAAGGCTTGACCGAAAAGAAGGTTTGGATTGGTTGATAGTTGAAGATGATGGGGTAGGCATGTCCGAGAGAGTCTTAACCGGGCCTTTGTTAGATTTCGGTACAAGTTTCTGGGCATCTTCATTAGTGCAAAACGAGTTTCCGGGTCTTCGTTCTTCTGGATTTAAGCCAATCGGACAATTTGGTATTGGATTCTTTTCAGTATTTATGATTGCGGAAGAAGTTTGCGTTACAAGTCGGTCGTGGAGAGAAGGAATGGCTAACACAAAGCAAATCCACTTTAAAAATGGCTTATCATTCCGTCCCATATTACGAAATAATACTCCTGCTGACTTTACCTCATCCACTTCGACACAAATAAAGCTACGATTGAAATCAAGTTCGTTATCTGAGGATCTGAAAATAGAAATCAAGCGTAATACTGTCGGCGCAAAAAATTTAAATGTTCATGTAAATGAATATTTATCGGCTATTGTTGCAGGGTTAGATGTTGACGTTTCTTTCTCCGATGGAAAAATCGAGAAAATAGTTCATCAAGATATAACGTCAAGCAATTTCGATGCAGATCATTGGCTTAGAAAAATATCGTTTTCTGAATACCAGGCCACTGAGAGTCTTATTACTTTCATAGAAGAATCTTTGCCAAGGCTACGGCCAATAAAAGACAATGATAAGATACTTGGCTTAGCAGCAATTTCAACAATTCATCAAGGTGGTCAAAATTTCTTGAGTATTCAAACTATTGGAGGTTTAGCAACCAGTGTGCACCAGCGTGATGGATCAACTTATGTTGGTTTCATTGACTATCAACCACAGTCAGCAAAGCGCGACACAAGTAGAGCAATGTGCGCAGCTTCTGAAACGGCGATAACTCAATGGGCAGAAGAACAATACAAGTTATTAAAGACACTACCGCTTAATCACATTCAAAGGCATATTGCTGCTTCCGGATTGAGTCACTTTAAAGTTGATCCGATAGATATTGCAACTGTCTTAGTATCACTTGATACAATTCGAAGATTCGTAACCTTCGACGAACTTGCAAACCTATCTGACACAGCAGATATAATGATCTTTAAGTCTTATTTCGGTAATCATGTAGATACACACCATAATATTAACCATTGGCCGGGGCGAATTCTAATTTTACCCTTAACGCATGGCGAATTTGTATCTTTAGATATGTCAAATGGTATTCCGGATAATAACTACAGTATTATAGATTGCTTAAACAGAACGCTCGTTAAGAAAGGAAAAAACCCTGTTTGGACAACAGAGGCGAATGTGGCAACGTCTAATTTAAACATGGTTATGAGTGCATTGGTTGTATCCACTCGGAATTTGTAATAAGTCTCGAATAATGAATGATTACATCCGGCTATACATGAAAAACCTTAAAATCGCCACCGCCCAATTTGAAAACAAAAGCGGCGACAAAGCCCATAACCTAAGTATCATCCGCAAACTGGCGGGTAAGGCCTCCGCCGAAGGTGCCGATGTGGTTGCCTTTCACGAATGTTCGATTACCGGATACACATTTGCCCGCCATCTTTCGCGCGAGCAAATGCTGGAGGTTGCCGAACGGATTCCCGAAGGCGAAAGCATCGCCAAACTGGCCAAGATCGCGGCGGAACACAACATCGTCGTGCTGGCCGGATTGTTTGAAAAAGACGACCAAAACCACCTGTTCAAAGCCTACGTGTGCGTGGACAAAAACGGGTTAGTGGCCAAATACCGCAAGTTGCATCCGTTTATCAATCCGCATTTGTTGCCCGGAAACGAGTATGTGGTGTTTGACCTGCATGGCTGGAAATGCGGCATCCTGATTTGTTACGACAACAACACCATTGAAAATGTGCGGGCCACGGCGTTGCTCGGAGCAGACATTATTTTCATGCCGCACGTGACGATGTGTACGCCTTCCACGCGGCCCGGAGCGGGATTTGTGGAACCCAAACTTTGGGAAAACCGCGAAGCTGACCCCACTTCGCTGCGGCTGGAGTTTGACGGCATGAAAGGCCGCGCCTGGCTGATGAAATGGTTGCCGTCACGGGCGTATGACAATGGCATTTACGCGGTTTTCGCCAACCCCATTGGCATGGACGACAACCAGCTCAAGAACGGCTGCTCGATGATCATTGACCCGTTTGGCGACGTGATTGCCGAATGCCGCACCCTTGGCGACGACATCGCGATTGCCACCTGCACCCCCGAAAAACTGCAGCAATCCGGCGGCTACCGCTACCGAAAAGCCCGCCGCCCGGATTTGTACGGAGAGATACTTGCGCAACCGCATCAATCTGAGCAGAAAGTGGTCTGGCTGAATGGCGAAAATGGTACGGAGAGATAGTATCCTTCAAAAACACCAAACCCGCCCCTGGACGGTTGCCGTTTCCGGTAGACACGTTGCACTGCAACGTCTCCACACGCTGCAAACAAAATAGTATCTTTTAAAAACGCCAAACCTACCGTTTGCCCTGCATCCTTGCAATCGTGACCGGATTGTTTTAGGTTTAAAGCCGTTTCCCACACCTTCGCTTTCAACACGCCCGAACCCATGAAAACCACCGTCCGCCTGCAACTCTCGGCCATGATGTTCCTCCAGTTTTTTGTGTGGGGAGCGTGGTACGGGCAGATGAGTAAATACTTGTTCACGCGGCTCAATGCCACCGGCGACCAAGTGGGCAGTGCCTACGCCGCATTTTCAGTGGCGATGATTGTCGCGCCGTTTTTTGTGGGCATGATTGCCGACCGTTATTTTGCGGCCCAGAAAGTGCTCGGCGTGTTGAACCTGCTGGGTGCGGGCATTTTGTTTTACGTAACCCGGATTACGGATGCCGATTTGTTTTTCTGGGTCATGCTTGCCTACTGCCTCACCTTTGCGCCGACCATTGCCTTGACAAACTCCATTGCCATGCGTCACATGGGCAATCCGGAAAAAGAGTTTCCTGCCGTCCGGGTGCTGGGCACGGTGGGGTGGATTGTTGTCACAAACCTGGTGGGTTTTTGGGGCGTGGGCGACAAGGCGGCCATTTTCCAGATTGCCATGGCGGCCGCTTTGGCGTTGGGCGTGTTTTCCTTTTTTCTGCCGCACACGCCGCCTACGGCGCAAGGTCCGGCCAGTTTCGCCCAAGTCGTTGGCGCGGATGCGTTCCGGCTGTTCCGCAACCGGTCTTTTACCGTTTTCTTCCTTTCTTCCATTTTAATTTGCATTCCGCTCTCCTTTTATTACGCCATGGCAAACCCTTCCCTGACAGATGCGGGCATGGCAAACGTGGAAAACAAAATGTCGTTGGGGCAGGCTTCAGAAGTCGTTTTCATGCTGTTGATTCCGCTGGCATTCAGCAGGTTGGGTGTAAAATGGATGCTGGCAACCGGCTTGATTGCCTGGATTGTGCGATTCGCCCTGTTTGGCTACGGCGATGCCGGTTCGGGCGAGTGGATGTTCTACATTGCCATTCTGCTGCACGGCATCTGCTTCGATTTTTTCTTTGTGACTGGTCAGATATACACGGATATGCAGGCGGGCGATAAAATAAAATCGCAGGCGCAGGGTCTGATTACGCTGGCAACGTACGGCATCGGCATGTTTATCGGCTCCAAACTGGCAGGCCGCGTCACGGAAATGTACACGGCAAATGGCGTGAAAGACTGGACAAGCATCTGGCTGGTTCCGGCGGGCATTGCCGCCGTGGTGCTGGTGGTGTTCGTGCTTGCATTCCGTGAGAAAGCGGCTCCCGAACGCGAAAAAGAACCGGTTGCCGCTTCCTGAAAACGCCGGCAAAATAGTATCTTTCAAAAAGCCGAAACCCCCACGGATTTCTTGCGTTTCCGGGGTTTCGGATTTTTTTCGATTATTACTTGTATATACATTAATTGTCCATACATTTGTACATCATTTCACCCTATCTCAATTCCCCATCAGTATGGCAACATGGACAATCGACCCGACGCACTCGGAAGTGCAGTTCCGGGTGCGGCACTTGGTTATCTCCAACGTGACTGGCAGTTTTCAGAAATTCGACGGCAAGGTAGAAGCCGACAAAGAGGATTTCTCGGACGCGAAAATCTCGTTCTCGGCAGACATTGACAGCATCACCACCCACAACGAGCAGCGCGACGGCCACCTGAAGTCAGCGGATTTTTTCGACGCGGCGCAGTTCCCGCAGTTGTCTTTCGAGTCCGTTTCGTTTGAGAAATCAGGTGGGGATACCTACGCAATGACCGGCAACCTGACCATCAAGGGCCACACGCAGCCCGCTACTTTGGAGGTAACGCACGGCGGCGTGGCAGACGATTTTTACGGCAATACCAAGGCCGGATTTGAAATCAGCGGCAAAATCAGCCGCCAGCAGTACGGCCTCACGTGGAATGCGATAACTGAAGCGGGCGGCACGGTAGTGGCCGATGAGGTGAAACTGATCATGGCCGTACAAGTGATCAAGCAGTAAGTTTCCGGCAAAAGCCAAGTATGCGCCCGAAAGGGATGCCGCTTACCCGGCCATTACATTTCAAAGTGGCAGAAAACATTGAGGCAATGCTTTTTTGGCATTGCCTCAATGTTTTCCGACCATAACTACCGGCGGATTGGGCGGCAAACCGCACCGCAAAATGACCGGATGGAAAAAGCCTGCCCGAAGGCTCCGGCAAAATAGTATGTTTTCAAAAGCCCAAACCTGCCTGTCACATATTGCGGCGGTACTGGCCGCCCACTTCATACAAGGCTTGCGTCATTTGGCCCAGCGTGCAGGTTTTGGCGGCTTCCATGAGCGATTCAAACACATTGCCGTTTTGCAGGGCGGTTTGTTGCAGGGCTTGCAATGCCCGCTCTGATTCGGTGGCGTACCGTTGCCTGAACGCATCCTTGTATTGCACGGCACGGCGTTTTTCCTCGTCCGTAGAGCGGATCACTTCACCGGGAACGATGGTCGGTGAGCCTTTTGGATCCAGAAAAGTGTTCACGCCGATAATGGGCAGCTCGCCGTTGTGCTTCAGTGTTTCGTAGTGCATGGACTCGTCCTGTATCTTGCCGCGCTGGTACATCCGCTCCATGGCTCCCAATACGCCGCCGCGTTCGCTGATACGCGTAAATTCTTGGTATACAGCCTCCTCCACCAAATCCGTCAGTTCCTCGATGATAAACGCGCCTTGCAGCGGATTCTCATTCCGCGCCAAGCCCGATTCGTGGTTGATAATTAACTGGATAGCCATTGCCCGGCGAACCGACTCCTCGGTGGGCGTGGTGATAGCTTCGTCGTAGGCGTTGGTGTGCAGCGAGTTGCAATTGTCATAAATGGCATACAGCGCCTGCAATGTGGTGCGGATGTCGTTGAACGCGATTTCCTGGGCGTGCAGGCTGCGCCCCGAAGTCTGGATGTGGTATTTCAGCTTCTGTGAACGTTCGTTGGCCTTGTACTTGTGTTTCATGGCCTTGGCCCAGATGCGGCGCGCCACCCGGCCCAGCACCGCATATTCGGGATCCATGCCGTTGGAGAAAAAGAACGAAAGGTTGGGCGCAAAATCGTCGATCTTCATGCCCCGGCTCAGGTAGTATTCCACAAACGTGAACCCGTTGGAGAGCGTGAAGGCCAGTTGCGAAACCGGGTTGGCTCCGGCTTCGGCAATGTGGTAGCCCGAAATGGACACCGAATAAAAGTTACGCACTTGGCTATCAATGAAATACTGCTGGATGTCGCCCATCATGCGCAGCGCAAATTCGGTGCTAAAAATGCAGGTATTCTGCGCTTGGTCTTCTTTCAGAATGTCAGCCTGCACCGTTCCACGCACGGCTTTCAGCGTGTCAGCCTTGATTTTTTCGTAGGTTTCGCGTTCCAGCATTTGGTCGCCGGTGGTGCCCAGCAGCAGCAGGCCCAAGCCATTATGACCGTCGGGCAGGTCGCCGTTGTAGGCGGGTTTGGCTTTTTCAAGGGATACTATTTTGGACATCGTTTCCCCGTCTGCTTCCAAGCCATTTTGCCGGATATACAACTCGCACTGCTGGTCAATGGCCGCATTCAGGAAAAACGCCAGCATCATGGGGGCGGGACCGTTGATGGTCATGGACACCGACGTGGCCGGGTCGCAGAGGTTGAAGCCGCTGTACAGTTTCTTGGCATCGTCGAGGTTACAGACGCTCACGCCTGAGTTACCGACCTTACCGAAAATGTCGGGGCGGTAGCCGGGGTCTTCGCCGTAGAGCGTCACCGAATCGAAAGCCGTGGAAAGCCGCTTGGCGGGCATCCCAGCCGACAAATAGTGGAACCTCCGGTTGGTGCGTTCGGGGCCGCCTTCGCCGGCAAACATCCGCGCCGGGTCTTCGCCTTCGCGCTTGAGCGGAAACACACCCGCCGCAAACGGAAATTCGCCCGGCACGTTTTCGGTCAGCAGCCAGCGGAGTATATCCCCATGATCAGAATAACGCGGCAGACTGATTTTCGGAATCTTCAGACCCGACAGCGAAACCGTGTGCAAGTCCTGCTCGATGATCTTGTCACGAACTTTATACTGGTATTTATCGGACCGGTACAAGGCTTTGGTCTCCTCCCAACGCGCCAGCAGTTTCCGGCAGTCGGGATGCAGTTGCTCTTCCAGAATTGCAAGGGCGGCTTCAAATCCCTCTCCGTCAGGGAGGGGAGTTTTAAAAGCCCCCTCCTTCGGAGGTGGTTGGGGGGAGGCGATTATCTCCATCGCGCCTTTGAGTTGTTGCAGTTTGCGGGCTATGGAAACCTGCTGCTCCACAAACTGCGCGTAGCTGTGCGCACTCTCCACAATTTCGGCCAAGTAACGGTTACGCGCCGGAGGGATGATAGCCTCCCCCAACCCCCTCCGAAGCAGGGGGCATTTGGCCCCCCCTTCGGGGGCGGGGGGGGCTGTCAGTTTTTCAAATAGCCGGTTCATGCCCGCATCGTTGAATTGCGAAGCCATGGTGCCGAAAATGGGCAGCAATTCGTCGGGCGTGTCCCAGAGGTTGTGGTTGCGGCGGTATTGCTTGCGCACATCGCGCAGGGCATCCGTTGAGCCGGCCTTGTCGAATTTGTTGATGGCAATCACATCGGCAAAGTCGAGCATATCTATTTTTTCCAGTTGCGTGGCCGCGCCGTATTCGGCGGTCATCACGTAAAGGCTGGCGTGGGCGTGTTCCGTGATTTCCGTATCCGACTGCCCGATGCCCGATGTCTCGATGATAACCAAGTCGAAACCAGCCATTTGGCAGATTTGCACCGCCTCGCGCACGTGGCGGCTCAGGGCCAGGTTGCTCTGCCGCGTGGCCATGGAACGCATATACACGCGCGGATCGTGGATGCTGTTCATGCGGATACGGTCGCCGAGCAACGCGCCGCCCGTCTTGCGTTTGGACGGGTCAACGGAAAGGATGGCGATGGTTTTGCCGGGGAATGTTTGCAGGTGGCGGCGCACCAGTTCATCCACCAGCGACGATTTTCCGGCCCCGCCCGTACCCGTGACACCCAGCACGAAGGAGGCGGCCTCCCCCAACCCCCTCCGAAAGAGGGGACTTTTGACTTCCCCTTTAGGGGCGGGAGGAGCTGTTTGGGGGGCTTCCGTTTCAGCCATGGAAATGAGGCGGGCAATGGCTTGGAAGTCTCGGGTTCTGGCTTTTTCGGTCAGGGTTTCCAAAGAATCATCGTTGAGCCTTGCTTTGCCATCCGTTTCATTTTCTTCCGTTTCGTCGGCCAAAACCGCTTTTAACCGCTTGCGGCACACCGGAAAATCGCATTGCCGCAGCAAATCATTAATCATGCCTTGCAGGCCCATCGCCCGGCCATCGTCGGGCGAGTAGATGCGGGCAATGCCGTAAGCGTGCAGTTCGGCAAGCTCACTGGGCAGGATTGTGCCGCCGCCGCCGCCAAATATTTTGATGTCGGCACCGCGTTCGTGCAGCAGGTCGTGGATATACTTGAAAAATTCCACGTGTCCGCCCTGGTAGCTGGTAATGGCAATGCCCTGCGCGTCTTCCTGGATGGCGCACTCCACGATTTCAGCCGCCGAGCGGTTGTGCCCCAAGTGAATCACCTCCGCGCCCGACGCTTGCATGATGCGCCGCATGATGTTGATGGCCGCGTCGTGCCCATCGAACAGGGCGGCAGCGGTGACAATGCGGAGGTGGTTTGTGGGCCGGTAGATTTCGGCGGCGGGTGCGTTCATGGTTCGGGAAATTTGCGCAAAATTATGTTTTTTAAAGGAAAAATTAGCTTTTATTCATAAAAACGCTAGGCAATTCCCGGTTTGTAACCGGGTTTGGCCTTTTTGAAACCTGCCTGCCGGACAGGCAGGGATACTATTTTCAGATGTGGGCGGACTTTCCAAGTCCGGCGTATTGGCACAAGACCGGGCGGGTTTGGCGTTTTTGAAATATACTGTTTTCGTCCTGAATCGCGTCTGCCTGTCGGCAGACAGGGATATGAATCCACAAACGCCCCGATTGCCAACCGGGGCGGGCAGTTTGGGAGCAAAGGGGGTTTGGCAGTTTCCGGGCATACTATTTTGCCCGGCCTCAAGCGCGGACGCTTGAACCAATGGCCGCAAACCAACTTGTCCGGATTTTATTTCCATCCAAACCGGCAACTTTTCGCGGTGGCACTTGTTGTTTTGGGACATCTTTCATACTTACACCCTTTCAATTTCCCTCACCATGAAAAGAACCGCAACCGCCGTATGGAACGGCACACTCAAAGAAGGAAAAGGCAACCTGACCACGCAAAGCGGCGTGCTGACCGAACAATTGTATTCGTTTGCCACCCGTTTTGGCGAAGACGGCAAAGCCGGAACCAACCCCGAAGAACTCATTGCGGCGGCCCACGCAGGCTGCTTCACAATGGCCACCGGAGCCATGCTGAACGAGGCCGGCTTCACGCCCGAATCGTTGGAAACGAAAGCCACGCTGGAATTGGTGAACGAAAACGGCGGCTTCGTGATCAAGGGCATCCATTTGGATTTGCAAGGCCACGTTTCCGGCATCGACGACAGCCGGTTTCAGGAAATCGCCGAAAAAGCAAAAGCCAACTGTCCGGTTTCCAAGGCTTTGAGCATACCCATCACCTTGGCTGCGCGGCTGGTGGCTGAAAAGACCGCCTGAGGAAAAAGCCAGCCCGAACGGCACAAAGTCCGGTTTGGAAATAGTATCCCCGGAAAAGCCCAAACCTGAAGCCCCTGCCTTTCGGGGAGGAGCCGGGACTGGGATCTGAAAATTTGTATCTTCCAAAACGCGCAAACTCCGCCGTGGAGCACGGCGGGGTTTGCGCTTTTTGCCTCATAAACGAAACAATATGGGGAAGCCGGATACCGGAGGCTTTTCTCAGCCTACCGTTTGTAGAAAATATACGCAGTGTATTTCGGAGCTATACATTACATGAAAAATCGGTTATCTTGAAATATTTGAATTTAAAAACATTCTACATTACACACAAAAAACAAAATAATATGCTGCAATAGATTGATTTTAAAAACTTTTAAATCTTTATTTGGTTTATGAATCGGTAAACTCACCAAACCAAACAACTAAGTATGAAAAAAACATACATGATCATCAGGTTGCTTTTGCTTGTCTTGGCGTGCGGCACACTGCACGCGCAAGAGCAAAACATCAGTGGCAGCATCAAGGATGCCGCCGGATCTCCACTTCCCGGATCCAGTATCGCAATCAAGGGAACCACCAAGGGAACCATTGCCGATGCCATGGGAAAATTCACACTGCAAGCCCCGACGGGTTCCATCTTGCGGGTATCGGCCATTGGTTACCTGGCCCAAGATGTGAAAGCCGACAATGGCACGCTTGACATTACCTTGGCCGAGGATGTCAATGCCTTGGAGGAAGTGGTTGTTTCAGGCTTGGCCACCAGCGTGAAACGCTCGAATCTGGCAAACGCGGTGACAACCATATCGGCCAGGGAACTGGTGGGAACCACCTCGCCGGTAACCACCGACGGTGCCTTGCAGGGAAAGTTGGCCGGAGCCAACATCCAGTCCAACGGTTCCATGCCGGGCGGCGGCTTCAACGTGCAGTTTCGCGGCGTGTCCACGCTGGGAGCTTCGGCCTCACAGCCGCTGTTCATCGTTGACGGCGTTTATATTGACAACAGCCAGAACTCCAACGGACGTTCGCAGGCCAACAAGGCCACCGGCGGCTCATCGGCTTCGGCCCAAGACAACAATGGCAACCGCCTGGCCGACATCAACCCCGACGACATTGAGAGCCTGGAAGTGTTGAAGGGAGCATCGGCGGCGGCCATCTACGGCACGCGTGCCAATGCAGGCGTGGTCATCATCACCACCAAGCGCGGAAAAGGCGGCAGGACGAAAATCAATTTCGGGCAGGACATCGGGTTCAGCAAGGCCCTGAGTTTTTTCGGCGGGGCCGATTGGACGGAAGACAAGATTAACAACTATTTCAACAAGGCTGATGTGGCATTGCTGAACAAGTCGAAGGCCGACGGAACCTACACCGATTGGGAGCGGGTGCTTTTTGGTGGAACCGGACGTATTCGCAACACGCGCCTGAGCATTGCGGGCGGCGACGAGAAAACAAGGTTTTACATCAACGGCAGCATTGCCGATGAAACAGGTATCGTCAAAAACACCGGCTTCGGGCGTTACTCCCTCCGGGCCAACATAGACCACAAGGTCACCAAGTGGCTGGATGTGGGCATCAGTTCCAACTATGTGTTCACCGACAATGACCGGGGTTGGGCGGGCAACGACAATTCGAGCATCAACTACGGATATTCGATTCCTTATACCAAGCCATACGTGAACCTTTACCCGGATGCGCAGGGAAACTACCCGAACAACCCGGTGGGTGAAAACCCGCTGGCCATCCGTGACCGGGCAGTAAACAACCAAAAGGTCAACCGTTTCCTGCAAGGGTTCTACGCAAACATGCTGCTACTGAACAAGGAAAAATCGTCATTGTCCATCAAATTCAATGGCGGCTTGGATTACCAGAATGGTTATTCGCTGATTTGGCTCCCCTCCGATTTGCAGTCCCAATTGGGCGAACCCAATCCCGGATTTGCCCAAGACACCCGCAACGAGGTGACCAACTACAACTTGCAGTTGGCGGGCGTGTATACTTACAACGCGATGGAGGGCAAATTGGGCTTGACATCTTCCGCCGGTGTGGTTCAGTTGGGAACCAATGCCAGGGCCAATTTTGTCAGGGGCCGGGGTTTGCCAGCCGGGGTTTCCAATCCGGCGCGTGCCAAGGCATTTGATCCCGGTGTTGAACTGAGGGTGAACACCGACCAAGGGTTTTTCGTGCAGCAGGAAGCCAACTACGAGGACAAGATCATTGCCTCCGTTGGCATCCGCTTCGACCGTTCAAACCTGAACGGTGATTTCAATAGGTTTTACTCCTTTCCGAGGGCATCGTTGGCCGTGAACTTGGCCAAATTCGGCAATTGGGGAGGCGAAACCCTGAACCAGTTGAAACTGCGGGCTGCTTACGGCCAAACAGCCGGACTCCCTACTTTTGGAACCCTGTATTCGCAGTTATCGGTCACGGGAACGGGAGGGCAGAGTGGCCTGATTCCGTCCACCCTGCTGGGAAACCCCGCCATCGAACCGGAAACGGCCACCGAATTTGAATATGGCCTTGATTTCGGCCTGTTCAACAGCCGCGTGACCGGTGAGATCACGTTGTACAACAAAAAGGTCTTCAACCTGATCCAGCCATTGACGACAGCGCCCACCACGGGTGTGACCTCAACGCAAGTGAATGCCGCCGACTTGACAAACCAAGGATTGGAAGTATCCTTGGGGGCTGATGTTGTGCGCAAACCCGGCTTCACTTGGTTTGTGCAGCCAATCATTTGGTACAACCGCTCCAAAATCACCCGGCTCGACATTCCCGAGCGGCTGACCGGCGGCTTTGGTGCCACCTTTGGGCAGTGGCGGGTAAAAGAGGGTTTTTCGCCCACCCAAATTGTGGGCCAGCCCCGCACCGACCCCAATGACCCCGCTTCGTGGACAGTGTACGGCGACCAACAACCCAAATACGAATTCTCGCTGAACCAGCGCATTACTTTCCTGAAAAACTTCGAGTTTTCGGCCCTGTTCCATTACCGCCACAAATTCACGGTGGTTTCGCTGACCCGCGTTTTGTGGGATGAAGGCGGCAACACCAGCGACTGGAACTCAACAAGTCTGGGCCTGACAGACAAGGGCAAACAACCCACAGCCGACAGCCCTGACATTGCACCCAACGGCATAGCCCGCCAAAATGTCAATGGCTTGGATGCGTCGGGCAATCCGATAGAGGGCTACAACCCGGTGGTGACGAGTTTCCTTAAATTGCGCGAGGTGGCGCTTTACTACCGCGTGCCGACTGCCATCCTGAACAAGGCATTCGGCAACGTTGTGCAAGGCGCGAAGGTCGGGGTTTCGGGCAACAATGTGTTGCGCTGGACTGATTACACAGCCGGTTACGACCCTGAAAACTCCAACTTCGGTTCGGCTGCTCTGGGTAGCGGTGTAGATTTGGGCAGCATACCCGCCGTTCGCCGCGTAATGTTCCACTTGTCCGTAGATTTTTAATTTCACCTGACTTTATTCCCAACGATATGAACAACAGCACCATAAAAATGGCAGCGTTGCTGCTGGCGGTATTCGCCATCCATGCCTGCAAACTGGAAGAGGTGAAAGACCCCAACTTCCCGAGCATAGGAGCCGTAACCGAGAATGCCTCCAAAGCGCAGTTGAATGACCTGGCAGTTGGGCAAGTGGCTTTGGCACGCAACGGCGTGGACAGCTACCTGCAAATCACGGGAACGCTGGGCAAGGAACTGTTCAACTTCAACACCACCGAATCGCGGTGGATGACTGAATTGAACGGATTGAGGCCCATTGACAACTCGGCATTTTACAACACGGCCACCACCGCTTTCGGCCTGCCCATCCGCCAAGCCAACATCCTGCTGGCGGCGGTGGAGAAAACCGGCAGCGTGACCGATGAGGAGAAAAACGCGTACCGTGGCCTTGCCAACACTTTCAAGGGCCTGGCATACCTGCAACAACTCAATGTCCAGTACAAAAACGGCGTGCGGCTCAATGTCGAGGATCCGTTCAAGCCCAGCAAACCCGCTTCGTATGAGGCATCGCTGGCGGGAATCGCCGGATTCTTGGATCAGGGAGCCACCCAGTTGGATGCGGCGGGGGCCACGTTCCCCCAGACCCCCAACCTTGCGCTACCCGCCAATTACGACGGTTTCAACACGCCCAAGGATTTCAAAAAGTTCAACCGGGCCATTGCCCTGCGCGTGGCCATTTACCAGCAGAACTGGGCCAAAGCCGAACAGTTGCTGGGACAGACTTTTCTGGACGAAAAAGGCAGCATGAACCTGGGGCCGAAACACAGCTTCAGCCCCAGTGCGCCCGACTTCGGAAACCCCTTGGTAAATTCCACTTCCGCGATTGTGGTCGCGGTTGAGAAAATAATGGATGAGGCCGAACCCGGCGACAAGCGTGTGCTGAGCAAGGTTGTCGTGGAAGACCCCGCCCTGAGCTATTCGTCGGGCGTTACGTACAGCACCAAATACAAGCAGGTGCTGTATACCAAAGCCGAAGATGCAATACCAATCATCCGCAACGAGGAACTGTTGCTGATTGCCGCTGAAGTGGCTGCCCAACAGGCACGCACCGCCGATGCGGTCAAGTTCATCAATATTGTCAGGACTGCGGCGGGACTGCCCAACTATTCGGGAGCCACCTCGAAGGATGCGCTCATCAATGCCATTCTGAAGGAACGTCTGTATTCACTTTGGTACGAAGGCCACCGCTGGGTGGATATGCGCCGCTACGGAAAGCTGAACGAGATAGTTTTGCCGGTAGCCGGAATGAAAGTGCTGGAGCAACTGGAACGCCCGGTACAGGAAGTGAACTGGGACACCGCAAACCCGTAGCCAACCGCGCACATCGTTTGTCGAAGCCGTCCGCTATCCGGGCGGCTTTTTTTGTGGTTGCGTTACGTAAGGTGGGTTTGGCGGTTGAAAAAGATACTATTTTCGCAGGTATACTTACAGGACAGGTTCGCTGTGTTTGTGCGGGTCGCGTGAAACTCTTGGAAATCCCCGAAATATTTCAAAATAGTATCCCTGTCTGCCGACAGGCAGGTTTCCGAAAGCCCAAACCTGCCCGCAACCGAAAACCCCGCGCCGACCCGCCGGACTTGAAAAGTCCGGCTACCCTTCCTTCCCAAAATAGTATCTTTCAAAAACACCAAACCCCGCCGTGCAGCACGGCGGGGTTTGGTGTTTTTGGGTTTGGAAATCGTTCAGATCACTTTTTCAGCAAGACCACTTTTTCAACTGCTGGCTTTTGTTGCTGCGATGTCGAATGGTTTTTGTGCGAAATATACGGCGCAATGACCAGCGCCACGATGGACATGAGTTTGATGAGGATGTTCATGGAAGGCCCGGACGTGTCCTTGAACGGGTCGCCCACGGTGTCGCCCGTCACGGAGGCCTTGTGCGGCTCGGAACCCTTGTAATACGTTTGCCCATCAATGACCACACCTTTCTCAAACGATTTTTTGGCATTGTCCCACGCGCCGCCCGCGTTGGACTGGAACATTCCCATCAGCACGCCGCTCACGGTTACGCCCGCCAGCAAGCCGCCCAACACTTCGGGTCCGAAAATGAAGCCGATAATCAGCGGCACCGTCAAGGCAATGGCTCCCGGCAGCAGCATTTCGCGGATGGAGGCTTGGGTGGAAATAGCGACGCATTTCTCATATTCGGGCTTGGCCGTGCCTTCCATGATGCCCGGAATCTCGCGGAACTGGCGGCGCACTTCCTGCACCATCGCCATGGCCGCCCGGCCCACCGCCGCAATTGCCAGCGATGAGAAAATGAACGGGATCATGGCACCGATGAACAAGCCCGCCAATACGTCGGCCTTGTAAATGTCAATGGCATTGATGCCCGCAATGCCCACAAACGCCGCAAACAACGCCAGCGAAGTCAAGGCCGCCGAAGCGATGGCAAAACCCTTGCCGGTGGCGGCGGTGGTATTGCCCACGGCATCCAAGATGTCGGTTTTTTCGCGCACTTCCTTGGGCAAATCACTCATTTCGGCAATGCCACCGGCGTTATCGGCAATCGGCCCGAACGCGTCAATGGCCAATTGCATGGCGGTGGTTGCCATCATGCCGGCGGCGGCAATGGCCACGCCGTACAAACCGGCAAACTCGAAGGCAGTGTAGATGCCCGCCGCCAGCACAATGATCGGCAGCGTCGTGGATTCCATGCCCATCGCCAAGCCGCCGATAATGTTGGTTGCGTGGCCCGTGGACGATTGCTGCACGATTGTATTCACGGGCCGCTTGCCCATGGCCGTGTAATATTCGGTGATCAGGCTCATCAGCGTGCCCACCACCAGGCCAACCAGCACCGCGTAGAACACATCCATGGAAGTGAACTCCACGCCGCGCAGCATCAGTTTAGCCGGCAGCAGCCAGTCGATGATGAAATACGATGAAATGGCGGTCAGCGCGATGGAACCCCAGTTGCCGAGGTTCAGCGCGGTTTGCACGGCCCCGATGTTGGCGGCACTGTCGGAGATGCGCACGAAAAATGTGCCGATGATGGAGAAAACAATGCCGAAACCGGCAATCAGCATGGGCAGCAAAATCGGCGACATCCCGCCAAACTCATCGCTCACGATTATTTCGCGGCCCAGCACCATTGTTGCTAGCACAGTAGCCACGTACGAGCCAAACAAGTCGGCTCCCATACCGGCCACGTCGCCCACGTTATCGCCCACGTTGTCGGCAATGGTGGCGGGGTTGCGCGGATCATCCTCCGGTATTCCGGCCTCCACTTTGCCCACCAAATCCGCGCCTACATCGGCGGCCTTGGTGTAAATGCCACCGCCAACGCGGGCAAACAAGGCAATGCTTTCAGCTCCCAGCGAGAATCCAGTCAGCACTTCCAGGGCTATTTCCATGCGTTCGGCGTTCATCATGCCGTCCGGCCCGATGCCACCGAAATACGCGGCAAACGCGATGAACAGCGAACCCAAGCCCAGCACCGCCAAACCGGCCACGCCCAAGCCCATGACCGAACCGCCCGCAAACGACACCGACAAGGCTTTAGACAAGCTCGTGCGGGCCGCCTGCGCCGTGCGCACATTAGCCTTGGTCGCGATGCGCATACCCACGTAGCC
>JANPIL010000405.1:0-2476 GCA_031424975.1 Sphingobacteriales bacterium
CTCTTTCCCCGCGCAAACCGTTTTTGCCGCACCGGCGTTCTGCTTTCGGCAAGGCACGACAACTTACCGCAAACCTCTTAAAAATCGCTGTTTACCCATTCATTCATATCCTTTATATATGACCGACCCGAACACGGCAGGGATTTCCACCAAGCCGGTTTCCTTCGACGATACAAACATTGCGTTTTCCGCGAAATCGGATGCTGAACTGCGCAAAATGTACTGGCTTTTTGCCTCCATGAACAACAATTTCCTGGTAAAAACGGGTACGGCGGCACTCAAACTGGCATTTCAAATACGGTTTCCGTTGGTCAAAATCCTTGTCAGGCACACGGTATTCCGGCATTTTTGCGGCGGCGAAACCATTGCCGAATGCGGGCAAGCTATCCAAAGCCTGTGGAAATTCAACATCGGCACTATATTAGATTATTCCGTGGAAGGTGCTGAAACAACCGCCGGGTTTGAGGCAACCACCCGGGAGATTATCGCAACGATAGAAAAAGCGGCGGACAATCCGGCCATTCCCTTTTCGGTGTTTAAAGTTACCGGCGTGGCACCCACGGAATTGCTGGCAAAAATCCAGCGCAAGGAAACGCTTACGGCCGAGGAACAAGCTGATTACGAGACGGTAAAGCAACGGGTGGAACGTATTTGTCAGGCGGCACACCAGCGTAGCGTCCGCATTTTTGTGGATGCCGAAGAAACCCAAGTGCAGGATACCATTGATGCGCTGGCCTACGAAATGATGGCGAAATTCAACCGCACACAGCCAATCGTGTACAATACGTATCAACTGTACCGTTGGGATATGTTGCACAATTTAAAGAATGCTCACGCCGATTCGGAAGCCAAAGGCTATTTTTTGGGTGCCAAATTGGTGCGTGGCGCGTACATGGAACGGGAACGCCGCGAGGCTGCTGATGAAAACCGCCGCGACCCGATCCAGCCCGACAAGCCAACCACCGACCGTGATTTTGACGACGCACTGGAGTTTTGTATGCAGCATTACCCGCAGATTGCCGTTTGCGCGGGCACGCACAACGAGAAAAGCACGCACGAACTTATACGGCTCATGCGGCAAAACGGCCTTGCACCCAACGACCCGCACGTTTTCTTCGCCCAACTCTACGGCATGAGCGACAACCTGTCGTATAACCTGGCACACGCCGGTTATAATGTTGCCAAATATGTGCCTTATGGCCCGGTGGAGGCGGTAATGCCGTATTTGTTCCGCCGCGCGTCTGAAAACACGGCCATTGCCGGACAAACCAGCCGCGAATTCAACCTGATACGCAAGGAAATGGCACGGCGGAAAGCGGCGGCAAAATAGTATCCCCGCTAAAGCTAAAAGTTCCGCCAAAGGCGGAAACGGGGCTTTCAGCTTTCAAAACCGCCAAACCCGGCTCAAGCGAACGCATTTGCCTTTTCGACTACTTCCTCCATGTCTCCGCGCGTATGCAAGGCACTGACAACCAGACGGGTAATGGGCAAATGATACGCCGATGGATAAGGAAAGCTGGAAACCAGAATTTTCTGTCGGTATAGGTATTCGTACAAACCTTCGGCATCGGTTTGGAAAACCGGATAATTGTCGAAAGACCGGAACAACGGCGAGGCGGAGGTTTGGGCTTCGAAAAAGATACTATTTTCAAACAGCCGCTGGCGGAGCATTGCGTAAAGTTTGCCGGATTGCAAAAAAGCGTGCAAAAAGGCCGGTGACATGGGCGAACCCGCCGTGAAAAAAGGCGATTTCCTGAATTGCTCCAGCCGTTTGCGGCTTCCCAAAATCACCCCGCCCGGCAAGCCCAACGCCTTGCCCAACGAGCCGGTCACAATCAGCTCCACGTGCGGCGGCGTTTGGATTTGGCCGAAGATGCCGCTGCCATCATTGCCAATCACGCCCAAGCCATGCGAATCGTCCACGACAATGGTAAACGTCTTGGTGTCAGGCAATTGCGCGACCCAGCCGAAACCGTATTTTTCAACGTGCAGCGGATTCAGGGAGTTGAGTAGCAAAACAATGTGCGGATTGGCAATGCTGGCAAGCGTTTCGGACAGGTTTTGCACCCAGTCCGTGTACGATTGCCCGGCCACCGTAAGCGTGTTTTCCAGCCACAAAGCCGGATGCGTGTCGGGAGCGTACACAAAACTCCCCTCGGCTTGCAACTGTCTGACTGCCAATTGTCCCGCCAAAAAACCGGAGGAAAGCGTCAAGGCTGATTCGGCTCCGGTGTATGCCGCCAAATGGTTTTCCGCTTCCTCAAAAATGGCAAGCCGGACGTTGGAAATGCGCGAGTTGGAGAAATTTGTCCCGTATCGGCCGAATCCTTCCAGCAAATAGGCTTGAAACTCGGCATTACGCGCAATTCCCAAGTAAGAAGTGCCACTGAAGTACAAAAACTCCCGGTTGTCAATCACGATTGTCCTTCCCGGAAGCGTATCGGTTTTTACCATTCGGGTAGCTTGGCAAGTGGAA
>JANPIL010000406.1:0-6765 GCA_031424975.1 Sphingobacteriales bacterium
CGCAGTCTCAAACCTTCCACATTTTGCAGCAGTTGGCGGGGCGCATCCTTGATCTGGCATTCGCGCAGGGCACTGCACGAATCGTGGTAAGTGGCGAGTCCGGGCAGTTTGGCTCCGGCTATCGCGCTGATTCCCAGTACATCCACCAGAAATTCCGTAAATTCGTAGGTGTTCTTGGCAAGCCGCAGGTAATCGGCGTGTTGCGGCGATTCTTTCGGAAACAGCATCTCGTACGAGTTGCGCACCATGCCCGCGCACGAAGCCGACGGCATAACCACGTAGCGGCTCGCATCCGGAAAATCCTTCAAAAACTTCACCGCCACTTGACGGGCATCGTCAAAATAACCGGCATTGAAGGCAGGCTGTCCGCAGCACGTCTGGCCCGGATTGTAATTAACTTGGCAGCCCGCTTTTTCCAACACTTTCACCATGTCGAAACCTATTTGCGGGGCCACCTGATCCACGAAGCAGGGAATGAAAATATCTACAATCATTGCGGAAATGGAATTGGGTTTTGTGGTTTGGAAAGATACTGTTTTTTTAGCCCCCTCTTTCGGAGGGGGTTGCCTGCCTGTCGGCAGACAGGGGAGAGACCTGAAGGCCTCGGGTTTGGGCTTTCGCAAAGATACTATTTTGCTGTTCCCAAAGAATCCCGTGGCCAACATGGCGGTTTCCAGACCGGGCATGGCCGCAAGATTCTTCCGCAAAGACACTTGAAACTACACTTTCTGGCAATCACAATACCGGAAAACGCAAATTGCAAACGGGCATTCGCGTATCTTTGGCAAAGCAAACCCCTCTTTTTGGAAACACGACCACGACCATGAAAATAGCCATTGGCGGCGACCACGCCGGATTTGAATACAAGGAAACCCTGAAAACCATGCTGGCCGGGCAAGGCCACCAAGTGCATGATTTCGGCCCGCCAAGCACTGCCTCGGTGGATTATCCCGACCACGTACACCCGCTGTCCGAAGCCGTGGAGCGGCACGAATTCGATTTCGGCATCCTGATTTGCGGCAGCGGCAACGGCGTTGCCATCACCGCCAACAAGCACCAAGGCATCCGCGCAGCCTTGTGCTGGAACCCGGAAGTGGCGGCCTTGGCCCGGCAGCACAACAATGCCAACGTGTTGTGCCTGCCCGCCCGTTTTGTCAGTCCCGGCGAGGCGCAGGCGTGCGTCAGCGCCTTCCTGTCGGCCACATTTGAAGGCGGGCGGCACCAAACCCGCGTGGAGAAGATATAGCCCAGAAGCCCCACCCCCAGCCCCTCCCCGAAAGCCCGCCTGCCGGACGGACAGGGGAGTTTTCAAAGCCCCCTCTTTCGGAGGGGGTTGGGGGAGGCTATTTCCGCCGGTACACATTCCCCTCTTTTCGGTACTGGTTGGCCAAAGCTGGAATCCGGTTGAAAAGTACGGGCACCACCGCCTGCTTGTCAATGATGACATCGGGCATATCGCGCCGGAAATTGCCGTAAAGTTCAATCACCGTCACGTAGTTGTCCAGATTTTCAAAGTGGCGGCGCGCCAGCCGCCAATGCAAATACGGCGTGGCGGGCGTGTTGTTGCGGTACTCATCCAAGCCGGGCCCGATAATGAGCAGCCGCTTTTGGGAAACCTTGTTTCCGGTTTCGGCCACGGTCAGCCGTTGGTCTTTCCACAGTGGCGCGGCCACTGGCAGGTAAAACCGGCCCCAGTTGTTGAATGCAAGACACCCCAGCACGGTTAGGAACGCCACTTCGCCGAGCCACGGTTTGCGGACGAGCAGGAAAAAATAGGTGCTGAAAAACGCCACGGGCGGCACAAAAACCAGAAAGGCGTACGGAGCCATGTCGGGTGCGAAAAAAAGCGAGGCGGCGGCGGTGAGCAGCCAGAAAAACATCAGTTGCTGACAACGGATTTGGAAATTGACCGAACGGGTGTTGCCGCGCAGCAATTGCGTGGCCGCCAGCAAAAGCAGCAGCCCCATTGGTAAAACAACAAGGGCAAGCATCTGGAAATCAACGTAATATTGAATGTCGCGCTCCAAGAAAACGGCAATCCAATTGTAATACACCGCCTCGTAGCCATTGAGCAGGTAAAACACCAGCAGCACGATGATGATGGGCAGCGCGAAGCCAAAAACCAACAGCAAAAACTTGCGCAACCGCACCGCCGACAGCAAGAGCAAGCCCACAAAGGCAAAGCCGGCAAACCACCCGAACGGAAGGTAGAACAGCGTGGCCACGCCCACGTAAAAGCCAATGCCAAACGGCTCGCTGTCAGTGCCGTCCTTGCTGAGCTGGGCGAAAAAACCGTTGAGTGCGATGAGTAGGAACGTAAGCCCGAGCAACACCGGCGAAAGCGTGTAACTGTCGTAAAACAGGCTGGCACACAGCGCGTAAAGCATGGCGGGCAGGTGCGTACGGTCGTTGTACAGGTTGTGGCGTTGCAGCGAGTAGCTGAAATATGCCGACTGGAACATTACCGCCAGCAAGCCCAGCACTTGCAAAGCCACCTGCGACCGGCCAAAAACCACATCCGCCAGCGCGTAAAAACCCGCCGAAAGCGGACTCAGGCTGTCCCAGGTCTGGGTGTAGAGCATGAAACCCCGGTGGATGCGTTCGCCCACCAGCATCCAGTTCAGCTCGGGCTGGGTGAGCGGCAGGCCGTGCAGCATCAGCGGAATGCGCAAGGCCAGGAGCAGGAACCACGCCACAAAAACCGAACTGAAACCACCCGTAAGCAAAAGACGAAGCATGGGAAATGATTGTGGCGTGAGGATTTCGGAGCGGGGAATCGCTTTTTTATCCGCCCAAAGGTAGCACCCAAAGCTATCACATAGAAATGAAAGAGGCGGGTTTGGCATTTTCGGGGGATACTATTTCGGATTCGTAGTCCACCGCGCGGTTGTTGGAAATGCCCGTCCGTACTGCCTATATTTGGAAACACAAACCATTCTGCCAATTGAAAGCCGCCACATCCATTGCCTCAACCCTCGTTTTCGGGGTTTTTCTGCTGAGTGCTACTGCCGGTTACTCGCAACGCACGCCTGTTTCAGAAAAGGCTCCATCCGAGAGCAGGTTAAGGGAGATGCTGGCCCAAAGCAAACCGGGGGATACGGTGTTCATTCCGGGCGGGGTGTATCACTTGTCGGCACCCATCGTCATCAACGCATCGGGTACAAAAAAGGCCTGGATCACCTTCATGCCCCGACCCGGTGAAGAAGTCGTGCTCGACGGCAGCGATTACCTGTCTTCTTACAATCCTGCCATCCACCCTGCACGTCTCTTGAATTTCGGGGTGATCACCGTACAAGATGCCCGTTTTGTGCGGTTGGAAAATATCACCGTCCGGAACTCACACGCGACCGGGATTCTCGTAACCGGCAAATCCACTTCTCATATAGAACTCAGCCATTGCAAGACGGAGGGTTCATACAATTCGGGAATTGGCCTCTGGTATGCCGATTCCTGTAAAATCCTGAATTGTGAAGTCACCAAGGCGAATGACATGGAACGCATTCCGGCTGGCCTGAAACGGCCTTCCGAAGCACCCCACGAGGCCATTTCCATCGCGGGAGCAACCCATTTTGAGGTGGCGCACAATCTGGTGCACGATGGATTTAAAGAAGGCATCGATGTGAAGGAAGTGAGTGCCTACGGCGTGGTGCATCACAACAAGGTTTACCGTATGCCCCGGCAGGGCCTGTACGTGGACAGTTGGTTTGGCCGCCTGCACCACGTTGAATTTCACCACAATGAAGTGTACGGTTGCGAATGGGGCATGGCGGTGTCGGCAGAAGACAAAAACTCCTCGATGGATAGCGTGTTCATCCACCACAACCTGCTTTACAACAATCGCGCGTCGGGCGTGCTTTTCGGGGTGTGGGGCGAAAACGAAAAACGCAGCCACATTTACGTGTACAACAATACGATAGTGAACAATGGGTCGGCAAAACACTGGGCGGGCCTTACGGGCGGAATAGACATCCGGTCGTCCAATATCAGTCACGTCTATATTTACAACAACATTTCGGCATCCAATTACGGCTTTGCCGTCGGCTCATCCGTTCCGTCCCCGCAAGTGGGCAAAACCTTCAGCGAGAGGAACGTCATCGTAACGCACAACGTGGAATGGCAGGTAAACACGCCGCAACCGGAAAGTTCGAGCAATCCATCTTTCCCCGCCCTGATGCCGTTGAATGGCGGTTCAGCCATCAAAGCCGAGCCGCAGTTCAACAACAGGAAAGCAAGCGATTTCACCCTTTCTCCCCGTTCCCCGCTAAGGGACGCGGGTTGGAAGGAAGCACCCCGAGGCAAGGCACTCTACGTGGGTGCGACAGGCAAATAACCCGATGCCCTGCAAAGTGGGCTTGCTGACGAATGTCCCATTCCCATCGTTCCTGACAGCGGGAGAAACCTTTTCCAGGAATCCGAACGATAACCTCCGTTTTTTGTGACTGGCGGATTTCTGGCGCGAGATAGCCTGCCTGCCGGACAGGCAGGGAATCTCGGCACGTGGGCGGCACGAGGTAAGAACCTCGCGCCAGACCCGGTGAAAGGGCAGGCAACGGCAAAACGGAATTGCCAATACTTTCGTACTTTTGCGGGTATGGATAGCAAACGACAGCAAAAATTTTCGCGGCTGATTCAAAAGGAACTGGGCGATATTTTCCAGCAGGACACCAAAAGCCTGTTTGGCAAGGCGTGGATTACCGTTACCCAAGCGCGGGTAAGCCCCGATTTGGGTGTGGCAAAAGTGTACTTGAGTTTCCTGCTGGCCGAAAACAAGGGGGAATTGCTCGGGCAGGTCAACGAACAGAAAAAAGCCATCCGGCAGGCGTTGGCCGTACGCATCCGCAACCAAGTGCGGGTGATTCCCGAACTGGTCTTTTTCATGGACGACACCGCCGAGTATGCCGCCAAAATGGACACGCTCATTGCCGGGCTGGAAATTCCGGCGGCTCCCGACGAAGCTGGCGAGGAGGAATGAGTATCCGGCAGCGGTGTTCATTGCAAATCGCCGTCACGAAATAGTATCTTTGAAAAGCACGAAACCCCAGGCCTCCCCCAACCCCCTCCGACAGAGGGGGCTTTTAAAACTCCCCCTTCGGGGTCGGGGGCTAAACAGTATCTGTCAAAAAGCCGGAACCCCGACCCTTTTCATTCCCGAATCCGCTTTCCGAAATCCGAATTCATCCATGAACCTCTCCTATTTCATTGCCCGGCGTTATTTTTTGTCCAAGAAGAAAACGAACTTCATCAACATCATCTCCGTCATCTCCATGGTGGGCGTGGGCGTGGGAACCATGGCCTTGGTGATTGTGCTGTCGGTTTTCAATGGCTTGGAAGAGCTTTTCCGCAGCTTGCAAGGCACTTTTGATTCGGAACTGAGCATCAAGCCCGCCTACGGCAAGTATTTTGCCGTCACGCCCGCCCTGCTGGCCCGCATAAATGCCACGGAAGGTGTGGGCTACGTGGCCGAAATCGTGGAAGACAATGTGTTCCTGTCCTACCGCAAGGCGCAGATGGTGGCGCGGATGCGCGGCGTGCCCGAACGGTTTATCCACCAGAACGGGCTTGACAGTGCGGTGGTGGCCGGAAACGCACGGCTCAGCCACCAAGGCAAAATGTACGCCATCATCGGGAGCGGTGTGCAGTATGCGCTTTCGGTCACGGTGATGGACGAGATGAACCCGATGCAGGTTTGGTATCCGAACAACAGCCGCAAGAACATAAACCTCAACTCGCCCGATGCCGTGCGCAAAAGTGCCGTGCGGGCGGGCGGTGTGTTTGCTTTGGAGCAACGCTACGACAAGGATTACATTTTTGTGCCGCTCGCATTTGCCGTGGATTTGCTGCAACTCGGCAACCGGCGCAATGCCTTGGAAATCAGCTTGGCTGGCAGCGGAAACCTGGATGATGTGAAGGCAAGCCTGCAAAAAACGCTGGGAAAAAACTATCTGGTGCAGGATCGCGACGAGCAGCACGCCAGCCTGCTGCAAGCCATTGGCTGGGAAAAACTGTTTGTCTACATCACGTTTTCGGCCATTCTGGCGTTGGCCTCGTTCAATATTTTCTTCTCGCTGACCATGCTCGCCATCGACAAGCACAAGGATGTGGCGGTGCTATCGGCCATGGGGGCCTCGCCTGGTTTCATCCGCCAAGTATTCCTCACCGAAGGGGCCATCATTGCCGGCACTGGCACACTTACGGGCTTGGCGGCCGGTTTCCTGCTGTGTTCCTCGCAGATTCTTTTTGGCTGGTTCAAAATGGGCATGGAAAGTGCCATTGTGGATGAGTATCCGGTAAAAATTCGCGTCGAGGATTTTGTGGTGACTGGCCTTACCATTGCCATCATTACTTTTGTGGCCTCCTACTTTCCGGCGGCCAAAGCGGCCAAGGACATGGAAATCCGGTTGTGAAAAGGGCCGGGTTTTGGCTTTCCGGGAGATACTATTTAGCCCCCTCCTTCGGAGGGGGTTGCCTGCCTGTCGGCAGACAGGGGGGAGGCTTTGGGTTTGGGCTTTTTGAAACATACTATTTTTTAACGATAACCGGAGAACCATGTCTACCCACAGCGAAATCAAGCGCATCACCACCCACATATTGCAGGAAATGAAACTGCGTGGCGAAAAAATCGCCATGCTCACTGCCTACGATTTCTCCATGGCCCGGCTCGTGGACATGGCGGGCATGGATATAATCCTGGTCGGCGATTCGGCCTCGAACGTCATGGCCGGGCACGAAACCACGCTGCCCATCACCTTGGAACAGATGATTTAC
>JANPIL010000407.1:0-15947 GCA_031424975.1 Sphingobacteriales bacterium
CCTGCGCGAGAAAGCCATGTTCCAAGAGTGCGTTTAACTGTTGAGAATGATTGCTGAAATAGTATCCTTTTGAAAGCAAAAACCCTGCCGGACAATGATGCGAAACCGCATTGCTTGTCCGAACACTACTTCCGGTCAAGATGGTCAAGAATCTGGTTCAAAGTCTGCTGCAAGATTTCAAGTTTGGTATCAACGGTTTTTTTCCACTCGTCCGTGGACTGTTTCCACTCGTCGTCCTTCAATGGTTTTTGCAGCAGGAACTCAAGGTTGTCCGACTGCTCAACATTCATCCGTGTGTGCGGCAGTTGGCTGGTGCGCATTTTCCGGATGTGTTCATTCAACTGGTCTTGGCGGGGTTTGGGCTTTTGAAAAGATACTATTTTACCCGACTCATACCATGCTCATTTTCAGCATATTGGTGTGGTGGTTGCGGCTCACGGGAATGCTGCCCGTGTTGATGATCACATCGCCCGGCTTCACGTGGCCGCCTTGCTCCAGAATTTTCTTGATGTCCTCAAAAACCTCGTCCGTCCCTTTCGCCTTGTCGTAATAATACGCTTTGACACCCCACACCAAACTCAGCGTATTCAGCAATGATTCATCGAAAGTGAATACGAAAATCTGCGCTTTCGGGCGGTGGCAGGCAATGCGCATGGCCGTGTAGCCCGAACTTGTGAGCCCCACGATGGCCTTCGCCTCAGTGTCGCGGGCAAGGCGGCAGGCACTGACAACCACATTGTTACTGTAGAAAGTGTCGTCGCGCACTTGCTGGGCATAGGCGTGGTTCTTAAAATAAATGTGTGCTTTTTCCTCCACCTGCCTGATGGTTTCGGTCATGGAGCGGACGGCCTCCACCGGATACATTCCCGAGGCGGTTTCGGCACTGAGCATCACCGTGTCGGCCCCGTCAATAACCGCATTGGCAATGTCGCTGGTTTCGGCGCGGGTGGGCCGCGGACTGGTAATCATGCTTTCAAGCATCTGCGTGGCCACAATCACGGGTTTGGCGGCCTTGTTGCATTTGTCGGCAATCATTTTCTGGATCATCGGCACTTCTTCGGCGGGCACTTCCACGCCCAAGTCGCCACGGGCTATCATGATTGCGTCGCTGGCGGCAATGATGCCGTCAATGTTAACGATGGCCTCGGGCTTTTCAACTTTCGAGATTACGCGGATTTTCTTGCCCCGCGCGGCAATGATTTCCTTCATTTCAAGGACTTCCTCGGCGGTGCGTACAAACGACAAGGCAATCCAATCCACGTTGTGTTCCAAGCCAAACAGCAAGTCTTCGCGGTCTTTTTCGGTCAGGGCGGGGATGGAAACCTTGGTGTTGGGCAGATTTATGCCTTTTTTGGATTTGAGCGTGCCGCCATACACCACTTCGGTAATCACTTCCTTGAATTCGCCGCTTTTGTTAATGTCCGTTACGCGCAGTTCCAGTTTGCCATCGTCCAGCAATATCCGTTCGCCAATGTTCACATCGTCGGCCATTTCCACGTAGGTGGTGCTGATCCGCTCGCGGGTGCCGATTATCTTCTCGGTCGTAATCACCAGCCGGCTGCCTGCCACCAGTTCCACGCCATTGTTTTCCACCTCGCGGGTGCGGATTTTGGGGCCTTGCAAATCCTGGAGCAGTCCGATATTCAACCGGTGCTCTTGGTTCAGTTGCCGCACATTCTGGATTACTTTCAGGTGGTCTTCGTGGCTGCCGTGCGAGAAGTTGAGCCGGAACACATCCACGCCCGATTGAATCAGTTCCAACAGCATTTCTTTGGTATTGGAAGCCGGACCGACCGTGGCAATGATTTTCGTCTTTTTAAATGGGATGTTCATTTTGAAGAGTGATATGGTTTTGAAGATGGGATTCGGAAAAAATAGTATGTTTTGAAAAGCCCAAACCCGGTTGCTGCCCCGTGTGAATGGCGTGCCGCAGCTTGCAGGCCCCGTGTGCCGGAACACGTACAAAATGCCTGCTTCGCAAAGATTGGCGAAATTTTCGGGAAAACACGGAAACCCGCCCCGAAAAAATTTCGGGGCGTTTGACTGCCGCACCCGCCCGCCCGCAAAGGCAATTTCGGCAGTAATGGGGTTTCCGTCTTGCGGGGCGCGGGGCTGGGGCCCGCAAAAAATTGTTTGACAATATAGATTGAAATGTATTTCTTTGCAGCAAGTTTTCACTATTAAAATACAAGAAAATGTCAGAAATAGCCGAGAAAGTAAAAAAAATCATCATCGAAAAATTGGGCGTGGAAGAATCCGAAGTGACCAACGATGCCAGTTTCACCAACGACTTGGGTGCCGACTCTTTGGACACCGTGGAGCTGATCATGGAGTTTGAAAAGGAATTCGGCATCTCAATCCCCGACGACCAAGCCGAAAACATTGCCACCGTTGGCCAAGCGGTAACCTATCTGGAATCCAACGCAAAGTAGTTTCCCTTCCCTCATTCTGAATTCCCACAAGCCCGCTCCGGTGGGTTCATTGACGGTATGCAATTAAGACGAGTAGTAGTTACGGGCTTGGGCGCACTCACTCCGATAGGAAACACCGTATCCGAATTTTGGGACGGCTTGGCGGCCGGAGTGAGTGGCGCGGCTCCCATTACCCGTTTTGATGCCGGAAAGTTCCGCACCAAATTTGCCTGCGAGATTAAAAATTACGACCCCGCCCGGTATTTCGACCGCAAAGAAGCCCGGAAAATGGATCCTTTCGCGCAGTATGCTATGGTGGTGGCCGAGGAGGCAATCCAAGATTCCAAACTGGACTTGACTGCGATAAACCTTGACCAAGTAGGCGTGATTTGGGGTTCGGGCATTGGCGGCCTACGGTCATTCCAAGACGAGGTTTCCGCGTTTGCCACCGGCGACGGCACGCCGCGTTTCAATCCGTTTTTCATCACCAAGATGATTGCCGACCTCAGCGCGGGCCACATATCCATCAAATACGGTTTTCGCGGCCCTAATTACGTAACCGTATCCGCTTGTGCCTCAGCGACCAATGCCATTGTGGACGCGTTCACGTACATCAGGCTCGGCAAGATAGACATTGCCGTGACGGGCGGCTCGGAAGCAGCCGTGGTGGAAGCGGGCATTGGCGGCTTCAATGCCATGAAAGCCCTCTCGGAACGCAACGACAGCCCTGAAACCGCCTCACGCCCCTACGACAAAGACCGCGACGGCTTTGTGCTGGGCGAAGGTGCAGGTTGTTTGATTTTGGAGGAATACGAACACGCCAAGGCGCGGGGAGCCAAGATTTACGCCGAACTGGTGGGCGGCGGAATGTCGTCGGATGCGCACCACATCACGGCTCCGCACCCCGAAGGCTTGGGTGCGTACAATGTAATGGTGAATGCGCTGAAAGATGCCGAACTGCGCCCCGAAGAGGTGGACTACATCAACACGCACGGCACTTCCACGCCCATCGGCGACCCGCAGGAGGTGCTGGCCATCCAAAAACTGTTCAAACAGCACGCTTACAAGCTCAACATCAGTTCCACCAAATCCATGACCGGCCACTTGCTCGGTGCCGCCGGAGCCATTGAGGCCGTGGCCTCGGTGCTGGCCATTGGGCACCAAACTGTGCCGCCCACCATTAACCACTTCACCGACGACGATACGCTTGACCCGCAACTGAACTTCACGTTCAACAAAGCCCAGCAACGGCCCATCAACGTGGTACTCAGCAATACGTTTGGTTTTGGCGGCCACAACTGCTCCATCATCTTCCGCAAAGTCTGATTCCGGCTTGTCTTTGCCCGGCCAACATGAAGTTTGCGGGCTATTGGAATGGGCGGGTTTGGCGGTTTTTTTCCATACTATTTTGCTGTTTTTGCCCGAAATCCTGTGCCGCTGCCGGTGTTTGCCCCACCCGCCGAATCGCGTTTTCCAATTATAAACCCGCCCGCCTGTGCCTTCCGTGTTAGGTTTCGTAACCGATCTTTTTAGGAAGTCGCCGCACGACAAGCAGTTGGTGAGGGCCATTGAGCAGATTACCGGCAGCCGCCCCACCAACCTGCAACTCTACAAGCTGGCATTGCAGCACACCTCCGTGGCCAAGGAAATCAATGCCGACGGTTTTCGCGAATCGAATGAGCGGCTCGAATACTTGGGCGATGCCATTTTGGGTGCGGTTGTGGCCGATTTCCTGTTCAAGAAATTTCCGTTTCGCGATGAAGGTTTCCTCACCGAAATCCGCTCCAGGATTGTCAACCGTGAATCGCTGAACGTCCTTTCCAAAAAGATAGGCTTGAACCGCCTCATTGTTTTTGATGGCAACCGCCGCACCACCCTCACGCACAAATCCATGCACGGCGATGCGCTGGAAGCTTTGGTCGGGGCTATTTATTTGGACAAGGGTTTCAAGTTTTCGCGCCGCTTCATCACCAAACGCCTCATCAAGCCGTATTTTGATTTGGATTCGGTGGTGCAGCACAACCCAAACTTCAAGAGCATTATGATTGAGTGGGCGCAACGGGCGGATAAAAAGCTGAAATTCGAGATTGTCGAGGAACGCGGCACCATCCACAACAAGGAGTTTGTGGCGCAACTGATGCTTGACGACGAGCCTTTTGCCTTAGGCAGTGGCTACAGCAAGAAAAAAGCCGAACAGGCCGCCGCCGAAAAATCGTGCGAGATGCTGGAGTTGAAGTGAAGCCTTCCGCATTTCCGATGCAGGAGGGACAACAAAAAACAGTATCTCCCGGAAAGCCTAAACCCCCTGCCTACCCTGCGGGACTTGGAAAGTCCAGCTACGCTCTGCAAAAATAGTATCTCCTGCCTGCGGCGGGACTTCCAGTTTTTAAAAGCCCAAACCCGCCCGGCGTTTTTTACAAACTCTCGTACACGCCTGCCAGTTCACCGGCAATGCGGCGGGCGGCAAATTGCCGCACGTGGGTTTGGCCTTCGCGAATCATACTATTTCGCAATGCGCTATCGGTCAGGGCGGTGTGTAGTTTTTGAGCCAGGTCGGCCACGTTGTGCGGGTCGGCGTAGAGGCCGCCTTGGCCACCCGCTTCCTCCAAGCACGAACCCGTGGCGGCCACCACCGGCACGCCGCTGTGCAACGCCTCCACGATGGGTATGCCAAAGCCCTCGAAAAACGACGGGTAGGCAAACACGCTGGCAGTCTGGTACAGCACCGGCAGATCGGCAAAAGGTACTTGGTTGAAAATGCGGACGTTGGCCAACCGGTTTTCGCCCAGGTATTTTTCAATGCGCGATTGGTAGATGGTTTTGCGGCCCACCAAAACCAGTTCGTGATCCGGCAGGTTCAATTGGCCGAATGCCTTGACCAAGTTGAACTGGTTTTTGCGCAGTTCAATTGTTGCCACGCAAAGCACATAGGGTTTGGCCAACCGGTATTTTTCCCTGACCGCCGCCGCCGTTTTTTCGTTTGCCTTCCGGTGGAATGACTCGTCGCAATCCTGATAAACGACCTTGATTTTGCTGGCCGGAATCCGGTAAAACTCCACGATGTCGCGTTTGGTCTGCTCGCTGACGGCCACAATGGCATCGGCTTGGTGGCAGGCGCGGCGGGCTTTGCGGTCATACAGCCAGCGGTCAATGGGTTTGTACAATTCGGGGAAACGCCGAAAAATCAAGTCATGCACGGTCACCACCGAACGGATGCCCGCCCGCCGCAAACCCGTGGGCAGTTCGCCGCTCAAGCCGTGAAAAATCTTGATTTCATCCGTTTGCAACTGACTTGTAATCAGGTGGCTGCGCCAGACTGAGCCGCCAATCAGGGAATCAGGCACATGGATTTGCGAAGCGGGAAAAGACTCGTACAAGCCGCTCTTCACGGCGGGCGTGTATGCAAGATATTCGTTTTCAGGGTGGTGCGCCATCAGCGCATCCAGCACAAAACGACTGTAATTGCCCAAGCCGGTCGTGTTGTTGAAAGCCCGTTTGGCATCGAAACCAATTCGCATGGGAGGGTGTTTTGAGTGATGGGCGCACCGGTGGCGCGGCTGAAAACAGTATGTTTCAAAAAGACCAAACCCGCCGTCTGAACCTCTGATTTCCAATGATTAAAATGATTCACCTGATTTTTCCCGGAAAGCGGACATTCAGGGGAATCACAAAAATCATTGCAAATCAGAGGTCCGAAATAGTATCTTTTGAAAAGCCCAAACCTGCCGTTTTTTTTGCTATTTTGCACTTTGCCCCGCCAACCGATTCATGGAAGAATACGACAGCTACACTTTGCCCAACGGCATCCGCGTGTTGCATAAGCACGTCACCCACACCAAGATAGCGCATTGCGGCTTCACGCTCGATATTGGCAGCCGCGACGAACAGCCTCACCAGCAGGGCATTGCGCATTTCTGGGAACACATGGCCTTCAAGGGCACGCGCAAACGCAAATCGTTCCATATCCTTAACCGCCTCGAAGCCGTGGGCGGCGAACTCAATGCTTTCACCACCAAGGAAAAGATTTCCTTCCACGCCTCGCTGCTCGACGAGCATTTTGAAAAGGCCGTGGAACTGCTCACCGACATTACTTTTGACTCGGTGTTTCCTGAACGGCAGATTGAACGCGAACGCAACGTGATTCTGGAAGAAATGGCGATGTACCACGACTCTCCCGAAGACTCAATCCAAGACGAGTTTGATGCCGTTGTGTTCGACAACCACGCGCTGGGCTTCAACATTTTGGGCACCACCGAAAGCGTGCGTTCCTTCCACCGCGACGATTTCAAGCAGTTCATCGCCGAAAACCTGGACACCTCGCGTGTGGTTTTCTCATCGGTCGGCAATATTCCATTTAGCAAAGTCAAAAAGCTGGCCGACAAGCACTTGGCTTCCATCCCGGCTTGCTCATCGGTGCGCCAACGGGTTCCGTTTGCGCAATATACGCCCAAAAACGTACTCAAAACACGTTCAATCACGCAGGCGCAATGTGCCATCGGCCACACGGCCTATCCGTTGGAACACCCGAACCGGCTGCCGTTTTTCATGCTCATCAACATTCTGGGCGGACCCGGCATGAACTCACGCCTGAACTTGGCCCTGCGCGAGAAATACGGTTTCGTGTATTCCGTCGAGGCTACCTACACGCCCTACCTCGACACCGCGCTGACCGCCATTTATTTCGGCACCGAACCCAAGCAATTGGAAAAAAGCATATCGTTGATTAACAAGGAGTTGCGGCTGTTGCGCGAAAAAAAAATGGGAATCCTGCAATTGCACACCGCCAAGGAGCAACTGATGGGGCAACTGGCCATGGCCGAGGAAAGCAACCTGAGTTTCATGCTTATGCTGGGGCGCAGCATCCTGGATGTGAACCGCGTGGATTCGCTGCCCGACATTTTCGCCCACATCCGCCGCCTTACCGCCGAGCAACTGCGCGATATTGCCAACGAAATGCTCGTCGAAGACCAAACAAGCTACCTGACCTACCTGCCCGAATGATCCGGGTTTTCCGAAAGGCGGGTTTGGCATTTTCAAACCATACTATTTTACCAGTCAGGCTCAATTTTTTATTGGTTTTGAAGCGCATGGCCATGAAAGGCTGGAACTTGCGCATATATTTGGCAAAAACCAACCTTGAGTTTTATACCCTGACGGCCTATTTGCAGAGACCGAAACCATGAGAATAGCCCCGTGTTTTTTTTATCTCCTGTTAGGTCTTTCGGCCATTTCGGCGCATGGACAAGCGGAAATCCGCACCGACAGTACCAAGCCCGGTTTCATCCGGCGCATTGCCAGCAAATTTGATTCTACCAGCCACAAAGACGGCGGGTTTGTGCCCATTCCGCTGCTCTATTTCACGCCCGACACGCGGCTTGCCTACGGCTTGGCGGGTGCGTATTATTTCAAGATCAAGAACACCGAAAAAAACACGAGTACGCGGCTCTCGTACATTGCCGGGCTGGCCGACTACACGCAAAACCGCCAACTGGACATCTGGAGCTACTGGTATATTTTCCTGCGCGATGAAAGATGGATACTGAAAGGCGAGTTGCGCTACCGCAACTTTCCC
Source organism: Sphingobacteriales bacterium (assembly GCA_031424975.1). GTDB lineage: Bacteria > Bacteroidota > Bacteroidia > Cytophagales > 172606-1 > Xanthocytophaga. The sequence continues at coordinate 7,984 of JANPIL010000407.1, forward strand.
GACCGCTATTACGGCATCGGCAACAACACGCCCGAAACAAATGTGGAACGCTACGAATACAACTTGTTCAGCATCAAGAAGCTGGTGATGCGCAAGCTGGCTCCCAACATTTACTTCGGCGGCGATTACAACTTCTCCTCGCTTTTCAATTTCCAAACGGACAAGGCGGAGCAATTGGCGCAAGGCAACATTACCGGCAGCCGGGGCGGACGAAACTCCGGCTTGGGACTGGTGTTTTTGGTGGACACCCGCGATAACGTGGCCAATGCCACCAAAGGCCAGTTTCTGGAGGTGTCTTCGTATCTTTACGGACGCGCATTGGGCGGCGAGTTTGATTACCGCAATTTCCTGCTCACCTACAGCCGCTACCACCGCCTGCCGTGGGGCAAAAACCATTTCCTGTGCTTCAACACTTCGGCCAACCTCAATTTCGGTAACCCGCCGTTTGTGTTTTTGGCGCAGGCGGGCAACGAAGACATCCTGCGCGGCTATGCCCGCAACCGTTACCGCGACTTGCGTTTTGTGGCCACCCAAGTCGAGTACCGGCTGCCGCTGTTCTGGCGCGTTGGCCTGGTGGGTTTTGCCGGCTTGGGCGATGTGTTTGACCGACCCTCGGACGTGCGCTGGAATACGCTGAAATATTCATTGGGGGGCGGTTTGCGGTTCATGCTCAACCGCAAGGAGCGGATAAACGTCCGGATTGATTATGGCATCGGACGCGCCAATACCGGATTTTATCTGGGCATCATGGAAGCCTTCTGAACGTTTTGCCGCCCGCTGTTTTTCCCATCTTCCAAGATATTGCCTTTGGCCGGGGTTTCGGCTTTTTAAAACCTGCCTGCCGGACAGGCAGGGATACTATTTTCAAAAAGCGGACAATGGAATTGATTCCCGAAAATATTGCTGCCTACACCGAGGCGCACACCTCGCCCGAATCGCCGCTGTTGCGGCACATCAACCGCGAGACACACGCCAAAGTGCTGATGTCCAGAATGTTGTCGGGGCATTTGCAAGGCCGCGTGCTGGCCATGTTTTCGCAGATGATCCGCCCGAAACGGATTCTGGAAATCGGCACGTTTACGGGCTACGCCACCATTTGCCTCGCCGAAGGGTTGCCGGACGACGGTCTGCTCTACACGCTCGACGTGAACGAGGAACTGCACGAAAAAGTGAACGGGTATTTTGCCGAAGCCGGGATTTCGGGCAAAGTCAAGTATCTGATTGGCAATGCCCTGGAAACCATACCGGTGCTTGCCGAAACCTGGGATTTGGTGTTTATTGATGCCGACAAAATACACTATGCCGAATATTATAACCTGACATTGCCAAACCTGCGCACCGGCGGCTTCATCATTGCCGACAATGTACTGTGGAGCGGCAAAGTAGCCGACGCGGCCGCCAAAAAAGACAAGGATTTGCAAGCCATGCTCGATTTCAACACGATGATCCAAAACGACCCGCGCGTGGAAAATGTGATTTTCCCCATCCGCGACGGGCTTTCGGTGATGCGCAAGAAATAGAAGCGGGTTACAAAGGTAGCGGGACTTTCCAAGTCCCGCGGCATGGGCGGGGTTTGGGCTTTTTAAAACATACTGTTTTGTTTCGTGCGCTGTAAGGGCGCATCGGCAACCGCAAACCCGGCCGCACGCAAAATACCTTACGTACATTTGCCGTTGATTTGAAAATAGTATCTCCCCGACATGAAAAACCTCCTTGCCTGCCTCTGCCTTTTTTCCTGCCTTTGCGTGGCCGCCGCCGACGTTCCCGACGACTTGGATTTTGCGGGCATCCGCCTGAAAATCAAGGGCGAAGCACGGAGGAAAATCGCGGATGACGTGGAAAAACTGACAAAAGTGAGCAAGTCGGGCCAAGCCAAGATTGAACGCATCCAATTGTATTTCCCCATCATCGAGCGGATATTGGCCGAAGAAGGCCTGCCCAACGATTTCAAATACTTGGTTATCCAAGAAAGCAGCTTGGTTTCGGATGCGGTTTCGTCGTCTAACGCGGTGGGTTTCTGGCAGTTCAAACGCGAAACCGCCTTGGAAATGGGCTTGGCCGTAAATAGCGACGTGGACGAACGCAAGCACATTGTGGCTTCTACGCGTGCCGCCGCCCGCTACCTGAAACGCAACAATTTCTTTTTCAACAACTGGGTTTACGCGCTGCTGGCCTATAATACGGGCGTGGGCGGAGCCAAAAACCTGGTTGATGAACGCGAACGCGGCTCTACGCGCATGGACATTGATGGTGGCACGCACTGGTACGTGCTCAAATACTTGGCGCACCGCATCGCGTTTGAAAACATTGCCTCGTCTGGCCCTTACCGCGCCACGCTGTCGCTGCTGGAATATCCAGGTGGGGCGGGCCGCAAACTGTCGGACATTGCCGGCGACTTGAAAGTGGATGAAGAGCAATTGGCGCAGTACAACAAGTGGCTCAACAGCCGCCGCGTGCCCGCCGACCGCGAATACACGGTGCTGGTGCCCGTGTTCACCGACCAGCAGACGGTGGTAGCCGCCCGCATTGACCTGCCGGAGAAAAAACCGCTGGCATTCAATTACGAGTACAATTACGACATTGAGGCCGATGCCCGCAAAAGTGCCAAATATCCGGTGCTTACGAAACAGGAAGGCGGCTTGTATGAAATCAACAACCGTCCGGGCATCCAAGCCCGCCCCGGCGATGATGCGGCCGGGCTGGCGGCTCGCGGCGGCGTTTCGTTGCGCAAATTCTTGGCTTACAATGACTTGTCAGGCTCTGAACCGGTTGCTGCCGGAAAGGTGTATTACCTGAAAAAGAAGCGCGGCAAAGCCAAACTGCATTTCCATACCGCCATCGAAGGCGAGACATTGTGGCAGATTTCGCAGAAATACGGCATCCGGTTAAAAGCGTTGAAGGATAAAAACCGGATTGCCGACAACGAAAAGCCGGTACACGGACGCATATTATGGCTGCGTTTCCGCCGCCCGGCCGACAAGCCCGTGGAAATCCGCAACCTGCCCGCGCCAACACCCAAACCAGATCCGGCGGCGGCAAAAAAACCAGTAATCAGTGCCGCAATTCCGCCGGTAAAACCCGTCGCTACCATTGACTCGCCGGTTGTGGGCAAGCCGGTAATTGCCGCACCAGAGCAAAACGGCACCTCGGAAAATAGTATCCCCGGAAAACCCCAAACCCCTGAAGTGGTTGTGGCATCCGCCGCAAACAGCGGAACCGTTAATTCGCAAAAAACTGATACCCAAGGGAATAGCCAGCCGGAAACCGAGGAATTCATTTTCTTGAAAACGCACCAAGTGCAAGTTGGCGAAACCCTGTTTTCGATTGCGCGCCAATACGGCGTTTCGGTGGCGGCCTTGCGCCAATGGAACGGACTTGCCGAAAATGAAGGGTTGCGGCTAGGACAAAAACTGGTGGTGAGCGGCGAGACGGAGAACAAGGTTCCCGAAAATAGTATCTCCCCGAAACCCCAAACCCTGCCTGCCACCGCAGGCGGGCATATTGTGCAGCCCGGCGAAACGCTGTACTCCATTGCTAAACGCTACCGCCGCACGGTGGCCGAGTTACGGCAACTGAACGGCCTTATGGCAACCGACAGCGTGAAGGTGGGGCAGAAACTGGTTGTGAATGCGGAAACCCTGAAAAATAGTATCCCCGCAAACGGCCAAACCACCCCGCGACCAGCAATCACTCCGGCCATCCGCGAATATGAAGTGAAACCCGGCGATACGCTGTACAAAATAGCCAAGGCTTATGGCGTAACGGTGGCGCAACTGCTGGAATGGAACGGCAAACCAACAATGTCGGTGGCAGTGGGCGAGAAATTGAAAGTTGGGAAGTAAACGCGTGAATAAGGCTGGCCGGAAAATAGTATCTTTTGAAAAGCCCAAACCCCCTTGCTGTTCCGGAATGCCGATATGCGATACCGGTCTGACACACAGTGTCTGACTTGCGTTTTTTCGGAAACAGTATCTTTTAAAAAGCCCGAACCCCTTTTATCATTCCGACGAAGCCGTTTTTTCTGTGGACTGTTGTCCGTGGACTATGGACTGAAACAGTATCTTTTAAAAAGGCCAAACCCGCATGGGTTTGGCCTTTTTTGGGGCAGCCGGAAAACGCACCTTTAATTCACCACAACTTTCAGCGTCAGGCGGCGGGTTTTGGCTTGTGCTTCAAGCAGGTACACCCCGGCGGGCAGCGGCTGGCCCGTGCGCAACTCAACGGTTCGCCCGGTTTGGCTACTCGTTTGCGTGCCGATAACCTGCCCCGTAAGTGAACGCAATTGGTAGTTTGCCCCGTCCATGTTGCGCACCGCCAACCGGATAACGTTGCCCGATACCGGATTGCCCAGCAGAGCCATCGCGGGCGTTGCATCGTCCAGCGTGGCCGATACCACCGTGCTGTATTCACTTTTATCATCACGATCCACCATGTGCAGCCGGTAGTAGTTTATGCCGGGCAGAGGCAGGGCATCGAAAAGGCCGTATGCCTGCCGGTTCCGGGTGTCGCCCGTGGCGGCCACGCGGCCAATGGCTTCAAAAGTGCGGCCATTGCCACTGCGTTCCACCGTGAAATGCGAGGCGTTCCGTTCCAGCGTGGTTTCCCAGCCCAGCGATACACGGTCTCCGACCACTGTGGCCCGGAAATTCACCAGCCGCACCGGCAACGGCACAATCAGCCCGCTGACGCTCACCGAAGGAAATGTATTGGTGGCGGAAGCATGGGTGATCGAACCGTTCAAAGTGCCCGAACCCGCACCCGTGAGCCGCACCGACACTGTTTGGCTGAGTGCGCCGCCAGCGTTGGGGACAAGGGCGAGGGTGGGAGCGAAGGCAAAGCCGTCGGTGCTGAGTTCATAGCTTGCCGGAGCCGTGGCCGTAACGGTGGCCGCGCCAAGGTTGCTGCCCGTGAGGGTATAGCTCTGGGCGGCGGAAGGCTTGCCCAGATCGGAGGAAAACCCGGACAGCGATGAGGTACTGACCGTCAGCACGGGCAACGGCCCAACAGTGCCGCTGACGCTTACCGAAGGGAAGGTGACCGTGGCCGTGGCATGGGTGATTAAACCGCTCAAAGTACCCGAACCCGCACCTGTAAGCCGTACCGACACTGTTTTACTGAGTGTGCCATCGGGATTGGGGATGAATACGACGGCAGTGGCAAACGCACCGCCGTCGGCACTGAGTTCGTAGCCGGACGGGGCCGTAACCGTTACGGTGGCTGCGCCAAGGTTGCTGCCCGTGAGGGCGTAGTTTTGGGCGGCGGAGGGCGTACCCGGATCGGAGGAGAAGCCAGACAGCGATGTGGGGTTTGCCGTCAGCACGGGCGTGGAGGCGGGCGGCAAGGCTCCGAACTCAAACGCGCCGATGTCCGGGTTGCCCGTGCGGCCGCCGCCGCGCTGGTCAGTAGCGGGTGCACCGGCGGCAATGCCTGCATCAATGGCCGGGCTGCCGGTGGGCAGGGCCATGGTGGGCGTGGGGCCGCCGTTGTCGGCCAAGTTTTGCAGTTGCGCATCGGTTATCAGCACAGTACCTGGCGGTTCCTCATTGATCCATTCATCGGTTACAGGGCCGAACTCCGCACTGATTACCGAGGGAAACTGCATATTCCCTCCCACCGAGGTCAAAGCGGATAATTTATTGATTGAGCCGCCGGCATACGGGTTGGCCTGCTGCCCTTGGCCAATCAAATCCTTGTAAAACAACGTGTTGCGCAGCGTTGTGTTGCCGCCGTTGAAAATGGAAGCGGCAAAGTTACCGGCTTGGTTATAAGCGAATGTGCAGTTGGTGATGGTGTTGCTGGTATTTTCGGTAAAAGCCAGACCGCCACCCAAGCCATTGCCGCCACTCACCGCCCGGTTGTTGTTGAACGTGCAGTTGGTGAATGCCGTGATGGTGTTTGGCCCCACCCAACCTGCCCCGCCTTGCGAGGGTGTGCTGTTGTTGTTGAACGTGCAGTTGGTAACCGTGAAGCTGCCATTGGCACCAATGTTTGGCAATCCTTCCGAGAGTTGCAGGTACATGGCACCGCCTTGGGCGGAGGCGCAGTTATTGTTGTCGAATGTGCAGCGGTCTATGATGCCGGTGCTGCCTTGATTGCGGTAAAATGAGGCGTTTAACGCCCCGGCCTGGTGTCCGGCGGTGCTGTTTTTAAACACGCTGCCGCAAATGTTCAGGTAGCTGTTCACTGAATTTTGCACGCCATCCGTGTACACCGCCCCGCCTTGGCCACCCTGCGCGAATGTGCCGCCCGTACCCACAGCTTGGTTGCCGTCAAAAAGGCAGTTGATAATGGACACACTGCTGCCAATGGAACCCATGGCTCCGCCGTTGGCCGCCCGGTTGTTAATGAATGTGCAGTTGACAAATGAGGCCTCCTTGTAGCCGCCCGTCCACACGGCCCCGCAGGCATCACCGTTGGAGAGCGGCCCTTGGTTGCCCTCAAAGGCTACATTATGCACTTTTAGCGAGCCGAAGAAATTGCCCCGGATGGCCGCCCCGCCCAAGCCTTGGTTGGTGCGACCGTTGATGAGTTTCATGTTCTGTAGGCCTAACAGCGTGCCTTCGCCCTGGTTGGCCGGTGCGCCCTTGTCGAAGATGCGCACGGCGTTGTTGCCGCTGATGGTCAGCAGACCCAGCCCGTCAATAATCACTTCCTTGCGGGCATCCACGAGCAGCGTGGCCGAGAGCGTGAGGGTGACGGGTGCGTTTCCGCCATTGAAGACAATCTTGCCGCCGGTGTTGATGAGCGTCTGGAGCGTTGCCTGGGTGATGCTGCCGGGCGTGCCGTCGCCGAAGGGCACGGCTCCGGCCATGTCGATGGCGGCGGGAGCGGTGCATATCTGGGGGGTGAGCGGGGGCGTAGCGGCTACCACCGAGCTGAATTCAAACGCGCCAATATCACAATTACCGTTCCTTGCTGTACCTCTTTGGTCTGTTGAAATGCAGTTGTTTCCCGCATCTATGGCGGCACTCCCCGCTAAAATCGCCAGTGTTGGCACACTTCCGCCATTGTCTTTAACCGCATCGTCCAGTTTAGGGTCTGCCACAGTCATACTGGGTGTGCAAAGCCCATTGTTTGTTAAATCTGTTCTTATCGGCCACTCCAAATTATTTCCGCCATTGGTAAAATAAGGTGGTGGCGAAACTACAAAGCCACTTGAACCGCAATTCCGTTGGATATTATTTACCCCGAAAGCACCATTGTTATTTGTTGCTGTATTGTCGGCAATGATACTATTTTTAATGGTAATGTTGTTTGCACCTGCAATCCCCCCACCGAAAGAATTAGTTGAGTTTTTGGCTATGGTACTATTGCTGATGGCTACAGTCGCATTAGCGTTGAATAATCCACCGCCACCACCACTTCCTACACCATTTGCTTGGTTGAAAGCGAGTGTTGAGTTAGTAATATTGAGGATAAAAGTCTGACCACCATTGGCTATAGTCGCAATTCCTCCGCCAGCCCCACTACTGACGTTGGAGTCAAAAGTAGAGTTAGTGATAGTACAGGTGCCACCCGTTTCGCCCATAGCCCATAAGCCTCCGCCCATAGGCGAGCTATTTCCTTTAAAGTAGCATTTGTCTATTATTGCATTGGTATTTCCGTAAGTGTAAAGGAATAAACCACCGCCTTGTTTGATGTCGGTATTATTCAAAAATTTACATTGCTGTATAGTAATAGAACGTGCGGGATTGTAGGTATTGGGGTTGGAAGAATCATTAAAAGCCCCGTCAACTATCACACCCGCACCACCATTATTGCCTGTGCCTGTGGTGGCATTATTTTCAAAAACACAATTTGCAAGGGATAAATTTGAGAGCAAGCACTTGATAGCCCCGCCATTAGGAGCAGTATTGCCTTTGAAAGTAGAATTTGTAATTGTCAGAAAGCCCTCGTGAATAAGGATAGCTCCGCCACCGTCTTCTGTATTGGCACCTGTAGGTGTAAGTGCGTTATTTTCAAAT
>JANPIL010000408.1:0-14993 GCA_031424975.1 Sphingobacteriales bacterium
TAGGCAGGCACGGCAACGTACCACTTCGGAAAATTCAAGGTGAGTGAGGTTGCCGTGGCAAACGCGAAGGAAGTGTGCCCCGACGGGAACGACGGGTCCGGTTCAGTGGTGGTGTTGTCCAAGGCCGGATACGTCACGTAGGGACGGGGACGGGCCACGGCGTATTTCACGGCCAGCGTCAGCCCGGTATTGACCAACACCGCCGCTCCCATTTCCAGACCTTTCCTTTTCAAGTCCGGGTTTTTGGCAACCAGTCCGGCACCGGCAATTCCCAGCGGCAGTGCCAGACTCAGCGGTACCACCGAACCAGACAGCGCCGTGAAGCCGCCATCCAAGTTCCGGTTGCGTTCCAGATTGATGCGTTTCAGCAGGTCAATGTCGGGATTCTGAGCCGATGCCTGGCAAAACAGGCCCAGCAGGGCAAACAGACGCAGCAAACGGAGCATGATTTTTGGGGTCGGGGCAAAACAAAACCCCCGGCTTGCGGCCGGGGGTTTGGGCATTGCGGGAGATACTATTTCCGGGTGATTTTTATTTCCACGCGGCGGTTCACATCACGTCCGTTCAGTTCGCGGTCGTTGGTGGTGAGCGGCTCGGAGAGGCCGTAGCCCATGGCGGTGAGGCGGTTTTTGGCAATCCCTTTCTTGACCAGATAATTGACCACGGATTGGGCGCGTTTCTGCGACAGGAACTTGTTCACGTATGCCGAACCCAAGTTGTCGGTGTGCCCGCCGATTTCCATGGAGATGCGCGGATTGCGTTTCAGGAAATCATACAGCCTGTCCAGCACAATGTCGCTTTCGGGGCGCAGGTTGGCACTGTTGAAATCGAAGTACACGCCGCCCAGCACGGCCTTGGCTCCTTCCTTGATGTTGATCGGGAAGGCACTGCTGAGTATTGAACGCACATCCACCCTGTTCAGCGAGGCAGTGGTCAGTTCTTGGTCGGTCACGAACTTGTTGCTGTTCGACGGATCCGGATAATTGATCACGACGATGTAGGGCAGGTATCCTTTCTTGATGATTTCAATAACGTAGTCGGTGGGCTTGCCCGGTATGAAGCCAAAACTATACGTACCGTTGCCATCGGTGGTGGTGGTGTAGAGTGTCTGGTCGTTGGCTTCCTCGCGGATGCGCACCGTGGCTCCGGCAATGGTTCCGGCATTGTCGCGCACTTCGCCGTCAATGGACAGTGTGTCCATTTCCTTGTAGCGGATTTTCACGAGGTTCAGGTTTTGCAGCAATATACGTTCGCCCGAGGCCAGCCTGACCGTATCGGCAATGTCCAACTCAAAATTCTTGACTATTTCCGCGTTTTCATTCTCCGACAGCGGTATTTCCACATCATCGGTCAGCACCACCTCGCCGTTTTGTTTTCTCACCTCCACAGTATAGGTATGGCCCGAACGCAGTTGCAATGAATAGTTGCCGTCGGCTCCCGAAATGGCGTTGCCTTTCACACCCAGTTTCCGTTGCGAGTCGAAAGCCAGCACATAGTCGGGCAGTGGCCTTCCGCTGGATTTGATTTTTACTTGGCCTTTCACGATCACATTCTCAAACAGCTTCACCAAATAAATATCCTCCTGCCCCAGCGTTCCCTGCCGGTTGGAAGTCAGGTAACCCGTTTTTCCGGTGCTATCGGTCACGAAAAATGTATCCTCGCCGGGTGTGTTCACCGGATAACCCATATTGGTAGGCTTGCTCCAGGTGCGGGTAAAAGGCTCATAAACAGTCTTGTACACGTCAAAGCCGCCCATGCTGTCGTGCCCGCGTGAACTGAAATACAGCGTCAGGCCGTCTTCGGCAAGGAAAGGCGCGTCTTCGTCGGCATCGGTGTTCACCACATCGGGCAGTTTTTCGGGTTCGCTCCATTGGGTGCTGTCGGTTTCCTGGCGGCGCGACACCCACAAGTCCAAGTTGCCGTTCTTGTTGCCCATGCTCGAAGAGAAATACACCACGCTGCCATCCTTGATCACGAACCCGGCCGGCTCGAAGCGTTGGGTGTTGGTAAACTTGGCGAACGGCTTCGATTTTGCCCACGAAACGCCGCCTTCGGATTCGGACTGGAACAGCGAGCCGAACTTGCTGGACTTGTAGAGCAGCAGTTTCTTGTCGTTGTCGTAGAGTTGCACGTTGGAGGTGTGCACCTTGCGTTCGTTCACTTGGCCGGGTAGCAGCGAAGTGCCGCTCCAGCGGCTGCCCCGGCCACCGGCCGTGTAGATGTTTTCCCAGCCATCGCCGCGCGGCGTGATTTCGTCGGGGCTGGTGGGGCGGCGCGAGGTGAAATACAGTGTCTGCTTGTCGCTGGTCAGGGTCGGGCTGTGCTCGGAATATTCGGTGTTTATCTCCGCGCCAAGGTTGATTATCTGGTAGTCAACTTGGTTGGAGATGAATGTCTTGCCAAATTCAGATTGCAAGATCAGGGTCTTGACCGCCTCCTGGCGGGCATCCCGCTTGCCCACTTCATCGTTCAGGTACACGCGGTAGGCGGCCACCGCCGAATCAAACTGCGCGTTGGCATGGAAAGCCCGGCCCAGCCAATAATAATAGTGCTTGTCTACCTTGGCATCCAGTTCCTGCGATTTGCGCAGGTGATCCAGCGATTCCTTGTTGCTGTACAGCAGCAGGTTGGTGATGCCGAGCCCGTAATGCGCCGTGGCTTTGGAAGCATCGGCGGCCACGGCTTGGCGGTAGTTTTCGAGTGCCTTGTGGAAATTGTCTTTTTTCAGGAATTTGTCGCCTTTCTTGGTCAGTGTCCGGGCACTTTGGGAAAATCCCTTGAAGCACAACAGGCAAAGGAACAACGAGACAAAAAAGATTGCGTACTGTTTTTTCATTAGGGTTGTAAATTAATGGGTGTTGTGCTTTGAAAAAGGTGGCGGCAGTGAAAAAATTAACGATGTATCGGAAAAATCACATCAAATATCCGTTCGCCCGCTATGGGTAAGGATTCAATGTTTTGCGATTAATACGCTGAAAATGAGTTATTTGTTCAGCACATCATTTTGCAATGAAATCTTTTACCCGGTGAAATCTATGCAGTTTTCTTCAAAAAAACCACATTTCCGGTAATAACACAAATTTATTGCCGCGAAATAGGCAAATCGACCCGGATTTCGTAGCGTGCCGGGCTTGGCGCGGCGGCCAAAACCACCGCAAAAGTGTAGGTGGCAGGTTTGGCTCCCGCTCAATGCGGGACTTTCAGCTTTTCAAAAGATACTATTTTCCGCCGCCGACCTACCGGCTACGGAGCCAGATACTCAATGCCCACTTCGGTAATCAGGCTTGCCGTGGCATCGCCCCGGAAACTGCCCTGCACCGGCGCAACCAATGCCGGATACGCGGAGGAGGCCAGCAAGATGTGCCGGTCGGCCACGGCTATGCCTTCGGTGGGGTCGTAGCCGCGCCAACCAGCTCCGGGCAGGTATATCTCTACCCAGGCGTGCAGGTGGCGCTCCCTGCCGGGGCTGCCAAAAAAATACCCGCTGGCAAACCGGGCGGCAATGCCCAGCATCCGGCAGCAGTCCATCATCAGGATGGTGAAATCGCGGCAGGCTCCTTTCTTGAGCCGCAACGTGTCTTCCGACGGGCGGGGTTCGCCGAACTCGCGGAACTCGTAGGAGAAATCGCGGTAGATGTTCTCGGTCAGGCACATGAGGAAACGCAGGGTGCTTTGCCGGGCCTCGTTGGCGCAATGCAAGGCAAAACTTTCGGTCTTGCGGTTGCGCGAGGCGGGGTGTAGGTAAGGCTTGAGCAGGCCGCGCCACTCCAACGGATACTGGAACGGCAGGGTGCAGGCATCAAACGGGTACATCACGTAATCAAACGGGTTGTTGCGCAGCGTCTCCACCTGAAACTGGGTGCTGACGGTGAGCTGGTCGGTGGTGTCGCGGAAACTGGCCGTGTGGAATTCATTGCCCTCAATGTCGTTGCTGCGCGTAAGCACCGCCGGCTCCGGCCCGACGGCTATCGCATAGTCGCGGATGGTTTGGAAAGCCAGCGTGGGCGGGTGCAGGAAAAAGGTGTGCGGCTCCAAATACACTTGCTTCTGGTAGGCGTAGCGGCTGCTGTGGGTCACTTTCAGGTGCATGGTGCGGTGCGTTTTGAAGGGTGCGGATGGCGGAACGCTTTGTTTCAACTTGGCTTTAACCTGCATTTCGCCGAACGTGGCTCAAGGTTTCGGATCCGCGTTTCCGGGGTCAAACACCCGGTCAAGCCAGTCGGTGGGCAGTTGCTGGATGGAATCCTTCAAAAGTGCGTTCCAGCTTCGGGCGGTGGCCTTCAGTTCGTCCCGTTTCAGCCGGTGTTCGGCAATATGGAAGCTGCCGTTTTTGTACAGCACCACATCCAGCGGATAATCCACATCGTTCACGCTCACTTTTGTGGCATCAAACGCCAGGAAACCCACCCGCAGCGCGTCGCGCATGGCGGTTTCGTAGCGCAGGTGCCGGTGCAGCAGCGGCTTGCCGAAATTGGAATTACCGATGATGAAAAACGGCGAGTTCTGCCCCACCTCCACCCAATTGCCTTCCGGATAGAGCAAAAACAGCTTGTGCTCATCGTCGTTTTCCAGTTGGCCGCCCACAATGGCGTGCAGGTTGAAACGCATTCCGGCTTGGATGATGGACGCGCGGTCTTCGTCCGAAACGCGCTTTACCTGGCTGCCAAACGCATTGACGGCCTTGTAGAGCTTGTCGAATTCGGTATCCTGCTTCTCAATCACTTCTTGGAAATACGTGATGGCCTTGTCGCGCACCGACCGCAGGCCCGAGGTCATGATGAACATGGAATGCTTGCCAAACTGGTGGATGGAGACTTTGCGGGCCGTGGAATATTCGGCTCCGGAGGTGATTCGGGTGTCGGCCAGGGCCACCAAGCCCGACTCTACTTTTATTCCCAGACAAAAGGTCATGTGCTAAAAAAAACAGGATGAAACGGATTGAAAATCCAAAACGGTTGAGCCAACCCGCAAAAGTAACACCCCAAGCGGCTTTTCCGCCTTAATTTTCAAATTCGCAAAATGCACCGGCCCGGCACCTGCCCGTATACGCACACCGCCAGCGGGTGGGTTTGGGCATTTTGAAAGATACTATTCCGGCTCGGCAGTAGCGCACGCTTTAGCTTGCGCCAAAAACCGCAGGTTTTTGTTTTCTGAAACCTGAATCCAAGAAGCAATGACAAGCATGCCTCGGGTTTGGCCTTTTTGAAACATACTATTCAGCCAGGATTCCAATCGGCTTGATGGCGAAAAACGTGTCGAAAATCTCCTTACCCACTTCGTTGTTGCGGGCCTGGAACCCGTCAATGAACTCGTGCAGGCCGGTGGTGAAAATCTCGGCCACGTCCATAAACTCTATTTCCGACCGCAACCGGCTCAGTTTGCGTTCGGCGGTGTTGCTGTAGCGGATGCTGGGCATGGTGCCCGAAATCTCGCGCAGCGACGTTTCGGCAAACAGCAGCGAATGCAGCACCGAACGCGGAAACAGCTTGTCCATGACCAAGAACTCCACAATGCTGACCGGCGTGATTTGGCGGTACTGCTGGCGGTACATATTGTAGGCACTGGCCGACTTGAGTACCGACGACCACTGCAATATGTCGAGCGATGAGCCGACCAGCTTGGGGTTGGGCAGCAGGATGAAATACTTCACATCCACAAAGCGCGAAATCTTGTCGGCACGTTCCAGAAAACGCCCCACCCGCCCGAAATGCCAGCCGTCGCCCCGGGTGATGGTCGAGTCCACGATGCCGAAAAACAACTGGCTGCCCATTTTCACCTCGTTGTAGAACTGCTGGAAACCCAGCAAATCCATGGACTCGTGCGGAGCCTCCTTGACGCGCAGATAAAACCGGTTGATGTGCTCCCACATTTCCTTCGAGATGGTTTCGCGGATGGTGCGGGCATTTTCGCGGGCCTGAAACAGGCTGGTCAGGATCGAGTTGGGGTTGCGCGTGTCGAAGGTCATGAAAAACAGCACGTTCTCGCGCGTGGGCTTTTTAAAGTATTTGCGGAACAGCTTGTCGTCGGCCATGGTAATCACCAGCGGCTCCCACTGCTCGGGTACGTCGGGCGGCAGGTCAAGAATCAGGTTGAAGTTCACATCAATGAAACGGGCGTAGTTTTCGGCCCGCTCCATGTAGCGATTAATCCAGTAAAGCGAATTGGCAACGCGTGAAAGCATGAAATACGGTTTTTAGTTTAACGTTTTTCGTTGAAAATGACAAACTTACGGGGTTAGTTACCTCAGGCTGCGTCAGGTGAGCAACTCAACCATCTGGCCTTCGGCCAATTCACCTGCATCGTCTCGCCGTCTGAGACGAAACACAAAAAGATCAAGTCGCGGGTTGCCGTGCTTATCCGTGGACCGTGGCATCGTGAGCGTTGATTGGATGGCCACGCCGCCCAGGGTGGTGTTTTCGGTCAGGCTAAAGTTGCTGTCCGAGTCCAGCAACCGCGCCACCACATACCGGTATTCTTTGTTCACGTACTCAATTTCAAAACGCACCGGACAAAACGCCATAAACGTGACATAAAATGGCAAACGAAAAAACGGTAAACGCCAAACTAATACAGCACCCACGTATCCTTGCTGCCACCCCCCTGCGACGAATTGACCACCAGCGAACCCTTGCGCAGTGCCACGCGGGTGAGTCCGCCCGGAATCACCTCGATGTTCTCGCCATACAGCACGTAGGGGCGCAAGTCCACGTGGCGGCCCTCGAAATGGTTTTCCACGATAGACGGCACCCGCGAGAGCGAAATGGTGGGCTGGGCGATGTAGTTGCGCGGGTTTTCCTTGATTTTTTCCCTGAACAATTGCTGCTGCGCCTTCGTGGATTTCGGGCCGATCAGCATTCCGTAGCCGCCCGCCCCATTGGCTTCCTTCACCACGAGTTCACCAATATTTTCCAGCACGTACTGCCGGTCTGATTCCTCGCCGCAAATGTACGTTTGCACGTTCGGGATGATGGCCTCCTCACCAAGGTAATATTTGATGAGGCGCGGCACGTAAGCGTATATCACTTTGTCGTCGGCCACGCCGGTGCCGGGTGCGTTGGCCAACGCCACGCGGCCTTTCTTATAGACTTCAAAAATGCCCGGCACACCCAGCATGGAGTCGGGGTTGAATGTTTTCGGATCCAGGAATGTGTCGTCAATGCGGCGGTAAATCACATCCACAATCTGGAAACCCTTGGTGGTGCGCATCTTCACGTATCCATCGTGTACTACCAGATCGCTGTTTTCCACCAGTTCAACGCCCATCTGCTGGGCCAGGTACGAATGCTCGAAATACGCCGAATTGTAGCGTCCCGGCGTGAGCACCACCACCGTGGGCAAAGGGTTGCTGGAGATGTACTGCAACATTTGCAGCAGCCGCGTGGGATAGTTGGAAATGGGCTGCACCCGGATTTTGTCGAACATTTCGGGGTATGAATGCTTGGAAAGCTCCCGGTTTTCGAGCATATACGACACACCCGACGGGCAGCGCAGGTTGTCTTCGAGCACCATGAACGTGCCGTCGTCGCCCCGGATCAGGTCGGTGCCGGTAATGTGGCACCACACGCCATTGGGCGGGTTCAGGCCCACGCAGGGCGGCAGGAAGCAGTGGCAAGAGGCAATCAGTTCGCGCGGCACAATACCGTCTTTCAGTATTTTCTGGTCGTGGTATATGTCGTCCACAAACAGGTTCAAGGCGGTGATGCGCTGTTTCAGGCCGCGTTCCAGTTTGGCCCATTCATCGGCGCGGATCATGCGGGGCACAATGTCAAAGGGCATGATGCGTTCGGTTCCCTCGCCGTTGTCATACACGTTGAACGTGATACCGAGCTGCATCAGCGTCTTTTCGGCGGCGTGCTGGCGTTGCATCAAATCGCCTTTGGGCAGTTGCTCAATGCGCTGTTTCAGGTAGTCGCAGTGCGGCCTCACGCTGCCGTGCGCATCAAACATCTCATCAAAAAAACCCTCGGTCTGGTAATCGTTGAATGTGAGCGGCATGGAAAATACAAGGATTGGGGTTCGGTCGCGAATATTGGACAAAATTCCGGATTTTTTCAAATTTCCGAAATTTTGCGCCCAAAAAATAGGC
Organism: Sphingobacteriales bacterium; assembly: GCA_031424975.1. GTDB lineage: Bacteria > Bacteroidota > Bacteroidia > Cytophagales > 172606-1 > Xanthocytophaga. The sequence continues at coordinate 8,087 of JANPIL010000408.1, forward strand.
GTACTGACCCGCAAAGACCACCATATCGCACCAACGGGCCTGCGTGGAAGATAGTATCTTCCGGAAAGGCCAAACCCGCCGCTCCGAACCAACCGGCAGGTTTGGGGGTTTGAAAAGATACTATTTTTGCAAACCTTTACCGGCATCGAAACCAACCCGCAACCAACCATTTTCCAACCAACCGCTTCCCATGCAAAAACCGACCGACCCCGATGCCCTGCTCAGCCCGTTCAGTTTCCGTTGGCGCATACAAATGCGCTGGTCAGACATGGACGAGATCCGGCACATCAACAATGCGGTGTACCTGACTTATTTTGAGGAGGGCCGCCTGCGTTACCTGCACGAAACGCTGCAAATCCCGTATCGCGATGTGGACACGCGCATGATTGTGGCGCGCAACACCGTGGATTATATCCAGCCGCTTTTCTTTCTCGACGAGCCGTACCTGTACATCCGTTGCAGCCATGTGGGCAACAAGAGTTTTGAGCTGGAGCAGATGATCGTGAATGAAAAAGGCGGCGGCAAAAGCCTGGTTGCGCGGGGCAGCACGGTGCTGGTGGCGTTCAATTATAAGCTCAACCAGTCGGTGCGCGTGCCCGACGAGTGGCGCAGCGAATTTTCGGGCTACGAAAAGGAACTGAAAGCGGACTGACGGAAAATAGTATCCCCGCTAAAGACGGGGCTTTCAGCTTTCAGAAAGCCGAAACCCGGCTTTGGCTTGGACAAACAGACCTTTTTCTCACAATATGCTTTGGTCTGCCAAACCCATTCGCGCGTCAGGTTGGATTTTTGAAACTTGCAACGACAGGAATGTCTGTCTTACGAAAAACCGTCAGTCCATTTTTGGAATGTCCAGTTGTTTGCAAATCGCGTCACACAGATGCGGGTCAATTTGCGGGTGGCGGGGAACGGTGGTTTTCTTGGCGGTTGCCGTGTTTTTCTAAATGTCATGTTTGGAACCATGCCGGTGCAACACACAGCCATTGGCCTCCAGATGTCTGACAAAATTGCCTCTTTTGACTGACATCCGTTCAAAAAGTCAACTCCTCTTGGTAAATCACCGCGCCGGAAATATGTTCTTCCCGCATATCCTCCAAGTAAAGTGCCAGCGCGTCCTGGATGTTTTCCTTCACCTCGGCAATGGTTTCACCCTGCGTAAGCACTGCCGGAATTTCCTTGATGGTTCCGATCAGGTATTTTTCGCCTCTGGTAATCACAATGTTCAGTTTCATGGGGGTGCAGCGGTTGATTGATCCAAAAGCATTACATGGTTCAATATAATGAAAAACGCCGCATAGGCGGCGTTTTTTCAAAAATCTTGTGCCAACAATCAGCCCAGATACGGCTTGAGAGCCTTGCTACGCGAAGTGTGGCGCAACCGGCGGATGGCTTTTTCCTTGATTTGGCGCACCCGCTCACGGGTCAGGTTAAACTTCTCGCCGATTTCCTCCAGTGTCATGGAGTGTTCGCCGTTCAGGCCGAAATAGAGCGTGATCACGTCTGCTTCGCGCTGCGTGAGCGTGGACAGGGCGCGTTGTACTTCGCGGCGCAGCGAATCGTTGATCAGGCCGGCATCTGGCGTATCTTCGCTGTCGTTTTCCAACACGTCAAGCAAACTGTTTTCCTCGCCCTGTACAAACGGCGCGTCCATTGAGACGTGGCGGCCACTGATTTTGAGCGTGTCAATCACTTCGTTGGTTGGCACGTCCAGTACTTCGGCCAACTCCTCGGGCGAGGGTTCGCGTTCGTATTTTTGCTCCAGTTCCGAAAAAGTCTTGGAAATCTTGTTCAATGAACCCACCCGGTTCAGCGGCAGCCGCACAATGCGTGACTGCTCGGCCAAGGCTTGCAAAATAGACTGGCGAATCCACCAGACGGCGTAGGAAATGAACTTGAAACCGCGCGTCTCGTCAAAACGCTGGGCGGCCTTGATCAGGCCCAAGTTGCCTTCGTTAATCAAATCGCCCAAGGAAAGACCTTGGTTCTGGTATTGCTTGGCCACCGAAACCACAAAACGCAGGTTGGCCTTGGTCAGCTTTTCCAACGCCAGCGGATCACCGTCCCGGATGCGTTTGGCCAGTTCGACTTCTTCGTCCGGGGTGAGTAAATCCACTTTGCCAATCTCCTGCAGGTACTTGTCCAGCGATTGGCTTTCGCGGTTGGTAATCTGTTTGCTGATTTTTAACTGTCTCATTCTGGAATTGGGTGTTTCTTGATGGCTTGTAGTATCCAGCAAATACTTCTAAACGTGATGCCCCCGGCGAAAGTTCCGGCCGCTGAATCCTTCGGGGCAAGGCACGACAGCGGTCTTAATGCCGGAAAGCAAAAACCGTTCCGGCCACTGTCCTGCCAATGGTATGGTTTCTGCCGTGTTTCCGCACCGGAGGCGGTGTTTTCCGGAATCCGGCCAAAAAATACTCCTTTCCTGACCCTCCGCGCTTGTGCGACGTGTTGGGACGGATAAACCGGCAGGCTTCCAGAAGGCGAAACCTCGCCGTTACTTACGGGCAATGCCCGTAAGTAGCGGCCCGCACGTGTGTATCTGGCACACCTTTGTTCTTGGCGGGGCGGATTTTAAAATAGTATGGCTGGGAAAGGCCAAACCCACCTGCCTCCAATTACCGGGTAATGTTCGGCTGTCAGGCGGTTTTCTCGTCGGGTTTGGCGAGCAGCACTTTTCTTGAAAGGCGGTATTTGCCAGTTTTCTTGTCCACATCCACCAGTTTCACTTGCACTTCCTCGCCCACTTCCATCACGCCGTCCATGGTTTCGAGGCGTTCCCACTTGATTTCGGAAATGTGCAGCAGGCCGTCCTTGCCTGGCATAAACTCCACAAACGCGCCAAACGGCATGATTGTCTTTACTTTGCCTTGGTAAACCGCGCCAATTTCGGGTATGGCCACGATGCCTTTGATGCGGCGCACGGCTTTTTCCATTGCCGCGCCATCCACAGCGAAGATGCTCACAAAGCCCGCATTGTCTTTTTCCTCGATTATGACCGTTGCGCCGGATTCCTTTTGGATGTCCTGCACCACCTTGCCGCCGGGCCCGATTACCGCGCCGATCTGGTCGCGGTCAATGCGGATGATGACCGAACGAGGCGCGTGCGGCTTCAACTCGGCCCGTGGCTCGCTGATGGTCTGGCTCATGACGTTGAGAATGTGGAGGCGGCCTTTCTTGGCCTGCATCAATGCCTCCGACAGCACTTCGTACGATAATCCATCCACTTTGATGTCCATCTGGCAGGCGGTGATGCCGGCGGCGGTGCCGGTAACCTTGAAATCCATGTCGCCCAAGTGATCCTCATCACCGAGAATATCCGACAAGATGGCGTATTTTCCGGTTTTGCTGTCCGAAATCATGCCCATGGCAATGCCCGAAACGGGAGCCTTGATTTTAATGCCCGCGTCCATCAATGCCAAGCTGCCCGCGCATACGGTTGCCATGGAAGATGAGCCGTTGGATTCAAGGATGTCCGAGACGATACGGATTGTGTACGGGTTTTCCTCCTCCGCGGGCAGCACTTGCTTCAGGGCGCGGTAAGCCAGATTGCCATGGCCCACTTCGCGGCGGCCCGGCCCCCGGTTGGGTTTCACCTCACCCGTCGAGAATCCGGGGAAGTTATAGTGGAGCAGGAACTTCTGGTAGCCCGACAGCATCACGCTGTCAATGATCTGCTCGTTCATCTTGGTTCCCAGCGTAACGGTGGTCACCGACTGGGTTTCGCCACGGGTGAACAACGCCGAGCCGTGCGGCGAAGGCAGGTAATCGGTTTCGCAGGCAATCTGGCGAATCTCGTCGGTCTTGCGGCCATCCAGGCGAAGTTGCTCGTTGAGAACGATATTGCGCGAAGCGTCTTTCTGGATGTCGTGAAAGTATTTTTTCACCAAACCCAAGTTCACCGTGTGGCCTTCGGGCAGGGATGTGATGTATTCGTCCACCACGGCGTGGAAAGCCTCGCTGCGGACGGTCTTGTTCTTGTTGCGTGCCTGGGCAACGGCGTATGTCTTGTCGTAAAGCAGTTTGTACAGCTCCTCTTTCAGGGCCGCGTCGTTGGTTTCGTGCGAATAGGTGCGTTTCACGGTCTTGCCGGTTTCGGCTTCCAGTTCCTTTTGCGCCTGCACCTGCACCCGGATGGCCGTGTGCGCCAGTTTCAGGGCTTCCAGTATCTCCTCTTCCGAAACCTCCTTGCATTCTCCTTCCACCATCAGGATGTCGCGCTCCGAAGCGGCCACAATCAGGTGCATCCGCGCTTTTTCCAACTGCGTCGCGCTTGGGTTCACCACCAACTGTCCGTCCACTTGCGCCACGCGTACTTCGGAAATGGGGCCGTTGAACGGAATATCGGAAACCATCAGGGCCGCCGAAGCTGCCAAGCCGGCCAGTGCGTCGGGCGGAACCTGCGCATCGGCAGACATAAGTGTGATGTTGATTTGCACATCGGCGTGGAAATCGTCGGGAAACATGGGCCGGATGGCCCGGTCAACCAAGCGGCTGATCAGGATTTCGTAATCGGAGAGCCGACCTTCGCGCCGCAAAAAACCACCCGGAATCTTGCCCGAAGAGGCGAATTTCTCTTGGTAGTCTACCGAAAGCGGCAGGAAGTCAACGCCTTCCTTGGCTTCTTGCCTGGCAACCACGGTTGCCAGCAGCATGGCATTGCCCATGCGCACCACCACCGCGCCATCGGCCTGCTTGGCGAGTTTTCCGGTTTCGATGGAAATGGTCTGCCCGTCGGGCATCTGGATATTCTTGGTGATTATATTGGGGAACATACGGTTGGCGGGATATGGATTTGTCGATTTATGATGTACTGGTATGGTATGCTTGCGTTTGCCCAACGGCAATCAAGGCCGCAGCAGCGGGAGGCATGGCGGTAAAAAAACATAGCTGCACAGGAGGGCAGTGCGGGAAAACTGAACGCCGACTGGGGCGGGGATAAAGGATTGGGCCGGGCAATGGGAAGAGATGTTGCCGCTTACTGTGCCGCCTTGGATTATTCTGCCGCTTTCCATACGAATGACCGCTGATGATGACCGCTTGATAACACGCACAAGCCGTGCGCAAGCCATGAAAAAAAGGGAAACCGCCGCGTGGCAATGTTTCCCTTCTCTGGCATCACTTCCTGATATTGAGTTCCGCGATAATGGAACGATACCTTTCAATGTTGTTTTTCTGCAAGTAGTTCAGCAGTCTCCTCCGCTTGCCAACCAGTTTGAGCAGGCCCAGTTGGCTGCCAAAATCCTTGCGGTTGGTTTTCAGGTGTCCGGTCAGGTGGTTGATGCGGAAAGTGAACAGTGCGATTTGCGACTCGGGCGAGCCGGTATCGGTTTTTGATTTTGCCTGTCCGTGCTGTTCAAACAGTTCTTGCTTCTTGTCGGTCGTCAGATACATCTTTTTCTTTTACTTGGAGGGAATGGTGCGTTTGGATAAAACGAATCGGCTGCTATTGCCCCGAAATCAGTCGGCAAAATTACGCTTTTGTTCGCGGACGTGCAAACTATTCCTTAAATTAATTGCTACCAAAGCGTGCGGCAAAATAGTATCTTCCGGAAAGGCCAAACCCGGCAGTTCCGGAAAGCGGTTTTACGGCAGGCGGCAATTTTCACTCCCGTCACTTCAACTGCGCCGTGGCTTTGGCAATGTCGCCCAGCATCTTTTCCTTGACGGCGGTTATCCGCACCTTTTCGCTTTCCAAGTATTCCGATTTCCGGGCTTCCGTCATGCCTTTCATGTCCGAATCGAAGTTGTGCATCCAGTCCATCATGGCATTGTCGGCGCGGTCAAGTTCGGCCACCAAAGAATCCAGTTTCTGTTTTTTTTCGGTGGTTTCCGGCTTCCCGCCGGTTTTCGCCAGGCTGTCCAACTGGTCTATCTTGCGTTTGGCTTGGCTTTTCAAGGCCATCACATCGTCCAGTTTCGGCATCATCTCATCGTGAACCGCCATTACTTCGGCAAACAATTTTCCGCTTCCGGTGGTGGCTTCATGGTTGTGCCCGGCATGGTCATGCCCGGCGTGGTCGTGCGCCGCATTTTCAGCGGGCTGGTTGCAGGCGGCCAACAGTCCGATGCAAATTGCGGTCAGAATTGCCAGGGGGGTTTTGCTCATAATTTTCATACTATTTTCTGGTCGGGGTTTAGTTGGCGGGTGCATTCGTGTTCGTTTCCTTGAGCAGTGTTTCAATGTCGTACAGCAGGTTGGTCACTTCATTGGGCTGGGTTCCGTCGTAAAAGCCGCGTATCCGCTGCTGGCGGTCCACCAAAATCAACGCGCCACTGTGCAAAATGCCGCCCGGCGCGGCCGGGTCGTCTTTGGCGGCAACCATGTAGCCGCGCTGCCCGAGTTCAAATATTTTCTCTTTGTCTCCCGTCACGAAGTGCCATTTTCGGCTGTCGGCATTCAGGTTTTCGGCGTATATTTTCAATACTGACGGCGTGTCGTGCCTCGGGTCAATGGAATGCGAAAGCAGCAGCACATCGGGATTGTTGCGGAATTTTTCATTGACGCGCTGCATTTGCACCTGCATTTTGGGGCAGATGGTGGGGCAGGAAGTGAAGAAGAAGTCGGCCACGTAAATTTTGCCCCTGAACGTGGCGTTACTGACCGCATTGCTGTCTTGGTCTATCAACCCGAAGGCCGGAACGGTGTGCCCCACGGCTCCCAGTATCGGCAATTCCTTTTTCTGTTCGCAAGCCGCCAGCAAAACCACCAAACCCGCAATCATCCAGATGTTTCTCATTACGATAGGCAAAATTCCAAGTGGAAACTAGTGTTTTTCCAATTTAATTTGTAGAATCCGGTGGTTTATTGGCAGGGTTAACTTTTTGATACCAGCCTTTAAGTTTGTCTTCGGCGGCAGCTACCGTAAAACTCCAATGCACCCTTACCGCCCGTTGATTACGTTCG